>NZ_JBFTLP010000006.1:0-306593 GCF_056396505.1 Arthrobacter sp. 05T410 | reverse complement strand
TTCGTCCAACGTGAACTTCCTCGCCGGCCAGACAGTCGCGAACTCCGTCACCGTACCCGTCGGCGCCGACGGCAAGGTCACCTTGTTCAACCGCTCCTACGGCACCACCCATCTCATTGCCGACGTCTCCGGCTACTACCTGCCCGGGGCATCCAGAAACTCGGCTCTCACCTGGGGCGACAACCGCTTCAGCCAGCTCGGCAACGGCACCACGCCCTACCGTTCCACCCCGGCTGCCGTGAGCGGGCTGAGGGGAGCCAAAGCCCTTGCAGGGGCCGGGGGTACGAGTTACGCGCTGCTGTCCGACGGGACCCTGCGTGCGTGGGGCTCGAACGAGTACGGCCAGCTCGGCAACGGCACCACCAGCAGCAGCACAACGCCTGTCCAGGTCAGCGGCCTCACCGGCGTAACGTCCACCGCCGCCGATTGGTCCACGGCCTATGCGCTTCTGAAGGACGGGACCGTTCGATCCTGGGGTTCCAACACGAGTGGCGAGCTCGGCAATGGCTCGGTCTACGCGAGCAGCAGTCCCGTCCAGGTCAAGGGCCTCACCGGCGTTACCGCCCTCACCGCAGGCTCCGGCGCCGCCTACGCGCTGCTAAAGGACGGGACGGTCCGGTCGTGGGGCTACAACTGGGGCGGCCAGCTCGGCAACGGCACCACCGTCAACAGCTACGTGCCCGTCCAGGTCAAAGGGCTCACCGGTGTAAGGTCCATCGCTGTCGGGTCGTCCACGGCCTACGCGCTGCTGAACGACGGAACCGTTCGCGCCTGGGGGTTCGACAACGGGGGCCAGCTCGGCAACGGCGGCGGCGCAGACGACGGCCGCACTCCGGTCCAGGTCCAGGGCCTCACCGGCGTCACGACGCTCACGGCTGACGGTGGAGTCACCTACGCGCTGCTGAAAGACGGGACCGTCCGTGCCTGGGGCTATGGCTCGAGCGGCCAGCTCGGCAACGGCACCACCGGCAACAGCAACGTTCCCGTCCAAGTCAAAGGACTCAACGCGGTCGCTTCCATCACGGCCGGAGGAGGCACTGCCTACGCGCGGCTGTTGGACGGGACGGTCCGTGCCTGGGGCGGCAACTGGTACGGCCAGCTCGGCAACGGCACCACCGGCGACAGCAACGTGCCAGTCGAGGTCGACGGGCTCACCGGCGTTAGCGCCGTCACTGCCGCCATCGGCAGCGCATACGCGCTGCTAAACGACGGGACAATCCGCGCCTGGGGCGGTAACCGAGTCGGCCAGCTCGGCAACGGCACCCACGCCGACCGCAACATCCCCGGCCCGGTCAAGACGATCTCCGGCGCCACCTCCATCACCGCCACTGCGTTCTCGGTCTTCACTCTGCTCGCGGACGGGACTGTCCGTGCCTGGGGCGACAACTACGACCGGCAGCTCGGCGTCAGTGGCACAGCGCCGTTTAGCAGCTTGCCTGTGGGCATTTCGGGGTTGTCGGGTGTGGCCATGGCCGCACAGGGCGCCGCTACCAAATATGCACTGCTGGCTGACGGCACAGTCTGGGCGTGGGGCAGCAACTCGTACGGCCAGCTCGGCAGCGGCATGGCCATCTACGACTCGAGCGTTCCGGTCCGGGTCCGGGGCATCACCGGAGCCGTGTCGGTCATGGCGGACGGCGGCACTGCCTATGCGCTGCTGGCGGACGGGACCGTCCTGGCGTGGGGAGAGAACTCCAGGGGCCAGCTCGGCAACGGCACAACGACCGACAGCAGCACGCCCGTCCCGGTCCAGGGCCTGGCCGGCGTCAGCTCCATCACGGCGAGCAACGGCACCGCCTACGCGCGGCTGTTGGACGGAACCGTCCGCGCGTGGGGCGGCAATCAATTCGGCCAGCTCGGCGACGGCACGACGGAGCGCCGCAGCATCCCCGTCCAGGCCAAGGGTCTCAGCGGGGTGACGTCGTTGAAGGTCAGCCTGTCAGAGTATGTGGTGGTCTATGCGGTGCTGCGCGACGGTACCGTCCGCGCCTGGGGGAGCGGCACTTCCGGTGAGCTCGGCACCGGCACGATGACCGACAGCACAGTGCCGGTCCAGGTCGCCGGCCTCGCCGGCGTGGCCTCCATCGCGACGGGCAAAGGCACCGCCTACGCACTGCTGAAGGACGGAACGGTCCGCGTCTGGGGCAGCGGCGGGTACGGCCAGCTCGGCAACGGCACCAACGACGACGCCGGCACGCCTATCCCGGTCAAGGGCATTATTGGGGCCGCCTCCATCGCGGCAGGCGAGTCCGCCGCCTACGCGCTGCTGCGCGACGGCACCGTCCGCGCCTGGGGCAACAATAGGCTCGGCGAGCTCGGTGACGGCACCACCAGCTACACCGGTGCCCCCGTCCAGGTCAAAGGACTTACGGGCGTCACATCCATCACGGTCAACGGACGCGCAATATTCGCTTTGATGAGCGACAAATCCGTCCGGGCCTGGGGTGCAAGCCCCCATGGGCAGCTCGGCAACGGCACCACTGCCGGCACGAGCACCCCCGTCGAGGTCCCCGGTCTCGCTGGTGTTGCGAGCCTCTGGCCCTAGGTGAAGCCGCGACGGACGTTGTCAACGGCCGGCCCGCCATAGGCGGTCTGGTGACCGATTCGCGCAGAGCCTAGAATCGGGCTAGGCGCACCGGGCCAAGGCACCGGCCGGACACGCCCGCCGGAGATCATGTCCATGTTCCAGCGGTGCCGATAGGGGAGGCCCGCCATGGCGGTCATCAACAGGCCCATCAGTTCGCTGCCGCGGGAACGCGCGTCCCGCGGGGAGTCCTGACCGCCATGGACACCACGGGAAAACTTGAAACGGAACAAAAGTACGACGCCGGGACCTCTGCGGCGCTGCCGGATCTGCAGGAAATCGAGGGTGTGGACCACGTCGCGGAGCCTGTGACGGATCAGCTTGAGGCTGTGTACTTCGATACTCCGGCCCTGGTCCTCGCGGCACGGCGCATCACCCTGCGGCGCCGCACGGGCGGGGCGGACGAGGGCTGGCACCTCAAGCTTCCCGCCGGGGCGGACCAGCGGGAGGAGATCCATGCGCCGCTGGGGCAGCCGGAGACCGTTCCGGAAGAACTGTCCGACCATCTGCAGGTCCTCATGCGGGGCGACGAACTCGTGCCCGTCGCCCGGCTGAGTACGCGGCGCACCACCTACCGGCTTTACGGGCCGGGCGGTGAGCATTTGGCCGACTTCGCCGACGACCACGTTCATGCCGAGGCCCTGCGGCCGCCGGGGCCGGCCGTCGACTGGCGTGAATGGGAGCTCGAACTCGTCCACGGCACAGCGGGGCTCTTTGAGGCTGCCGCCGCAACTCTGACGGCTACCGGAGCCGGCCACTCCGCTTATCCTTCCAAGATCGCCCGTGCCCTGGGCGATGCCTGGCCGGCCGAGTTCAGTCCCCGGACTCCAAAGCCCCGGAAGAAGGGACCGGCGGTCGACGTCGTGACCGCCTATTTAGACGCGCGGATTGGCGACTTCATCGCCAATGATCCGGGTGTGCGGACGGGCACACCGGATTCCGTCCACAAGATGCGCTCCGCGACCCGCCGGGCGCGCTCCGCCCTGGCCACCTACCGCAAACTCTTCAAACGCTCAGCGGTGCGGGAACTCCAGGCTGAACTGAAGTGGCTGGGCCAGGTCCTGGGTCCGGCCCGCGATGCCGAAGTCATGCTGGAGCGGCTTCGCCAGCACATCCTGGAGCTCCCGGAAGAACAGAGGTCCGGCCTCTTGGCCCAGATGATCGATCAGGAGCTGGTCGCAGCCCACGACGCAGGCTACAGAAACGTCCTGGAGACCCTCCGGACCGGCCGCTACTTCCGTCTCCTGGGCTCCCTGGAGGACTTCCGGGACCACCCGCCTGCCAAGCCACGCGCCTTCCGGCCCGCGCGCAAGGTGACGGCCAAGCTGGTCAACAAGGCCGCAAAGCGGGTGGAGCGTGCCCGGAAGGCCGTCAAAGGCTCGGCCGACACGGCCGCGCGCGACACAGCGCTGCATGAGGTCCGAAAAGACGCCAAGCGCCTCCGCCACGCGGGTGAGTCGGTCTTGGAGATCCACGGCAAGCGCGCCGCCAAACTCACCAAAGCGGCCGGACGGCTCCAGACAGTGCTCGGCGACCATCAGGACAGTGTCATGGCGACCGCCCTCCTGCGCGGACTCGCGGCCACCCCGGACCGGCCCGCCGATACCGACCTCGGCTTCGAGGGTTTGCTGGAGATGGAAGAACGCATTGCCCGGAAGACGGAGAACAAAGCCCGCAAGGCAGGGAAGAAGCTTCGCCGCTTGCGGCTGCGACCCTGATCCTGGACGCGTCGAGTGCTGCATCGCCGTCGATGAAGCTGAGGACCTCGCGGCCGTGTTCGTTCATGCCCAGTGCCTGGGGGACCTCAGCGACGCCAGCATTACTTTGTGCCCTCCGAAGATGGACCGTGACGTTCCACCGCCAGCGGGCGCATCCGTGTCAGGATCAGTCATGACCGACCGCCTGATGCTCCTCGACACCGCGTCGCTGTACTTTCGCGCGTTCTACGGCGTGCCCGACACGATCCGCCGCGCCGACGGCACCCCGGTAAACGCTGTTCGCGGGCTGCTCGACATGATCGCACGGCTCACCACCGACTACGGTGCGACGCATCTCGTCGCGTGCTGGGACGACGATTGGCGCCCGCAGTGGCGGGTAGACCTCATCCCGAGCTACAAGGCGCATCGGGTCGCCGAGGAGGTGGCAGGCGCCCCCGATGTGGAGGTGGTGCCGGACGCGCTCGAGGCGCAGATTCCGATGATCCGCCGCGTGCTCGAGCTCGCCGGCATCGCCGTCGTCGGGGCTGCCGACCACGAGGCCGACGACGTCATCGGCACCTACGCCAGCCACGCCGAGCTTCCGGTCGACGTGGTGACGGGCGACCGCGACCTCTTCCAGATCGTCGACGACGCCCGTCAGGTGCGGGTGGTCTACACCGCGCGCGGCATGAAGAACCTCGAAGTCCTGACCGACGCCGACGTCGTCGGCAAGTACCGTGTGCTGCCCGTGCAGTATGCCGACTACGCGACCCTGCGCGGCGACACCTCCGACGGGCTGCCAGGCGTCGCCGGCATCGGGGAGAAGACGGCCGCGTCGCTGCTCGGCGAGTACGGCACGCTCGACGGGCTGCTCGCGGCTGCCGCGGACGCAGCGAGTGGGCTGTCCACCGCAGTGCGGTCCAAACTCGCCGCGGCGGCGGACTACCTCACGGTCGCGCCCACCGTCGTGAAGATCGTGCGAGACCTGGAACTGCCGACGCTTGAGGAGGCAGGCGCGCAGTTGCACCCTGTCTCCGGCGGTTCGCGGGCCGAGCTTGAGCGTCTCGCCAAAGAATGGAACCTCGGCGGTTCGGTCAGCCGGCTCCTTGAGGCATTCGACCTGCGTCGCTAGGGAAGTCCCTGGGGTGTGTGGGCGAATGCCGGGGCGAAGGCGCGATCCGGACCGCACCTCCGCCCTCCGGCGGCCTGTTTTCAGTGTTTCTTGAAAGCGTCCTTGACCTTTTCGCCGGCCTGCTTCAGGTCTGCTTTGACCTGATGGCTCTTGCCCTCGGCCTTCATCTTGTCGTCGCCGGTGGCTTTGCCGGCCGCCTCTTTGCCTTTGCCGTGGAGTTTCTCGGCGGCATTGTGGATCTTGTCACTCAGGCCCATGATGAACCTCCTTATTTGTGTCGCCCCCGCGACGTGAATGCCATGGAGGCCACACTTAATTGTAGGGACGGAACCGTGGAAAGCGGGGGCCGTTTGGGTTGGTCCGGGCCATTCCCGGCGTCGGGACAGCAATCCAGGTCAGGCGATCACGGTTCCAGAGTACAAATGCCGAGATCCGGAGTTATTCGGGCACGGACCATTGGCAGCGGTGGCAGTGCGCCGGCAGAAGCGGCGGTGTTAGTCGGCAAGAATGCGGTAGAGCGCGCGGCGGGTGTCATCGATTACCGTCATTGCGGCACTGCGTTGTTCCTCGGTTGCCGAGAAGCGGAATTGGTGGATGACTCCCATGAGTTTTCCGACGCTTTGGTGAAACGCCGGCCCGGATCCCTCCGGGTCGGTGTTCCAGGCGTTCCCCAGCTCCTCGGCGTGATCGGCCACGTAGGCCTTGCCCGCATCGGTGAGGGTGAACTCGGTGCGCCGGCCATCGCCTACGGGCGCAATGAGCTCTTCATCGACGAGCTGCTGGAGCGTCGGGTAGACGGACCCCGGGCTCGGACGCCAGGCGCCCGAGGTTTTTTCCGCAATGGTCTTGATCAGCCCGTAGCCGTTGGACGGTGATTCGGCCAAGAGGGACAGAATCGCCGAACGAACATCGCCCCTGCTGGCCCGCCGCGACCCGCCGGGGCCAAAACCCGGGCCAAAACCCGGTCCGAAGCCCGGTCCAAACCCGCGGCCCGGTCCGAAACCACCGTGTCCGTGGGGGCCGCGGCGGCTCCTGCCGCGCCCGAAGCGTGCCTGGGCGGGTCCGCCGTCCGTGAATTTTTCGTCATGCATGCCTTTCATAGCGGCATCGACCTTCCCAATCAGTTGAAATCAATAATGGTCGCCGATTGTTCGGCGATAATTAACGATATATCGGTGAGTATCGGCGGTCAAGAGTCGATTCACCCCGGCGTCCGTTGACGCCCGGACGCTGCCAGCCGCTGCCAGCCGCTGCCGTACAGGTCACGGATACAGCAGGTCATCGAGCAGCCGTTGCACATGCTCGGGCCGTTCGATGTTCGCGAAGTGGCCGCAATGCGGGAGTGTCACCATCTGGACGCGTGGGATTATCGCGGCCAGCCGGAGCAGGTCAGAGGGTGGAGTGAACACATCGCTGTCCCCGCGAGTCGCGAGCACTGGACACAAAATGCCCCGCCACTGGCCAAAATCGTAGTGCGCCGCGGCCCGGGCTGCCGCGGAGAAACCGGCCGGCCGGGCGTCCTCGCCAAGCCCTCGAAGCACCCCCGCGGAGATGGATGCGGGTTCTGCGAAAAACGGGGACAACAGCGGCCGCATCACGGCGGTGGACCCGATTGCACGGACCAGTGCGGGCCCTGCCGGGCCGAGGGCTGCCGCGGCGCGCATGGCCAGCAGCATGCCCAGAAACATCGGGAACCGGAACAGGCTGCGCAGTGGCTTGCCGGCCGCTTCGGACACGCCGAACGTGGTCGCCGAAATCGCGGTCACGCTGGCGGTCCGCCCGGGCCACGCCGCGGCGATGTGCAATGCCAGGAAGCCTCCCATGGAGTGGCCCACCAGGTTCCACCGCCGGTAGCCGAGCGAGGTCAAAGTACCGGTGACGGCGCGTGCCATGGCTTCGATGCTCAAATTCGCCATCCGGGCGTCCTGCGTGGACTCGCCCCAGCCCGGCAGGTCTATCAGCACCCGGTCATGTGCCACTGCCGGGTGAAGAAGCTCCCGGAAGGACGTCCAGGAGCCCGCGGCGCCGTGGAGGTAGACATCCGCCGTCCCGGATACGGCGTGCGGGCCCCCGGTGCCTTCCTGGACATGCACCGTGCAGGGGCCCAGCTCGGTGGCAAGGGTGCGCCGCCGCAGCGTGGCAGCCCCCGTACTTGCGGTTTCCTGCTGAACACCCATGGTCACCTTCTGTTCGTGGTCTTTGAAGGTGATTCGGAGCGGCGGGGGTGCAGGACCGGACGCGAGGCTCGAGGCGGTGGAGGCCGGTGCGGATCAGGGCCTCCGAGGCCGCCGTTATCCGTGGCTCGGGGGAGGCGGTGGTCCGGCCGTCGCGGCCTGGCCGAACGTGGGGACCGTTGTCACGGATCCCAAGTTCGGGAGTGCGTGGCGGGTGGCGTGCTCGATTTCGTCGTGGATTGTGGCAAGTTCGCCCAGGTCGGTGATCGTGGTCAGGGGGATGGAGACCTCGACGTGAAGCCGGTGGCCGGACCAGCGCAGCCGGGATGTTGCGCCCGCGGGGGCGTGGGCAGTGACAACCGCCGCCAGGCGTTCCGTAAGGTTCGGGTCCACGCCGTCCATGAGCCTGCGCCCGATGTCGCGAATGGTTCCCCAGAGGAGCACGGCGATGGCTGCGGAGATGAGCAGGCCCACGATCGGATCTGCAAGCGGAAATCCGAGCCATATGCCGATGACTCCGGCGACGACGGCCAGCGAGGTGAAGCCGTCGGTGCGGGCATGAATGCCATCGGCGACGAGCGCGGCGGACCCGATCCGCCGTCCCACGCGGATCCTGTAGATCGCGACCAGTTCGTTGCCGGCAAAGCCCACGAGGCCGGCGGCGAGCACCCAGCCCAGGTTCTGGACGGGTTGGGGTTCGAAGAAGCGCCGGATGGATTCGACGGCGGCCACCACGGCGGAGAGCGCGATCATCGCCACAATGAACAGCCCTGCGAGGTCCTCGGCGCGGCCGAAACCGTAGGTGTACGTCCGGGTCGCGCGGCGGCGTCCGAGCAGAAAGGCGATCCACAGCGGAACGGCGGTCAGGGCATCGGAAAAATTGTGGACCGTGTCCGCCAGCAACGCCACGGAGCCACTGATGAGGACGATGACCAGCTGGAACAGCGACGTGGCCCCCAGTCCGAGCAGGGAGACCTTGACGGCGCGAATGCCCTGGGAACTTGTCTCCAGGACGGAGTCGATCGAGTCGGCCGAGTCATGGGAGTGGGGCACGAAGAGCTCCTGCAGCCACCCCCTGAAACCGGTCGCGTGGACATGGCCGTGCGGGGCGTGGTCGTGGTGATGGCCGTCGTCGTGGGCATGTCCGTGCGCGTGCGGGTGGACATCGTGGCCGGGGTGCGGGGGCCGGTTCATGCGCCGGCCTCCCTTGTGGGGCTGTGCGGGGCTGTGCTGTGATGCGGGGCCGTGCCGAGGGTGTGTTCGGCCTGGTGGATGGCGTCGGCCACGAGCTGCCAGGCGTGCCCGTCCTGCAGGCGGTAGTAGACCTTGGTGCCTTCCTGGCGGGTGGCTACCATGCGCGCCAGCCGCATCTTGGCCAGATGCTGGGAGACCGCAGCCGCCGATTTCCCGGCCTTTTCGGCCAGCACGTTGACGGGCAGTTCACCGTGGCGCAGAGCCAGGATGAGCCTGACCCGGGTGGCGTCGGCCAGCATGGCAAACACCTCCACGGCCAGCTCGACGTACTGGCTGTCCGCGGTGAGCGCGCAAGCCTTATTATCTGCATTCATACGCAGATACTTACATATAACCCCGCTCCACTCAAGACGATCGAATCAACGGGATACCGTTAGTGGCCATCAGGACGATTCCGGCGCGTCCGGATGCCGAAGGCTCAACTGCTTGGCGTGGAAGTCGAAATGAAGCGTGGGGTAGGCGTAAACATCGTTGAGCGTCATCAGCGGCGTGAAGAACGGGTCCCACCTGTCGGGGAACGGCATCGACCTGGCGAGGGACTGCGGGTTCTCATGGTCGAGCCGGCGGGAGAGCGCGGCGATGGTTTTATCCAGTTTCCGGCTCATCCTGCGCCTGTTGTAGACGAGGGCGGCGGCCCGGGAGCCCCAGTAGTTCACCACATCAAAAGGACCGGTGCCCGCGTTGAGGACAGCAGCGAATGCCCGGCCCGCCGGGCGGGGGAGCCGGCTGACGACGTGGACCAGCGGAAGCAGGGCACGGACCACCATGTAGCCGAAGACCATGTGGAAGAGCAGTTCCTCGTTGGTCCAGCGGGTGCCCGTACTTTTGCGGCCGAGGTCCTTGGGCGCCGCGTCCTGCAGCAGGGCGTCGAGGTGGCGGCGGGCGCGGCTGTACCCGGCCAGGATTTCGTCCATCGTCGGCTCCACAATGTGCCCTTCGCAGTCTCACGCCTTCAGTCGTGCCCTCATTATGTCCCGCGTCGATCAGCCTCACGGGCAGCGGGTCTCTCAGCTGGTTCTGGAGGGCCTGAGCCTCCGAATGCCTCCGGCAGCGGCGAGGATGGCGGCCGTGGCGGCTGCAGCGGTCATGGCGTACGCCATGCTCGTGTATGTCCCGAGCCAGGCAGCCAGCACGGGTCCCGCCGCCGGGGCGACGGCCGTGACAGCTGTGAGGGGTGCCGCGAACAGTCCCTGCAAAGTGCCAAGATTCTGGGTTCCCCAGCGGTCAGCCATGATGGTGGCCTGCAGCACCAGGCACGGCCTGCCACACCATCCAAGCGCCGCCTATCTCAGCGACAGCGGCCAGGATGAACAGCGGCACCGACTTTGCAATGGTCATGATCCTCATCATGCCGCACGTTTGTAGACAGCCCACGACAGCCCAGACCCTGGAATCGCATACGCCTCTCCGAGGAGGTCGCTCAGCCAGCGTGGAATATTCACCAGTCCCGCGTGATCCCCTCCACACCGCTGAAAACGGGCTCAACTACGGCGCCAAGAAGTCACGGCGTTCACCGCAGCAGACGTTAACATCATGCAGCTGTCGCCGCCGTCGAGCTACAGCGGGCAAGCCGGCCACTCCCAATTTTCGACCCCCACGGCGCGGAGACGCCCCTGGACCGCTGAAACTGACTTCAGGGTCCTTCTACGGGCCGGGCAGTGGACTCCCGGTTGATTCTGTTCCCGGCCCCGCGTTCGAGCAGAGTCGGGATACAGGTCCGGATCCGGCCGGAAGCCAGCTGGTCATACTCTTCCGTCGCGACTCTGGCGACCAGGGTACGGGGTGCGTCGGGGTGCCGGGCGATTATCCGGGCTGTGATGGCCTCGATGGTGTCCTGCTTTTCCGCGTCGTCTATGAAATCAGTCTGACGCCGGGCATCGGAGGCGTCTATCAGCTCGCTTACAACGATGTGTATGGCACGGTGTGTCGCCCCGTAGCGACTCGACCCTTCCTCGAAAACTGTCGATCGTCGTCAACGTCACCTCCTCCATTCTTTGTGTATCGATGATTGTCGATATACTGAGAAGAGAGTCGCAATCTCGCTGGTGGTGTCCGTGTCGGATGAGCGCCTGAATGAGTGGGGCTCCGTGTTTCGGTATCGCATCGAACCACCCCGAAAGCCGAGGAGAACAACATGCCTGCTATCCGAATCTACGAATCCGCTCTCTGCTGTGACACCGGGGTCTGCGGGCCTGACGTGGACCAGTCCCTGGTGGATGTGACCGCGGATGTGCGACACCTCCAGGGCCTCGGTGCAGACATTGCCCGCCACAACCTGGCCAGCGAACCTTCTGCTTTCGCGGAGGACGAAACGGTCCGCGGGTTCATGCACCTGGTCGGATCCAAGGGCCTTCCGCTCACTATCGTCGACGGCGTGACGGTCGCCACCGGAACCTACCCCAGCAGGGGACAGTTGTTGACTTTCGCCGGACTGGGCGAAGCCGCCGTTGAACCGCAGTCCCGCCCGGAACTTGGCCTGAGTGAAAAGTCCGGCGGCTGCTGCGGCGGCTCAGCGAGCTGCGGCTAGGCCACGGCGTGAAGTTTCTTGAGAACGCCCCCCGTTTCCTGTTCTTCACCGGCAAGGGCGGAGTGGGCAAGACCTCCGTGGCGTGCGCGACAGCGCTCACACTCGCCAAGTCCGGTAAGAAGGTCTTGCTGGTCAGTACCGACCCCGCATCCAATGTCGGGCAGGTCTTCGGCGTGACCATCGGGAACACCGTCACGCCCATCCAGGATGCGCCCGGCCTATCGGCCCTGGAAATTGACCCGGAGCAGGCCGCCGAGGCGTACCGGGAGCGGATCATCGCGCCCGTCCGGGGCCTCCTGCCCGAGTCTGAGCTGGTCGGCATCGCCGAGAGTCTCTCGGGCTCATGCACCACGGAGATCGCCTCCTTCGATGAGTTCACCAACCTGCTCGCCGACGACAGTTCCTATGGGGAGTATGACCACATCGTCTTCGACACGGCGCCGACGGGCCACACCATCCGGCTTCTTCAGCTGCCCGGTTCGTGGACCGATTTCCTGGCCGCCGGCAAGGGAGACCCGTCCTGCCTGGGCCCGTTGTCCGGACTGGAGAAGCACAAGCAGGTTTACGCCAAGGCGGTCGATGCCCTCACCGACCCGGCGAGGACCCGGCTTGTCCTGGTCAGCCGCGCGCAGACATCGTCACTGAGCGAAATTGAGCGGACGTATCTCGAACTCAACCAGATCGGGATCGGTGGAGGTTACGTCGTCGTCAACGGCGTCCTCCCGCCCGCCGCCGGCGACGAGGACCTGGCACAGGCGTTGCGGGCCCGGGAGGCCGCCGCCATCGCGGCCATTCCCGAGGCGGTCGCCTCACTTCCGCGCGACATCTTGGATCTGAAGCCGGGCAATATGGTCGGCATTCCGGCTCTCGAGTCCCTGTTCACGGCCACTTCCGGCGCCGACATCACTGATGACGCCGCGCTGGCCGCCGAGGTTGAAGACGCCCCGCTGGCCGCCCTGGTGAACGAAGTGGAGCCCGACGGCCACGGCCTGGTGATGTGCATGGGCAAGGGCGGCGTCGGGAAGACCACCGTCGCTGCCGCCATTGCGGTTGCCCTGGCCAAACGCGGGCATGCGGTCCACCTCACCACGACCGATCCCGCAGCGCACCTCACCGAGACACTCCACGGCTCGATCCCGGGTCTGACGGTCTCCCGTATCGATCCTGAAGCGGCCATCGAGGAATATCGAAGCCACGTGATGGAGACCAAGGGCCGGAACCTGGACGATGACGGTCGCGCGGCCCTGGCCGAGGACCTGTTGTCGCCCTGCACCGACGAGGTGGCCGTGTTCCGGCAGTTCTCCAAGGTGGTCCAGGAATCCCGCCGGCACTTTGTCGTGATCGATACGGCACCGACCGGCCATACGCTGCTGCTCCTGGACGCCACCGGTTCGTACCACCGGGAGATCTCCCGTCAGGTCGGCGACACCATGGGATTCGTGACGCCGCTGATGCGGCTTCAGGACCCGGCACAGACCAAGGTCGTTCTCGTCACGCTGGCCGAAACGACGCCCGTGCTCGAAGCCGAAGAGCTGCAGGGTGACCTGAAGAGGGCCGGCATCCATCCGTGGGCCTGGGTCATCAACAATTCGATCGCCGCCGCGCACCCGCAGACGCCGTTTCTGCAGGCCCGCGCCGCGAGCGAAATCGAACAGATCGCGAAGGTGCACACCCTGGCGGACAGGGTGGCCCTCATTCCGCTCCTGCCCGAAGAACCCACCGGTGAAGAGAAGTTGTCTGCCCTGACCGCACTCAGCACCCAGCCCGCCTGACCCGCCTCAGCGGCCCCGCTGCACCGTGTGCGGCGGGGCCGTTGCCCTCCCGGCTAGCCGCCCAGGCGCTGAGCCAGCAGGGCTTCGATGTCCCGGGCGGTAGCGTCCAGCCTGGCGATCGTGTCGCGCTGGATCGATCGCAGGTACTCGGCATCCGACTCGCCGTCCTGCACCCAGTCCTCGTCGCCCGGAGAGTCCATCGCCTGGCGCGTGTTGGCAGTTGCCGTCCTGATGTTCTCCAGCATCGCGCGCAACCGGGCCTCGGTGGCGGGGGTCTCGGCATTCATGATGTCCTCCTTGGTTGCGGTCGCGTAGTCAGCTCCCACGGACTACTTTCGCCGCCGCCGCCCTGGCAGCACAAGAACTAAAGGACCCGCGTGCGCCGTTCGATCAGCACGGTGTCCTTCCATTGGCCGGCAGCAGGGCCGTGGGCCATCCGGGCAATCTTCTCCCGCCGTCCCACCACCCTGAAGCCGTGGGCAAGGTGCAGCCTCATGCTCGGCTCGTTCTCCGGAAAAACGCTCGCCTGGATCGTCCAGATGCCCCCGCTTTCCGTCGAGTCGACCAACGCCTCGAGCAGGAGTGTCCCTATCCGCCCACCGCGGGCTGCCTCGGAAACGTAGATGGAGTGTTCCACGACACCGGAGTACGCCGGGCGCCCGGAAACGGCGGAGACCGCCGCCCAGCCGAGGACCCCGCCGGTGAGCGCCTCCGCCACGATCCGGTGGGTGGGGAGGCGGGATTCGTCGAAACGGCGCCAATCCGGTGCCTCAACCTCGAACGTGGCCTGACCCGTCGCGATTCCCTCAACGTAGATCCGCCGGACCTCGGGCCAATCGGATTCCCGCAACGGCCGGACAATGACGTCAGGCGCCGAACCCTGATTCACAGAGACGCCAGCAGGCCGGCCGTCTGCTCCAACGCCCCCGGGACCAGGGAGTAGTAGGCCCATGTGCCGCGCTTCTCGCGATGCAGCAGGCCCGCATCAACCAGGATCTTCAAGTGATGAGAAACGGTAGGCTGGCCCAGATCCAGCGGCTCGGTCAGGTCGCACACACAGGATTCACCGGAGGCTTCGGCCTTGACGATGGAGAGCAGCCGCAGCCGGTTCGGATCAGCCAGCGCCTTAAAAACCAGGGCCTTCTGCTTCGCCTCCTCAGCGCCCAGGGCAGGCGTTCCCGCCGGGGCGCAGCAGGTTTCATCCGTGGCCGGTTCGAGGATAGACAGCGGGTTCATATACCCATTATGCCCCGATATTGACAGTCATCAATATAAAGCTGCACCGGGCCTTGTTCGGGTGCGGGCGCAGATGGTCACTCCTCCAACTTCACGCGGATGCTACGAGTTGGCCGGTTCGGAGCTGTGCGCCAGGGCGATGTCATCCGCGGCGCGGCCCGCGGAGGGAAACAAGACGAGGAGGATGCCCACGCCTGCCGCCGCGCCGACCAGCTGCGCTACGACGAAGCCGGGAACTGACGCCGGTGCAATTCCGGCGAAGGTGTCGCTGAAGATGCGGCCGACTGTCACGGCCGGGTTCGCGAACGACGTCGAGGACGTGAACCAGTATGCGGCGCCGATGTAGGCGCCCACCGCGGGAGCTGCGAGGACGCCCCGGTTGGTGGCGGCCAGGGCGAAAATCAGCAGAACGAGACCTGCGGTAGCGACGACCTCGCCGAGGAGATGCCCGGGGGTTGCCCGGTCCTTGCCCGAAATGGAGGTGCCCACGTCAAACATGGCGTTCGCCACAACGCTGCCGCTGATCGCACCCACTGTCTGCGCAACGATGTACGTGCCAAGTTCCGGCAGAGGCAGGCCGGCACCGTTGCGCCGGCCCAGCACAAAGTCCACCAGCGAGACAACGGGGTTGAAGTGGGCGCCGCTGACGGGACCGAATACGAGGATAAGGACCGTCAGGCCCAGCACCGTGGCGGTGCTGTTCTGGAGCAGCTGCAGGCCGACGTCATTGGGAGAAAGCTGCTGGGCAGCGATCCCGGAGCCGACGACGATCATCACGAGCAAACTGGTGCCGAGCAGCTCGGCGACGGCACGGCGCCACAGCGGCGGTTGTTGAGAAGTCATGCCAACAGCTTGACTCAAGATATTTGCTCAGTCAAAATTGAACCAATGAATACTGACCCAGTTGAAGTCTTTCGGGCGCGGGTCGCCAAGCACGCGGCCCTCGCCGACCCCGCGCGACTGCGCATCGTTGACCTGCTGACCCTGGGAGACCTTTCCCCCACGGAGCTGCAGGCCGAACTCGGAATGCCGTCAAACCTACTGTCCCACCACCTGCGCACGCTGGAAGGCGCGGGCCTGGCCATCCGCCACCGCTCGGAGGCAGATAAGCGCCGCAGCTACATCCGGCTCGCCGCCGGGGCTCTGGAGGGCCTGGTGCCCGGCCGCGAACACGGGGCCCGCCGCGTCCTCTTCGTCTGCACCCGGAACAGCGCACGGTCCCAGCTGGCCGTCGCACTCTGGAACCAGGTCAGCGAAATCCCCTCGACCTCGGCAGGTTCGCACCCCGCGGACCGCATCGCCTCAGGCGCCATTGACGTCGCCCGCCGCCACGGCGTCGCTCTCGCAGACCTTCCCCCGCGCCGACTGGATGAAGTGGCGGACGATGAAGACTTCGTCGTGACCGTGTGCGATAACGCCCACGAGGAAATCCCCAACCTCCGCGGGATCCACTGGTCCGTCCCGGATCCGCTCCGGCTGAACACCGAGGACGCCTTCGAGTGCGCCTTCGCTGACATCGCCCGCCGCATCAGCGACCTCGCACCCCGACTGCACGCCGCCTAAACCCAAAACCCGTCTATATTGACAAGTATCGATCTATTGTTCGATACTTCATGCATCGACAAACATCAATGTCTAGTCAGTAAACGGGTGCGGGACGCGACCTCATCAAAAACCGATCCACACCCAACTGATACCAGGAGAAACCCCGTGAGCACCGAAACCGCCAAGAAGCCCTCCGTCCTGTTCGTCTGCGTCCACAACGCCGGCCGCTCCCAGATGGCCGCAGCCTTCCTCACCACCCTGTCCCAGGGCGCCATCGAGGTCCGCTCCGCCGGCTCCCAGCCCGCCGACAAGGTCAACCCCGCAGCCGTCGAGGCCATGGCGGAACTTGGCATCGACATGTCCGCCGAGATCCCCAAGGTCCTCACCACCGAAGCCGTCAAGGAATCCGACGTCGTGATCACCATGGGCTGCGGCGACACCTGCCCGATCTTCCCCGGCAAGCGCTACGAGGACTGGGAACTCGAAGACCCCGCCGGCCAGGGCGTAGATTCCGTCCGCCCGATCCGCGACGAGATCAAGACCCGCATCGAGGATCTGATCGCATCCCTGACCCCCGCCGGAAAGTAGAAGCAGCCATGCCTAAGCAACTCGTCATTATCGGGTCCGGCCCCGCCGGTTACACCGCGGCCATCTACGCCGCCCGCGCCGGCCTCAAGCCGCTGGTCATCGCCGGAGCCGTCACCGCGGGAGGCGCCCTGATGAACACCACCGAGGTCGAGAACTTCCCAGGCTTCCCCGGCGGTATCCAGGGCCCCGAACTCATGGACGGGCTCCAGCAGCAGGCCGAACGCTTCGGTGCGGAGATTATCTTTGAAGATGTCACCGAGGTCGACCTTGCCGGCCACATCAAGCGAGTGACAACCGCCAGCAGGGAGACGTTCGAGGCTAAAGCGGTCATCCTCGCCACGGGCTCCGCCTACAAGGAACTCGGTCTGCCGGAGGAGAAGAAGTTCAGCGGCCACGGGCTCTCCTGGTGCGCCACCTGCGACGGCTTCTTCTTCCGCGACCAGGACATCATCGTCGTCGGCGGCGGCGACTCCGCCATGGAGGAAGCGACCTTCCTGACCCGCTTCGGCAAGTCCGTGACCGTGGTGGTTCGCAAGGGCGAACTGCGGGCCTCCCGCATCATGGCCCAGCGCGCCAAGGACAACCCCAAAATCAGCTTCGCCTGGAACTCCACCATCACCAAGATCCACGGCAACGGAAAGGTCACCGGCGTCACCCTGACCGACACCCGCACCGGCGAAACCCGTGAGCAGGCGGCCACCGGGATCTTCGTCGCGATCGGCCACGTGCCGCGCACCGAACTCGTGACCGGGCAGGTGGAGCTCGATGACGAGGGCTACATCAAGGTCGACGCGCCCACCACCGTCACCAACCTGACCGGGGTTTTCGCGTGCGGGGACGCAGTGGACCACCGCTACCGCCAGGCCATCACAGCCGCCGGCACCGGCTGCGCCGCCGCCCTCGACGCCGAGCGCTACCTCGCCGCGTTAGAGGACGCCGACAGCATCGCCACGGCACTGGTGGAAGAAACCACCCACGCCTGACCACGAACGGAGATGGGGTGAGCTGAATGAAGACAGGATGCTGCAGTGACTCCGGTTGCTGCGACGACTGCCCTGACGACATGCAGGGCTGCTGCTAACACCCTCCCGCCTGCCGGGCCCACAAGGGACCGGCAGGCACCCCCAGCAAGAACCGCCACACCTACGGATGAAACAGAGGAAACCATGGATTCAGCGAAGAACCTTCCCGTTGCCGTGATCGGCGCCGGCCCCGTGGGCCTGGCCGCCGCGGCCCACCTGATCGAACGCGGACTCGAACCGCTGATCCTCGAAGCCGGTCCGACCCCGGCCGCGTCCATCGAGCAGTGGCGCCACATCCGGCTGTTCTCCCCGTGGCAGTACAACACCGACGCCGCCGCCGTCCGCCTGCTCGCCGCGACCGGCTGGGAAGCGCCTGAACCGACGGCGCTGCCCACCGGAGGGGACCTCATCGACGGCTACCTCACCCCACTCACGTCCCTGCCAGCGATCGCGTCCCGCCTGCACACCGGCGCCCGCGTCATCGCGGTAACCCGTCTCGGGATGGACAAGACGCACAGCCAGAACCGCGACACCACCCCCTTCGTCGTCCGGGTCGAGCACACCGACGGCGAAGTCCGCGACTACCAGGCCGCCGCCGTCATCGACGCCTCCGGCACCTGGTCCACCCGCAACCCGCTCGGAACCTTGGGGCTGCCCGCCGTGGGCGAAGCCGCCGCGGCTAAGAGGATTTCCTCACCGCTGCCGGACGTCCTGGGTCGCGACCGTGAAGCGTTCGCCGGCCGCACCGCCGTCGTGGTCGGCGCGGGCCACTCGGCCGCCAACACCCTGCTTAACCTCTCCGAGCTCGCAGCCCAGGTGCCCGGGACCACGATCGTCTGGGCCATGCGCGGCGCGTCGGCTGCCAAGGTCTACGGCGGCGGCGACGCCGACGGTCTCGCCGCCCGCGGCCAGCTCGGCAGCCGGCTCCGCAGCCTCGTCGAGTCCGGCGCCGTGGAACTCCACACCGGCTTCGGGATCGCGGCCCTCGCAGCTTCCGACGGAGCCGTCACCCTGACCTCCACGGACGGCCGCACCCTCGAGGCCGACGTCGTCGTTCCGGCCACCGGTTTCCGCCCCGACCTGGACATCCTCCGGGAACTCCGGCTGGAACTGGACCCCGGCGTTGAGGCCCCGCGTGAACTCGGCCCGCTGATCGACCCCGAATTCCACTCCTGCGGCACCGTCGAACCGCACGGTGCCAGGATGCTCGCCCACCCCGAGCAGGACTTCTACATCGTCGGCATGAAGTCCTACGGCCGGGCCCCGACCTTCCTGCTCGCCACCGGCTACGAGCAGGTCCGCTCCGTCACCGCCGCCCTGGCCGGGGACCGGCAGGCGGCCGACACCGTCCAGCTCGAACTCCCCGAAACCGGCGTCTGCTCCTCGGACATCGGCACCAGCTGCGACGTCCCCGCGACGGTCCCCGCAGGGTTTGTGGCCGAAAGCTCCGGCGGCTGCTGCGGAGCACCCGAACCTGTCCTCGTCGGGTTCCCCACCGGGCTGGCCCACGGCCGCTCCGGCGAAAACTGACCACGTTCACCTGGCTTCGTCACCCAACTACATTGGAGTGCTGACATGACTGACCACCCTGAACACGGCCTGGGCCTGCAGGACAACACCGAACTCCTGCACCGGATCAGCACGCGGCTGGCCGACCGGTTCGCCGGCATTTTTGCCGCAGAGACGGTCGAACGCTACGTCTTCGAGTCCTACACCGCCCTGGCCCGGACCGCGAAGATCAAAACGTACCTGCCCTCCACCACCGAGCACTTCGCCAACGACCGGCTCAACGCCCTGGCCAAATCCAAGGACGCCGTCACCAGCGACGTCCCGGAGGTGCTGTTCGTCTGCGTGCAGAACGCCGGCCGCTCCCAGATGGCCGCAGCACTCCTGAATGTCGAGGCCAAGGGCAGGATCCGCGTCCGTTCCGCTGGCTCCCTCCCCGCCGCCGAACTCGACCCCGCCGTCGTCGCGGCAATGTCCGAAATGGGCCTGGACCTGACCCGGGACTACCCCAAACCCCTCACCGACGACGTTGTGCGCGCCTCGGACGTGGTGATCACGATGGGGTGCGGGGACTCCTGCCCGATCTACCCCGGCAAACGCTACGAGGACTGGGAACTGGCAGACCCGGCCGGCCTGCCCGTGGCGGCCGTGCGGATCATCCGGGACGAGATCCACGACCGGGTCAAGGCACTCGCCGCATCACTGCTCCACGACCCCAGCTCAGACAAGGAAGAATCCAACGCATGACCGAGACCACGAAAACACCCGGCGTCCTGTTTGTCTGCAGCAAGAACGGCGGGAAGTCCCAGCTCGCCGCCGGACTGATGAACCAGCTCGCAGACGGGACCGTCACCGTGTACTCCGCCGGAACCAAACCCGGGAAGTCACTGAACCCCCAGGCTGTGGAGTCCCTGGCAGAACTGGGCATCGACATCACCGGCGAACACCCCAAACCCGTTGCCGACGATGTGTTGGACGCGGTCGACGTTGTGATCGTGCTGGGCAACGAGGCAAAAGTCGAAGCCCCCGAGGGCAAGCGGCTCGAGGTCTGGGCTACGGACGAGCCCTCCGAGCGCGGCATCGAAGGCATGGAACGCATGCGCCTGGTCCGGGATGACATCAAGGCCCGGGTCCGGAAGCTGCATGCGGAGCTCACCGGGAACTAGACCGTGCCTAGCCCGGCGCTATCCCGGACCCTGGTCGCGGAGGGTGCACCGCGCGGCGGCCTCGCCGCGCTGTGCATCACCCAGACGACCGGGTGGGGCGTGCTCTACTACGCATTGATCGCGGCGGTCCGCCCCATCAGCGAGGACACCGGCTGGGACCAAGCCCTCGTGACCGGAGCCTTTTCGGCCGGCCTGCTGGTCTCCGCAGCAGCCGGGATCTTCGTGGGCAGGGTCCTCGACAGGACCGGCCCGCGCACGCTGATGATCGGCGGGTCCCTCGTCGGAATACTGGCCCTGGTCATGGTGGCGACGGCACCAAACCTGCCCGCGTTCTTTGCGGCCTGGCTGGTCGCCGGCACCGCGCAGGCCGCCGTGCTGTACCAGCCGGCCTTCACGGTGATCAGCCGCTGGTACGGACCCGCCCGCATCCGGCCCCTGACCGTCCTGACCCTCGTCGCCGGGTTCGCATCAACCATCTTCGCCCCGCTCACCGCAACCCTGACATCCGTGGTCGGCTGGCGAGGCGCCTTCCTCATCCTCGCCGGAGCCACGGGGCTGATCACCCTGCCCCTGCACGCCCACTACCTGAACCGGACCTGGGGCCAGGCCGCCCCCGGCGCTCCCGCGACGGACCACCGGGTGATGGTGCGGGCCGTGCGGCGCAGTCCGGAATTCCTCGGCCTGCAGGCGCTCATGGTCCTGCTCTGCCTGGGGCTCTACACCGTGACGCTGAACATCATCCCCCTGCTCATGGAAAAGGGAGCCGACTACACCACCGCCGCGCTCGGCCTCGGACTCGTGGGCGCAGGACAGGTCGGCGGCCGTCTGCTGTTCGCAGCTATCCCGCCCGGCACCCGGCTGCCGGTCATCGCCGGAACCGCAGCCTGTGCCGTCCTTTTACTGGCGGCCCTGCCCGGCCCGGTCCCGCTGCTTATCGCGGCAGGAATGCTCGCCGGGGCGGTCCGCGGGTGCCAGACCCTGCTGCAGGCCACGATCGTAGGCGACCGGTGGGGAAGCCAGAACCTGGGTACGCTGCAGGGAGTCTTCGCAGCTCCGCTGACAGCTGTTACCGCCGTTGCCCCGGCGGCCGGCCCGGTAATCGCAGCCTGGCTCGGCAGTTACACTTCCATGGCCTACGCCGCGGCGGCCGCCACCGGGACCGCCGCATTCATCGCCGTCGTCGTGCGCTTCTCCAGAGGCCACCATGCCGGATGAAGGATGGCCGGACGGACCAGTCGTGCTCGGAGTCGGGTGGACGTTTTCAGAGCACCTGATCCGTACCGCCGCCGGCCTCGCGGCAGTCCTGGGACAGCATCTCGTCTGCGCATTCGTGGATCCAGCCAGTTACCTGACGGAATGGGAGCCGGAGGGCCAACGGACAGCTCTTTCACTGGACCCGATAGTCAATGAAGAGGCCGAATTCCCATCCAGGCAACTGCAGCGGAAGCTGGAATCCATCCTCGGACAGCCAGGGGAGACGTGGTCGTTCCGCGTGCTCAACGGCGACATCCCCAAAGCCCTCAGCCGACTGGCAGAGAACATAGATGCACCCTTGCTCGTTGTCGGCGCCGACCGGCCAGGGCCCCTGGCACGGTTGGACAGGTTCCTCGAAGGATCCGTTTCCGGGTCCCTGATCCACCATCAGCAGCGCCCGGTCCTCGTTGTCCCCGACAACAGATAACGGGGCTAGGCGGGCGGCCGATCTGCGGCCCAAAATGCCCCCGTCTGCCCCTCGGCCGCCTCCGGACCGGGCCCGCCCGAACCTACAGGACCTCCAGCGCCTCTACCTCGGCGGCGTCCAGCAGCGCTGTTGAGTCTGCGCCGGTGGCCCGGGCCAGGTCGTCCAAGGCCCTGAAATGGACGCGTGCGAGGGCGATGGCCACCAGTTCCACGTAGGCCGACCCGTTGCGTTGTTCCAGGTCGCCCAGATAGTCGCGCATGCGCCCTTCCAGGGCGCCGGGTCCCTCGGACTCTTCCGCGGCGAGCCGCGTCAGCGTGAGCGCTGCCAGGTCCGGGTTGTCGTAAATCAGTCCCATGGGCCAACGCTAAGCACCTGACCGCTTCGGTCAAGAGGCTGCCTACCGCCAGCGAACGGCCTCCAGTGCGCGGAGCAGGGGAGAGGGATTGGTCTTGAGCAGGTCAACGGGGCGGGCTCCGGCCAGTTCCCGGGACGGGTTGGCCATCGAGGCCGTGAAGTAGTTGTGCGGGATCTGCAGCATGTATGTCTCTATGCCTACCGAAGGTCTCGCGCAGGCCACAGAGCTTCTGCCCGTGGGGCCCGGAAGCCAGCAGGCGAAGGACCGGCTGTCCAACCCGGGCTGAGATGACCAGTGCCTTTCCGGATCATGGTTTGGTCGGGGAATCCGGCATCCGGCAGCGGGCCGCGAGCCCCGAGAGCAGGATGGTGATTCCCTCATCCAGTTCGGCCATCCCGTCGTAGTCGGCGAGGACCGGGGCGAGGGCGCGGAGGCGGGGGAATTCCTTCGGTGGCAGGCGGTGCAGCCCCAGCCGGAGAAGGGCCTCATTTTCCTCGGGGTCGACGACGAATTCCTGCAGTTCGTTGAGGATGTGCCCGTAGAGGTATCCGTAGTAGGCGCGGTAGACGTGCAATGCGTCAACGGGGGCGAATCCGGCGTCGATCAGCAGGGACAGGATCTGCTCCAGCGGACGCAATGTTCCCAGCGGCCGCAGGCCCAGGGGCGTTGACAGGGGGCGGGTCACGAGGAGGGGCACGACGTTGGGGTGCCGGAGCGCCAGGAGCCGCAGGTCGTGGGCAATGCGCCGGAGCTGCGACTGCCAGTCGGGATCATCGGGAATGATGGCCAGTTCGTTCAGCACGAGTTCTGAGACGCCGTCCAGCAGGGCTGCGCGGTTGGCGGCGTAGCGGTACAGGCTCATGGGATCCCGCCCGAGTTCCTGTCCGAGCCTGCGCATGGTGAGGGCGTCGAGTCCCTCGGCGTCCACCAGTGCCAGTGCCGTCGACAGGACAATCTCCCGGCTGAGGCGAGCCTTCTTGCCGGGAGCCGCAGGGGGCGCCGGGTGCTCTTCGGGCGACATGGTTTTCCGTTCGGGTCGGTACAGAGTGGTTACAGTTCCGGGATGAAAAGCCGGTTGCTTAATGTGTAGTCTACGCCTACAGTCTACATCGTAGAGAAGTTGCATTGGCTGGTTTCCGCAGGATGTGGACCGCCAGCCCAGCAACGCTTTATTCCCGGATCTGCGGTGACGCAGCAGTGCGGGATCTTGCTTCATCGCCCCGTGCATGGCCTTGACGCTCAGCTGCTGTAGCCACACGGCGGCACACAATGCACCGCGAAGAAACGAGCCACTCATGGCAACTTCCCAATACGACCAATTCCTGCAGGAAGCCACCACCCGGGACCCTGCATCCGACCACGCACTGGGCCGGGACTGCCTCTACGGGCTCTACACCAGCTGGTGCTTCCTGAGCCAGACCGCGCCCCGCCCCGAAGATGCCTTCTGGGCGGCCATGAAAGAAAAGCAGATCCATCCCAAGCGCAACGGCCTCCGCATGAAAGGACCAGCCGCGGCGGACTACATCCTGGCCAGCTACCCGGGCCTGGTCTGACCCGGATGACAATCACGTCAAGCACGTACTTGCCCCGGGATGCCCACCAGCCCCGAGGGCGGCGGCCTTGGTGTGCGACATGTGAGACCGACCGGCACCTGCTCCTGGACTCTGTCGCCACCTTGAATCCGCAGCAGGAAACCCTCGCGGCCGCCATCAGCTGCACCAACTGCGGCAGCTCGCACGTGGTAGCTACGACTGCGGCGTTTCTCGCAATCATCCCGGCGCGGAACGGGAACAGCGGCGGTGCCATGCACCGGGAGGACGCCTACCGCCACTGCCAGGAGCCGATGTCCGCAGTGGACCCCGAGCGGCGAAGTGCCCACCGGGCGGTTTCCACACACGCCGGGAGCCCGGATGTTCTGGGCGACTATCTCCGGACGCGTGTTCTCCGGTGCCGGTGCGGGTTCCAGATGGAAATACCCCGCCCGTGACAGTCAGCACCCTCCGGGGTCTGTATCCAACAAAGTATTAGGGGCACACCGTTTTCAACCACAGCACTGCCACCACCGGAGCCTCCGCGGCCCACAATCAACGACCCGCGCTGATGGACATGGATCTGTCCCCGCAGGGACTCGCGGATGCCCCGGCGAACGAAGTCGACCCGGACAGCCTCGTCTACACCGGCAACAGCTAAGGGGCTGCACCCTTGGGGCCCCTCCGGCCGTAACCCCGGGGCGGGCTCACTTCGACGCACTTTCACCGGCCGCAGCCAAAACCGCTGAGGCCCACGTAGGAGAAAACATGAAGATCCCTGACGCGCGCGGACCCATAAGCCGTGGCCTTTTCCGGCTTCTGGCCGACGGGACCGGAGATGATTCCGCAGCCCAGGGCACGCTGCGCGATCTCACCGAGCTCATCAACGGGCAGCTGGCACTCGCCGATGACATCATCGACGACGGCGATGTGCAATTGACCCTGTTCTGCCTCTACGAGCTGCACTACGGCGGCTTGGATGGGGTGGACGACCGCTGGGAATGGAACCCCGGGCTGATCGCACTCCGGCAGCTGCTGGAGGGACCGTTCGAGCTGGAGCTGCGGTCCGTGGCCCGCTCGTCCGCCGGATCAGTCCAGCCTGCTCCTGCCGCCGGCCTGGACAGCGACGCGGTGGCGGACATTCTGTTCGGGCTCGCGGGCCAGGACGGTGGACCGGGCATGTCCCGCCATGTGGCGAAGCTGGCCACCCTCGGGCAGCTCCGTGAATTCCTGGTCCACAAATCGATCTATCAGCTCAAGGAAGCCGATCCGCACACCTGGGCGATCCCGAGGCTGACCGGGCGGGCCAAGGCTGCGCTGGTGGAGATACAGGCTGACGAGTACGGCGGAGGCCGCCCGGACCGCATGCACAGCGCACTTTTCGCCCGGACCATGCGAGGGCTGGGGCTGAACGATGTCTACGGCGGCTATGTGGATGCCGTCCCGGCCATCTCTCTCGCCGCCGTCAACATGATGTCCCTTTTCGGCCTGAACCGCAGACTGCGGGGAGCCATCGCAGGGCATCTGGCGATCTATGAGATGACCTCCTCCCGGCCGAATCAGCTGTACGGCAACGGTTTCCGGCGTCTCGGATTCGGGGCCGATGTGACCGCGTACTTCGACGAGCACGTCGAAGCGGACGCCGTCCACGAACAGATCGCGGGCCGGGATCTCGCCGGAGGGCTCGTGGAGGCAGAACCGGATCTCCTTCCGGACGTCCTGTTCGGCGCGACGGCGGTGCTCGCCATCGACGCCCGACTCACCGCGCACATCATGGGGGCGTGGGAGAGCGGCACGTCGTCGCTGAAGCCGCCTGTCCCCGCCGGGGTCTGACCCGGGCACGAACCCAGTCAGGGAGCATCTATGAACCAGAACCCGCAGGAATCGTCCAACGACGCCGCCATTGTTATTTGTCCCGATGGACCGATCCTGGTCCGCGGCGAGTTTGAGATCGTCACCCCGTCCGGGGGAGCAGTGCCGCGGTCGCGCAAAACAGTCGCCCTGTGCCGCTGCGGCGCGTCCGCGATCAAACCCTACTGCGACGGCACCCACAAATTGATCGGGTTCCGAACCGAATTCCCTGCCACCCCGGGGACGAGAGAAGCGACGTGAGGCACCCCGGGAATGGTTGGGGATCTGTGGCACTTATCGCCGGATTCGTGGCCTCCGGTGACCGGAGTACGAACGCTTTGGACACCCGGCGCCTCACTCAAGGCGCCGGCGTCGTGCTCCGCAGTGTGGGCTGGGTGAAGGACGGCTGCGGGGCAACGAACGGGCAAACAGCGGGCGACTTGAAAAAGAAAGCATATTTTTTAGGAAATATTTGACTCAATCTTAGAGTCGTGGCACGCGCGCGGAGAGTTTGTGCAAGCGCTTACATCGACCGGGGTATGAGCCGTTTTGGTGTTTGAAATGTGGTTTTGAATCCTCGCCGGCACTGTCTACGGTGATGAACGTCCAGGAGGTCAGCACCCTCCCGGGCCACCGACGGGGCCCTACCGAGGCCCCGTCCCCTCGACACGATGGCGTCCTCGATGACGCCTGCGGTGTCATCGGGGCTGCCGGAGTTTCGGGGAATGAGGGCATATGCCCGTCTTCCACGAATGGTCTCAACTCCGCGAGAAGAGCAAAAATGCACGAGCACCCCAATACACACCGGAAGCTGCGGTGGCGTTCTGTCGCCGCGGCACTGGCGGCGGCCGTGGCGGCCTCCGTCTTCCTTGCCGTTCCGTCAGCCCAGGCAAACACGCCCTCGGATCCGCCGAGCGGCGGGCAGATGCCGGCTCCGACACCCGGCTTCCCCCTGCCCACGAAGCACACCCAGCAGGCGTTCGATCCGGCCGCGGCCTTCACCTCCAAGTGGACGCGTGCCGATGCCAAGCAGATTATGGCCCAAAGCAGCACAAGCGTAACCCCGGGCCAGAACTCCATGAGCCCGAACGTCACCATGCCGGAAATCCCCCAGGACTTCCCGGCCATGAACGACGACGTCTGGGTTTGGGACACGTGGTCCCTGACCGACGAGAACGCAAACCAGATCAGCTACAAGGGCTGGGACGTGATCTTCTCACTCGTTGCCGACCGCCACGCCGGCTACGGCTTCGACCAGCGGCACTGGAACGCCCGGATCGGCTAGTTCTTCCGCAAGACCAACGCCGATCCGGCCAAGGACAAGTGGAACTACGGCGGACACCTGTTCCTGGACAACACCTCCGTCGGCAACACCGAATGGTCCGGTTCCACCCGCCTCATGCAGGGGAACCACGTCAACGTCTTCTACACCGCAACGACGTTCTACGACGTTGCCGAGCGCAACGCCGGCGGCGGCGGAATCGCCCCGGATGCCGTGATCGCCAAGGCACTGGGCAACATCCACGCTGACAAGAACGGCGTGAGCTTCGACGGCTTCGAGCACACCAAACTCCTTGAGCCGGACGGCGTCATGTACCAGAACAAGGCCCAGAACCCAGGGTTCGCCTTCCGGGACCCCTACACGTTCGTAGACCCGGCGCACCCGGGCAAGACCTTCATGGTCTTCGAAGGCAACACCGGCGGCCAGCGGGGCGACTACAAGTGCACGGAGCAGGACCTGGGCTACCAGCCCGGGGACCCCCGCGCCGAATCCGCGAACACCGTCAACGCCACCACCGGTGCATGGTTCCAGACGGCCAACGTGGGCCTGGCCGTGGCGGACAACAAAGACCTGACCAAATGGCACTTCCTGCCGCCGATCCTGTCCGCCAACTGCGTCAACGACCAGACCGAGCGTCCGCAGATCTTCATCCAGAGCGAGGGCGGCAAGAACAAGTACTACCTGTTCACCATCAGCCACCAGTTCACCTATGCGGATGGAATGCGCGGCCCCGACGGAGTTTACGGCTTTGTAGGCGACGGCGTCCGTTCCGACTACCAGCCCATGAACAACAGCGGCCTGACGCTGGCATCCCCCACGGACCTGAATATGCCAGCCAATGCGCCCGAAGGGCCGGATCCCCGGCAGAACGGCCGCCAGTTCCAGGCCTACTCGCACTACGTGCAGCCGGGCGGGCTGGTGCAGTCCTTTATCGACAACGTGGACGGCGTCCGCGGCGGGTCCCTCTCGCCCACCGTGAAGATCAACTTCCGCAACGGAGTTTCGGCCGTTGACCGCAGCTTCGGCCAGAACGGCCTGGGCCCGTTCGGGTACCTGCCCACGAACCTCAACGTCGGCGGTGCCGGGCTGTACAAGTAGTGCAGTAGGCAGTCATGAGGCGGAAGCGCCCGGATTTCCGGGTGCTTCCGTCCCCCCGCAGGCCCTGGACCGACAGGGCCTAGACCGACGGGCCATAGATGGGCGGGATGGCTTCCACCAAGACCAGGAATGTTAAATCATGAAAAACCATTGGACGATCTGGATGGTGGCCGCCGTGGCCGCCGCCGCGGCCGTTCTGATCGCGGTGGCGCTGGTCCCTTCGCCGGGATCCAGCCCGGGTTCCCAGAGCCACGCCGGGCAGGCGCAGCCAGCTTTCGACCGGCCCGAGGGGGCATCCGAGTTCCGGCCGAGCTATCACATAACGCCCGGGAAGAACTGGATGAATGATCCGCAGCGTCCCATCCTGCTCGACGGCGTGTGGCACTACTACTACCTCTACAACGCCGGGTACCCGAAGGAGAACGGCACCGAGTGGTACCACCTGACCAGCACGGACCTTGTGCACTGGAAGGAGGAGGGAGTGGCGATCACCAAGTACAAAAACGGGCTGGGCGACATCGAAACCGGAAGCGCCGTGGTGGACCAGGACAATTCGGCCGGCTTTGGCAAGGGGGCTGTCATCGCGGTCATGACGCAGCAGGACCAGGGAATCCAGCGGCAGTCCCTGTTCTATTCCACTGACCACGGATACTCCTTCACCGCCTATGCGCAGAACCCGGTCATGGAAAACCCGGGCGAACCGGACTGGCGGGATCCCAAAATCATTCGGGATGCGGCCCACGGCCAATGGGTGATGGCCCTGGCCGAAGGCGACAAGATCGGCATGTATACGTCGTCGAACCTGTTGGACTGGCACTACGCCTCAGGCATCGAACGCAAAGGTCTGGGCGTCCTAGAGTGCCCGGACCTCTTCCAGTTGGATCTCGACGGTGATCCATCCAAACGGACCTGGGTCCTGGCCGCCAGCGCCAACGGGAGCGAAGAGGGCTTCACCACGGGCGTTGCCTACTGGACTGGCGAATGGGACGGAACCCGATTCACCCCGTCTGACGGGCCGCACCAGTGGCTCGACGCCGGCTCCGACTTCTACGCCGCCGTGACGTGGGATGATCCCAGGCTCACCGAAAGCCAGCGGATGTCCTCGCGGCACGCCATCGGGTGGATGAACAACTGGCAGTACGCCCGGCAGCTGCCCACTCAGGACTGGCACGGCGGCGCCGACTCCATAGTGAGGGACATACGGCTGCAAAAAATCGCCGGAAAGCCAACGCTGGTGTCGAGCCCCACGACTGCCATGAAGTCCCTTGAAGGCCCGGCGGCAACCACCGGGGAACGTCGACTGACACCGGATGGCGCAGGACAACTGCCGGTCCCGGAAGGCGGGGCGTACCGGCTCGATGTAACTCTAGAGCGGACAGCGCAGGACGACGGTTCCGTTGCCAGGATCGAACTCGAAAGCGGCGGGGGCACGTTTGCCACCGTCGGATACGACTTCGCCACCGAGTCAGCATTCATCTCCCGGGAGTCCGATGTTGCCGCCACCGGCAAGGCAGAACTCAGCCCCGACTATCGGGCATCGCGGCGCGCAGCCAGCCCAGCGCGGAACGGGACGGTGGAGCTAACGATTTTCGTCGACTATTGCTCGGTGGAGGTTTTCATCAACGGCGGGGAAAAGACCATGACGTCACTCGTTTTCCCCGCTGCGGGGACGCCGGGGGTCAAAGCCGTCACGGCAGGGGGCACGCTGACGCTGAAGTCCTTCAGCTACCGGCGCTTAGCCTCCACCCAGTGATCAGCTGTTGCCCGCAGCGGCGGAGATCCGGACGGCCCTGCCGCTGACCACTATTCCGCCGGCAGCGGGAATGTCCACGGTGAGCAGGCCCGGACGGCCGACGTGCCGTCCCTGGTGGATGAGGACTCTCGACGGGGGATCGACCAGGCCCAGGATGCGCAGGTAGGCGCCAACGGCCGCCGCGGCCGCCCCGGTTGCGGGGTCCTCCGTGATGGCACCCACCGGGAACAGGTTCCGGGCTTCGAATTCGCCATCTGCAATCGGGTGCAGGACGGTCACCGTCGCGGCCCAGCCCTGTGCGTCCATCAGCCGGCGCACGGCCTCCGGATCGAAGGAAAAGGAGTCGAAAAGATAGCGGTCCGCGACGACCAGCACCGGATGCCAGTTCCCCGAATACGCGATCCGCGGCGGATAGGCCGGATCGAGATCGTCCAGACCGAAACCGAGCAATCCAAGAAGTTCAGCCAGGACGTCGTCGTCGAAGGCGGCCAGTTGCGGTTCAACGCCCGTGAACGATGCCGTGATCTCGGCACCGTCCCCCGCCGTTTCAATGCGGACGGGGCCGACGGGGGTCTCGAAGGTGAAGGCGCCCGCCCCGTCGCGTGCGCTCAGCGCAACGGCCAGCGCAATCGTCGCATGCCCGCAGAATGGCACCTCGGCGATCGGCGAGAAGTACCGAACCCGGCTCCGGCGCGGGTCGCCGTCGACACCCGGCTCCGTCACGAAAGCCGTCTCTGCGTACCCGATGGCGGCCGCCACCGCCAGCATCCCGGCATCATCCAGATCACGGGCATCCAGCACCAGGCCTGCAGGATTTCCGCCGTTGGGCGTCGTGGAAAAGGCCGCATAGCGCAGGACCTCCGGGGTGGTTTCCATACACCGATCCTCCCATGCCGGGCCACCGCGTCTGTGGGAGCCGCCGGCGGACCGGCCCATGAACTCACTACCGAAAGCCTTGACCGGGCAAACCTGCGGCGGCCATGCTGTGCTAACTGCTCAGCAGCATCGACGGGAAGGCCCACCATGTCCCTTGCACCCTTTTCCTCGCGTTGCCGGGTGATCCTTGCGGCCGCCGCAAGCTTCGCGCTGATGCTGGCCGGAACGCCGGCCCACGCAGCCGGGGCTGCGGGCCCGGGCAACGATGTGTCGTGGCCCCAATGCGGCAAAACGCTGCCCCGGGGCCAGACGTTCGCCGTCGTCGGCGTGAACAATGGGCTGGCCAACACCACCAACCCGTGTCTGGCGACGCAGCTGTCCTGGGCCGGGACGTCCACCGGCGGGACTGGCCAGCCCCTGGTCGCGCTCTACGTGAACACCGCCAACCCCGGTACTTCAGGATCCTGGTGGCCTACCAGCAACAACTACGGAGGAACCACCGTCGCCAACCCCTACGGACAGTGCACCGAGGGTTCAGTCGAGGAAGCCTGCTCCTACATGTACGGCTATGCCAAGGCCTACGACGATGCCAACATCCGGGGGATAAGCAACGCGGCGGCCTACACGTGGTGGCTCGATGTCGAGACCGGCAACAGCTGGTCAACCCGCCCGGCGGCGAACCGTGCCGATCTGGAGGGGATGGCGGCCTACTTCGCGAGTGTCGGAGCCCGAACGGGCCTTTACTCCGCCAAGACGCAGTGGACCCAAATTGTGGGAACGGTGCCGTCCTCGAGCAACCTTTACACGCTGCCCAGCTGGCTGGCCGGGGCGAAGTCACTCGCCGTGGCAAAACGCAAATGCTCCGAGGCGCCACTGACGGCCGGCGGGAAAGTCACCATTGCCCAGTACGTGTCGGGAGGATTCGACTACGACCATTCCTGTATCTGAGGGCCCAACGGGCACCGATTGGGACAAGACATGTCAGACCGCTAACACTTGACCTCAGTCCGGAGGTCGCGGATCGCGGCCTCGACGTTGGAGGCTTCGTCCCGGAGGGAATCAGCTGCTTGAGTCAACGTGGCATTGTCAGGCACCGCGGCGACTGCGGCATTGAACTTGGCTTCGGCGGCCATAACCGCCTCCGCCCGTTGCTGGGCGAGGTTCTCGCTTGCCTTGGCCAGCTCTTCATAGGTCTTGGAGACTTGGTCTTGGGCCGCGCGCACCTGCTCGATGGTGGCGTCCGGCTTGAGCGTGGCCTTGAAATTCGCCAGGGCCGCGGCATGGGCATCGGCAGCAGCGCAGATTTCCGACACGCTCGCGGGCGGGCTCGAGATGGCCGCGGTGGGGCTTGGGGTGGCAGCCGGCGGACTCGTGGGGCTGCATCCGGTGAGCAGTACGACGGCGGTCGCAAGCGCGATGGATCCCACGGTGATTGCGTGCGGTCTTGACATTTGGAGGCTCCTCTCCCAGCTGGGATCGCCCCCGAGCAGTGGGGCATCGAAGGGCATATCCATCGTCTGCCCGGACGCGCGTGCGGACCTCATCCGCCGGGGGTGAAATGGGCGGTAGTGCGCTGCCGGCCGGCACGGGCCCAAAGGCCCTTTTGGGACCTGCGGAACGCGGGTATTAATGGTTGTGCCACGGCGGGACGGGTCCTCCGCGACTGGTGTTGAAGCCGGGGCGGGCGGTCCAGGGCGGATGTTAAAAGCCTCCCTGGGCCGCCGCGGCGCTGAAGCAGATTTCCCGCTGTCTCGGGAACAGCTCAGCGGAACAGCTGAGGAACAGTTCATCGAAACAGGTCGCCGGGACAGCCCGGAACCATACCAAAACGACAGAGGCCCTGGCTCTGACAAATGGGAGGCGCGGCGGTGTCCGCCCGGACGTATGCTGTTTTCATCGGTTCAGCAGTGAGCTGCGTGCTTTGATCTCGAGCGTGGAACATGACCCAAGGAATTGCAGGAGACGGCCGGCAGGATCGTTATGCCTCCTTCTGGGAGCTGCACTTCAACGACCCGGATGTCGGTGCCTTCCTCAGCGAAGCCGTGAGCGAGTTTGTCGACGACATCGGTGGTCCCGGCCGTGGGATCAGCTGGGCAGTGACACTGGTCGGGTCCGCGGAGGCCCTCACGCTGACTGCGGGCAGCGCACCGGCGCGGGCCGCCGACGAGGCGCAGCGTTCCTTCGATGACGGGCCCGCCCGCACGGCGGTCCGAACCGGCGAATATGTGTTCGTGGGCGACACTTCCCTGGAGCGGCGCTGGCCCGGGTACGCCAGCGCTGCCGCAGCCTTCGGGGTCCGGTCCCTCGTATCCGTTCCACTGGCACCACAAGCGGTCTTCCATGCCGCCGTGAACCTGTACGCCGCGTGGCCGCACGTCTTCACCAGCGCAGACATCATCGCAGCGGCTCGGCTGGCCCGCTACATCTCCCGTGCACTGCGTTTGGTCCAGGAGTTGGCGCTGAGGTCCGGGGGCGGCGCAGATCTCTCTTCGGCGCAGCTCTCCCGGGCACTGGCAGGGCTGGCGCTGCGGACGCTGGTGCGGGAGTACGGGTTCAGTGAAGAAGGGGCGCTTGACTACCTGCGCAGCGTCGCGGGCGGAGCCGCGCGGGAATCATCCGGCGCCACGGTCCACGTCCTGGTGCCCGATTCCGTTCCGGGCCAGAACGTGCCCCTGCCCAGTCCCTATGCCGCGGCGCCACACGGCGGAGACACGCCCCCCGTCCGGCGGCGGCGGCGCAGGACGGGGACTCCGGCGTAGGCGGACACCGGCACGCGGCCCGCGGGACGGCAAACCGGGCCCAGCCAGGGCAGGGGTCACGCCGCGCTGGCGTCTTCTGTTCCGTGGGCATGGCCTGGCCGGAGGACCTTCAGCGCGCCGGCCCACGCGATCACCTGGTCAAACAGGATCTGCAGGCTCTTTTCCGCGGCCGCCGTCGGGATGAATGTGCGGTAATTCGCGAACTCCGTGGCCAGGGGCAGCGCCACCTGGGCCCGGACGTCGGCCATCTGCAGCTCCGCGGACACTCCGCGGAAGTGTTCGACGGCGCGGATGCCGCCGCTGCTTCCGTAGCTGACAAACCCGGCCGCCTTGTTGTTCCACTCCTTGTAGAGGTAGTCCACAGCGTTCTTCAGTGCGCCGGGAATCGAGTGGTTGTACTCGCCCGTGACGAAGATGTAGCCGTCGAATCCGTCGACAGCTTCGGACCAGGCCTTGGTGTAGGGCTGGCTGTACCGGCCGAAGGAGGGTGGCAGCGGCTCGTCCAGCAGCGGAAGATCAAAATCGGCGACGTCGAGGACGTCAAAGGTGGCATCGCCGCGTTCTGATGCCCGGGCACTTACCCAGTCGGCGACGGCCTTTCCGAGGCGACCGGGCCGGGTGCTCCCGAGCACGATAGCGATGCGGATCATGGCGGGCTCCTTTCCGGAAGTAATGTTTGCCCACACTCAGAACAACAAAACGAAGGGCTCGAAACTTCCGCAACCGCCGTGGGCCCCGCGGGTTCAGGGGCTAACGCGCGGCACGTCGATGGTCCGCCAGGATCCGTCCGCCGCGCAGCACGGCCACGATGTCGAAGCCCGGGTCAACGGCGATGATATCGGCGCGCATTCCAGCCCGGAGGGCGCCGATCTCCGTCTCCAGGCCCAGGACCCGGGCCGGGACCAGGGTGGCCGCCGCGACAGCGTCGGCCGGACTCACCCCCGCCGCGATGGCCATGCGGACAACCTCCAACAGGGTCGCCGTGCCCCCGGCAAGGGCGCCGTTGCTCCGCAGGGTGGCCACGCCGTCGTGCACCACCACTTCCACGGGGCCGAGTTCGTAGTCGCCGTCGGGCAGCCCGGTTGCCGCCATGGAGTCCGTCACCAGCGCGATGCCCCCGGCTCCGACCAGGTCAAAGACCATCCGGACCGTCTCCGGGTCGAGGTGGACGCCGTCGCCGACGAGCTCGACCACGACCGTGCCGGCGGCCGCCAGCCGCAGGCACGCGGCCGCCGGTCCGGGACTCCGGTGATGCAGGGGAGGCATGCCGTTGAACAGATGGGTCACCGTGGGCCGGGCCCGCGGCCCGAAGACCCCGGAAGCCGCGCCCCCGCGGATGAGGTCCGCGGCTTCCGCCAGTGAGGCCGCGGCAACGGGGGCAGCGGCATCGGTATGGCCCAGTGAGGGGATCACCCCGTGGTCCGTGAGGATCCGTAGGAGCTCACTCGCGCCGGGCAGTTCGGGGGCGTACGTCATGGTCCGCAGGGCTCCGCCGGCCGCCGCCACCAGCCGCCGGAGCAGCGCAGGGTCGGGGGCGCGGAGCCAGCGCGGGTCCTGCGCGCCGCACCGGGCGGCGGAGAGGAAGGGCCCCTCGGAGTGCACGCCGGCGATCAGTCCCTCGGCCGCCAGGACGTTGAGTACGCCGAGCGACCCCACCAGCTCATCTTCCGGGGCGGTGACGAGGCTCGCCAGGAGGGTGGTGGTCCCGTTGCGGTGCAGGAAGTCCACGGCCGCCCGGCAGCCCCGGTCATTGCCGGCCGGGAATCCGCCGCCCGCGGCGCCGTGGCAATGGAGGTCGACAAGCCCGGGAAGCAGGGAGCTGCCGGGCGGCAGCGGGAGCTCCTCCGCATCCGGGAAATGTGCGGCGTCAAAGCCGTCGCCGGGTCCCGCGTAGGCGATCCGGCCGCCGTTCACCGCCACCACGCAGCCCGGTGTGCAGGCGCCGTCCGTGATGAGGGCACCCCGCAGGATGTAGGCAGGGGCGGCGGCTTCGCGGTCCTCGAGGGGCAGGATCATGGTGCCAAACCTAGCGCAGCACGACGGTCCTGTTGCCCTGGAGGATGACGCGTCCCTCGCAGTGCCAGCGGACGGCATTGGAGAGTGCCCTGCATTCGGTATCGCGCCCGGCGGCCACGAGATCGTCCGGACTGAAAGTGTGGTCCACCTCCACCACTTGCTGGGAGATGATGGGCCCTTCGTCCAGTTCCGCGTTGACATAGTGGGCGGTGGCGCCGACCGTCTTCACGCCCCGGGCGTGCGCCTGGTGGTAGGGCTTCGCGCCCTTGAAGCTGGGCAGGAAGGAGTGGTGGATGTTGATGGCGCGGCCATCCAGCTGGCGGGTGAGGTTGTCGCTGAGGACCTGCATGTAACGGGCCAGGACCACCAGTTCGACGTCCATCCGGTCGATCAGTTCCAGAAGCCGCTGTTCGGCCGCGGGCTTGGTGTCCGGCGTGATCGGCACATGGAAGAACGGGATTCCGTGCCACTCGACGGTCCGCCGGTGGTCGGGGTGGTTGGAAACGACGCCGACGATCTCGATGGGCAGTTCTCCGGTGCGTGCCCGGTACAGCAGATCGTTGAGGCAGTGCTCGAATTTCGAGACCATGATCAGCACGCGCCGTTTGGTCCCGTGCCGCCGAAGCTCCCAGCGCATGCCGAATTTTTCGGCGACCGGCACAAATGCGTCCCGCAGCAAAGCCAGGGTGGTTTGGTCTCCGGCCGACGCGCAATGGACCCGCATGAAGAAGTGGCCGTCGAGCTGTGAGTCGAACTGCTTGCTTTCCAGGATGTCGCAGCCCTGGTCCAGCAGGAAACCGGACACGGCGTGGACTATCCCGCGCGTTTCCGGGCAGTCCAGTGTCAGGACGTGCTCAACGGTGTCGGGTGTCTGGTCCGGGACCATGGTCAGCACTCCACGACGTTCACGGCGAGGCCCCCGCGGGAGGTTTCCTTGTACTTGGTTTTCATGTCTGCTCCTGTTTCGCGCATGGTCTTGATTGCTTTGTCCAGCGAGACTTTGTGGCTGCCGTCGCCGTGGAGGCACAGGCGGGCGGCGTTGATGGCTTTGACGCTGGCGATCGCGTTGCGTTCGATGCAGGGGATCTGCACGAGCCCGCCGACGGGGTCGCAGGTCAGCCCGAGGTTGTGCTCGATCCCGACTTCGGCGGCGTTTTCCACCTGCTCCGGGGTCCCGCCCAGCACTTCGCAGAGTCCCGCCGCCGCCATGGAGCAGGCGGATCCGACTTCGCCCTGGCAGCCGACCTCTGCCCCGGAGATGGAAGCGTTGATCTTGAACAGGATCCCGACGGCGGCCGCCGCCAGCAGGAAGCGGATGACGCCGTCGTCGTTGGCGCCGGGGACGAACTTGACGTAATAGTGCAGCACGGCCGGCACAATGCCGGCGGCACCGTTGGTGGGCGCGGTGACGATCCGGCCCCCCGCGGCGTTTTCCTCGTTGACGGCCAGCGCGAAGAGGTTCACCCATTCCATGGCGAGCAGCGGGTCGGCCGGGACCTGGACCGGCGATGGGTTCCGGGCGTCCGCCTCGGCGCTGACGGCGGATGCTGCCAGCGTCCGAAACAACGACGGGGCGCGCCGTTTGACGTTCAACCCGCCGGGCAGGATGCCCTCGGCAGCGCAGCCGTTGTCCACGCACTGGCGCATGACCGCCCACAGGGCCAAGAGCTTCTCCCGGAGGTCGGCTTCGGTACGCCAGACGAGTTCGTTGGCCAGCATCACGTCGGAGACGGACATATTCTCTCGATGGCATATTTCAAGGAGTTCGTCAGCTGTTGTGAACGGGTAGGGCAGCACCGTGTCGTCGGCCACCACGTGGTCGGCGCCTTGTGCATTGCCATCGACGACGAAGCCGCCCCCAACCGAATAGAAGCTCCGTTCGCTGAGGACGTCGCCGGCGTGGTCAAGGGCCCGGAAGGTCATGCCGTTCGGATGGGCGGGCAGCGACTTGCGGCGGTGCAGAACCACGTCCTCATCCCAGTTGAAATCCACCCGGTGATGGCCGGCGAGCTGCAGCTCCGCATCCAGGGCAGCGGCTGCCACCTGGTCATCCGCCGTAGCGGTGTCCACTGTCTCGGGGTCCTGGCCCTGGAGGCCCAGGACTACGGCCTTGTCCGAACCGTGGCCCCGGCCGGTGGCGCCGAGGGAACCGAACAGCTCGGCCTGCACCCTCGCCGTGGAACTCAGCTGCCCGTCGCTCTTGAGCCCGTCGGCGAACCGCTTGGCCGCCCGCATCGGGCCGACCGTGTGGGAGGAGGACGGCCCGATGCCAACAGAAAACAGGTCGAGGACGCTGAGCGCCATCAGGGGACCTCGGTGGAGGCATATTCGCGCATGGCGTCGAGGAGCCAGCGGCCGAGGAACTCCGCGAAGGATGCCCGCGGGAAGATCCGGTAGGTCTCGTCCCCGGTCTTCCACAGAACGACGGGGATGCCGCCGATTTCCGTGGACAGGGCCGTTCCGGGCTGGAAGACGCGGGGGTGCAGGTCCAGGGCGCAGCCCTTCTCCAGCACAGCACTGGCCCGGGGTCCGGAGAGCTCGAGCGTGGTGCGGTTGGCGGAGAGATCCACCACCTGGCCCTGGCCGTCGCCCAGTGCTGCGATGAGCGCCCGGGGGAGCTCACCGCCCAGGCTTTCGTGGGATTCGGCGGGGGCCACGAGCAGGAATTCTGCCGGGCCCAGCCACAGCACTGCGGTGTCGCCGCTGCCGCGGACTTCCCCGGAAGCGGAGGGCAGGCCACCTGTGAGGGCGCCCAGCCGCTTCCCTGCGTCGCCGGCAGGATCGACCCGGAGCCCTGCCATGGTCAGAAACGGCACCTCGCGCAGCTCCACGGTGCCCGCAACGGATCCCGCTTCAAAAGCCGTTCTCAGGAGCGACGCCGGACTCTTCCTGAGGGTCTGGATCTTCTTGGAATTTTCGAGTGCTGCGGTGTCAGCCATCTTTGCGGGCCCCTTCAGAGTCAAATAGTACGGTTTCTGCGACGATTACGTCCACGAGTTGGTCGCCGGCGGCGGCCACCAGGGTCTCGCCAATGCGGTTGCGGCCGTTCTTGATCAGGGCCAGGGCAAACGACCTGCCCAGCGCCGCACTGTGGTAGCTCGAGGTCACGAATCCCTGCATGGGCACGGGGCCGTAGGCGGGGTTGACGGTGATGCCCTGTTCCACCAGTTGGGTGCCTTCGGGGAGCCGGATGGTGCCGTCCACGGGGAGGACGCTGACCAGGTGTTTCCGGTCGGTGCGGCCGGCGTCCTTGCGGGTGTAGGAGCGTTTGCCGATGAAGTCCTTGACCTTGGACACGACCCATTCCATGCCGGCGTCCTGCGGTGTCACGGTCCCGTCAGTGTCCTGGCCGACGATCGGATACCCCTTCTCCGCACGCAGCACGTGCATGGTCTCGGTACCGTACGGGGTGATGTTGAACTCCGCGCCGGCCGCCGCCACGGCTTCCCAGGTGCTCAGCCCGTACCAGGACGGGATGTTGATTTCGTAGGCCAGTTCGCCGGAGAACGAGATCCGGCAGACCCGGGCCTGGACACCGGATGCCAGGGTGGTTTCCTTGAACGTCATGAACGGGAAGGCCTCGGCGTCCAGGCCGCCGTCGGCTGCCAGTTCCGGAGCCACTTTGGCGAGAACGGCGCGGGATTTCGGACCGACGACGGCGATGGTGGACCACTGCTCCGTGACGGAGGTGCAGTGCACATCCAGTTCCGGCCATTCGGTCTGCAGCCATTCCTCCAGCCAGTCCAGCACCTTGGCCGCGCCGCCGGTGGTGGTGGTCATGAAGAACCGGTCCTCGTCCAGGCGCAGGGTGACGCCGTCGTCGAAGATCATTCCGTCCGGGGTGCACATGACGCCGTAGCGGGCCGAACCCGGAGCGAGTTTCTTGAACGCGTTGGTGTAGATGCGGTTCAGGAACTCGCCGGCGTCCTTGCCGCGGATCTCGATCTTGCCCAGGGTGGTGGCGTCCATGAAGCCCACGGATTCCCGGACGGCGGCGCATTCACGGAGCACCGCAGTGTCCATGTCCTCGCCGTCCTGCGGGTAGTACCAGGGGCGCTTCCACTGGCCGACGTCTTCGAAGAGGGCTCCCTGGACGACATGCCAGGGGTGGATGGAAGTGAGGCGTGCGGGGTCGAAGAGTTCGCCGCGCTGGCGTCCGGCCAGGGCGGCAAACGCCACGGGCGTGAAGGGGGCGCGGTAGGTGGTGGTGCCAATGTCGCCGATCCCGCGGGACGCTTCGCCGGCTGTCCGGAGCGCGGCGGCGATGATGCCGATCGCATTCACCCCGGAGGTCTTGCCCTGGTCGTTGGCGGTGCTGATCGAGGTGTAGCGCTTGATGTGCTCCACGGACCGCATGCCGGCACCGGTGGAGCGGAGGACATCGGCCACGGACTGGTCGCGCTGGAAATCCACGAAGTGGTGGTGCCAGTCATCCGGGCCGCCGTCCTGCCCGGGTACCAGCCAGAGCTGGCGGGTGGGGGCGGCGGCGCGCGGCGGCGTCGGCGCAGACGGTTCAGCATCGGACTCAAAGCCCGCGGCGATGACCGCCGCGGCCCCGGCGGAGATGCCTTCGGCCACGCAGTCGTCGAGGTCGAAGCTGCCGCGTCCGGAGCCGGCCACCTGCTGGTTGGGGACCACGCTGTTGGGGACGAAGGCGGCGAGGTCTTCGTCCCAGCGGAGCCTGCCCTGGCGCTGGGAGTGCAGGTGCACCACCGGTGACCAGCCGCCGGAGACGGCCAGCAGGTCGCAGGCGAGGTGTTCGATGCCCGAGGTGAGTTCGCCGGCGTCGTTGATGCTCCGGACGGTAACGCCGAGGAGCCGGCCGTCGCCGGACACAGCGGCGGTGGTGTTGGCGACGGCGCTGCCGATCAGCACCCGCGTTCCCGCGGCCGCAGCTGCCGCGGCGGTTTCGCTCAGCTGTGGGCGGGCGTCCACGACGGCCTCGACCTTGATGCCGGCGGCGCGGAGGTCGGCGGCCAGGGCGTAGGCGCTGTCGTTGGTGGTGCTGATGACCACCCGGGAACCGGCGGCGACGGCGTATCGGTTGAGGTAGCTGCGCACCGCGGAGGCCAGCATGATGCCGGGGCGGTCGTTGTTTTCGAAAACGAGCGGGCGTTCGTGGGCGCCCGGGGCCAGGATGACCTGGGCGGCGCGGATGTGCCAGATCCGCTGGCGGGACACGCCGGGCGCGGCCGGGGTGAGGAGGTGGTCCGTCCGGTTCTGGGCCGCGATGATGTAGTTGGAGTCGTAGGAGCCGAAGGCCGTGGTGCGGTTCAGTACCGTGCACTCGGCCGCGGAGATCAGTTCGGCTTCAACATTGGCCACCCATTCCAGGGCGGGCTGCCCTTCGATGCTCTCGACGAGGGCCGGATCCGTGGAGCCGGACAACAGCGAGCCGCCCAGTTCGGGCTGGTCGTCGATAAGGATGACCCGGGCGCCGGAGCGGACGGCCTCGCGGGCCGCGGCCAGGCCTGCCGGGCCGCCACCGACCACCAGGACGTCGGTGTGGACATACTTCTTGTCGTATTCGGCGTGGTCCTCGGCCGGGTCCAGCTTGCCCAGTCCGCTGAGCAGTTCAGTGCTGAGGCCGTCCACGAGGGACACCGTGGTGGCCGGGAGCATGGATTCGGCCACGTGGCCCGGGAACCGGGCCGCGACCTTGACCAGGGCGTTGGATTCCTCGACGCCGGCGGACATGATGCCGCGGGGCCGGCCCTCATACAGGGAGTCACCCGCGCGGAGCCGGCCGTTGGCCAGCAGGGCGGAGGCGAGGGTGTCGCCGGGGTGGCCAGTGTACTCACGGCCGTCCAGGGTGAAGCGCCACGTGACGCTGCGGTCGATGCGTCCGCCGGTGCTAAGACGCGCGGGCTGCGGCTGAGCGGTCATTTGACTGCTCCTTCCGGGGAGACGGGGCTGGTGACGGTGGGGGCTGTGGGGCCCGTGGCTGCGTTTTCCTTGTCAGGGCGAAGCTGGCCCATCGGATATACGGCCTGGATGTCGTAGGTGACGGTGTCGCGGAGCATGTTGAACCATTGCCGGCAGCCGGTGCTGTGCAGCCAGCGTTCGGCGAAGGCGCCCTTGGTGTTGTCGCGGTAGAACAGGTACTCGGCCCATTCGCGGTCCGTGAGCTCTGCCGGGTTTTCGGGGTAGGCCACGTGGGCCTGTCCGCCGTAGTGGAATTCGGTCTCGTCGCGGGGACCGCAGTTGGGGCAGGGAATCAGGAGCATGTCCTTACCTCTCTTCTAATGGGCCACGGCGGCGGCGCCGTGTTCGTCGATCAGGGCGCCGGTTTCGAAGCGCTCGAGTGCAAAGGGCTTGTTGAGTTTGTGCGGTTCTCCGGTGGCGATCGTGTGGGCGAACGTCAGCCCGGCCGCCGGTGTGCCCTTGAATCCGCCGGTGCCCCAGCCGCAGTTGACGAACATGTTTTCCACCGGGGTGGTGCCTACGATCGGGGAGGCGTCCAGGGTGGTGTCCACGATCCCGCCCCACGTCCGGAGCACGTGGGCCCTGGCGAAGATCGGGAAGAGTTCGACGGCGGCTGCCATCTGGTGCTCGATCACGTGGAAGGATCCGCGCTGGCCGTAGCCGTTGTAGGAGTCCACGCCGGCGCCCATGACCAGTTCGCCCTTGTGCGCCTGGGAGACGTAGACGTGGACGTGGTTGGACATGACGACGGTGGGGTGGACGGGCTCGTGGAGCTCGGACACCAGTGCCTGGAGGGGGTGGGACTGGATGGGGAGCCGGAATCCGGCCATTTCGGCAAGCACCGAGCTGTGCCCGGCGGCGCAGAGTCCGACCTTTTCGGTGTTGATGGTGCCGCGGGTGGTCTTGACCCCGGTGACGCGGTTGCCGTCCTTGATGAAGCCGGTGACCTCGCAGTTCTGGATGATGTCCACGCCGAGCTCGTCGCATTTGCGGGCGAACGCCCAGGCGACGTGGTCGTGCTTGGCGATGCCGGCGCGCGGCTGGTAGGTGGCGCCCATGACCGGGTAGCGGATGTTGTCGTTGATGTTCAGGATGGGGCAGAGTTCCTTGACCTGCTGCGGGTCCAGCCACTCGGCGTCGACGCCGTTGAGTTTGTTGGCCCCGACGCGGCGGACGCTTTCGCGGACGTCACCCAGGGTGTGGGCCAGGTTCATGACCCCGCGCTGGCTGAACAGGAAGTCGTATTCGAGTTCCTCCGGCAGGATCTCCCAGAGTTTCAGGGCGTGCTCGTAGATCGCCGCACTCTCGTCCCAGAGGTAGTTGGAGCGGATGATGGTAGTGTTCCGGGCCATGTTCCCGCCGGCCAGCCAGCCTTTTTCCAGGATGGCGATGTTGGTCATCCCGTGGTTCTTGGCCAGGTAATACGCCGTCGCCAGTCCATGTCCGCCGCCGCCCACAATCACGGCGTCGTAGGAGGATTTGGGGTCCGGGTTGCGCCAGAGGAAGTCCGGGTGCTCCGGCAGGTGTTCGGTGGTCATTGTGCTGCTCCAATCAGTTCTGCCTCAAGCCCGGTCGCCGTCGTGCCGGTGCCGAGATGCGGGTAAAGGGGGAACCGGTCCGCGAGGGCGCTGACGCGTCCACGCAGTTCAGCGGCGGTTTGGTCGCTGAGTTCGTCCCCGGGCGCCTGCGAGATGAGGGCGGAGGCGATGATGTCCGCCACCTCGGTGAACTCCGCGGCACCGAAGCCGCGGGTGGCCAGGGCGGGGGTGCCGATCCGCAGCCCGGAGGAGACCATAGGCGGGCGGGGATCGAAGGGGACGGCGTTGCGGTTGACGGTGATGCCGATCCGGTGGAGCCGGTCTTCGGCCTGCTGCCCGTCCAGTTCCGAGTCCCGCAGGTCCACCAGGACCAGGTGCACATCGGTGCCGCCGTTGACCACGGAGATCCCGGCCGCCGCGACGTCGTCCTTAAGGAGCCGGGACGCGAGGATCCCGGCGCCTTCGAGCGTGCGCTCCTGGCGTTCCTTGAACTCCGGTGACGCCGCGATCTTGAAGGCCACGGCCTTGGCCGCGATCACGTGTTCCAGCGGGCCGCCCTGCTGGCCGGGGAACACGGCGCTGTTGATCTTGCGTGCGTACTCCTCCTTGGCCAGGATCACGCCGCCGCGCGGTCCGCCGAGGGTCTTGTGCGTGGTGGTGGTGACGACGTCGGCGTAGGGGACCGGGTTCGGGTGAAGCCCGGCGGCCACGAGGCCGGCGAAGTGTGCCATGTCCACCATGAGGTAGGCGCCCACGAGGTCGGCGATGCGCCGGAACTCGGCGAAGTCCAGCTGCCGGGAGTAGGCGGACCAGCCGGCCACGATCATCTTGGGCCGGTGTTCAAGGGCCAGGGCCTCCACTTCGGCCATGTCCACCAGGTGGTTGTGCTCGCTCACGTGGTACGGGACCACGTTGTAGAGCTTGCCGGAGAAATTGATTTTCATCCCGTGGGTGAGGTGGCCGCCGTGGGCCAGGGCCAGTCCCATGATGGTGTCGCCCGGTTCCAGGAGGGCGAACATGGCGGCGGCGTTGGCCTGCGCGCCGGAGTGCGGCTGGACGTTGGCGTACTCGGCGCCGAACAGGGCCTTGACCCGGTCGATCGCGAGCTGTTCGATCACGTCAACGTGCTCGCAGCCGCCGTAGTAGCGCTTGCCCGGGTAGCCCTCGGCGTACTTGTTGGTCAGCACCGAACCCTGTGCCTCCATGACCCCGGCGGGGGCGAAGTTCTCGGACGCAATCATTTCCAGGGTGGACTGCTGGCGCTTCAGTTCGCGCGCCACGGCCTCTTCGACCTCGGGATCGACTACGGAAAGTCGCTCGTTCAACTGCTCAACCACGGTTGCTCCTTTGAAATACCACTATTGCTATGACTGATATATCAGTGTGAGAACAATGGTATGATTGAGATCACACCAGAGTCAATAGCCGGAAGCCAAGTGGAACCAGGCTTCCGGTTGAAATCCAGAAACGGAGCCGAGCTGTGAATGCACTCACCGTCCTGCCGCCCGCAGAGGACGAAGCCATCTCCCAGGCGGAGGCCGCGTACAGGCAGTTGCGCGACAAGCTGATCATGCTCGAAATCCGGCCGGGCGAACCCATCAATGACGGGCAGCTCGCCGCCGAGCTCGGGTTCGGCCGTACTCCCGTGCGCGAGGCGATCAAGCGGCTGGAAGTGGACCACCTGGTGGTTTCATACCCGCGAAGGGGGACCTTTGCCACCACCGTGGACTTTACGGAACTGGCCGACGTCTCGGAAATCCGGGAACTGCTGGAACCCCTGGCGGCGCGGCGGGCGGCAACGCGGGCCAACGCCGCCATGCGCCGCGAACTGCTGGATGTCGCCAAGACCATTGCAGAACTGGCCCCGAGCCCTGCAGAGTCCCGGGAGCTGATGCGCTACGACCTGACAGTGCACCGCCTGATCTACCGGGCCGCGGCCAATCCGCACCTGGAGGATACGCTGATCCGCTACGACAACCTGGCCACGCGCATCTGGTGCCTGGTCCTGGACAAGGTCCCCTCGGTCAGCGGCCACATCACCGAGCACGTGGAGCTGCTCAAGGCGGTGGCCGACGGCGACGCGGACAGGGCCGGCGAGCTCGCCCTGCACCACGTCACCAGCTTCGAGGAGACCATCCGCAAGGTCCTCTAGCCGCGGCGACCCTCCCGCCGAGGTCGCGGGAAGCGTGCGGGCTCGCCTTAAGCTTCCGGCGAGCCCGCACGTGACCGGCGACTTCGACCACGACGGGCGCCCGAGTCACCGCCGCAGTGGATTAGAGTTCCGGAACTTCAGCCGTTTTTCTTCCAGCGCTTCGGCCACTTCACGTTCATCAGAAGCAGCCCCAGCAGGAGCGAGTCGACGGTCATGATTCCGGCCATGAGATAGGCCCACCCGGCCATCATGGCTCGTCCGCCGTCCGGCGGCCGGAAGTGCGCGTGCGTACCAGAATGCCCAAGACGATCTCCTGACCTGGCCCCCCAGTCGCTCGATAGTTCACCAAGTCTCGCACCGCGGCGCCCCGGAGGGAACCGCGCCGCCGCCCGGCCCAAGCTTTTCACAAGGCAGCAGGTCAGAGGCGCATCTGTCGCAACCCCGTCTCGTTGAACGCAACATTGGGTTCCAAGGTGGGCCGCTCCCAGGGCTGGCGCGCCCGGGCATCTTCATTGACTTAATCCACAAGCCTGAAACAAAAAGGCATTGACTGTGTCATGCGTCACGCCTATTCTGGTGCAACAGCGTTGCGCTGATTGCAACTTCAAAACACTTTGGTGGACACATGAGTAACGAAACTTCCTCCCCCGCCACTCTTGCGGGGCAGACCAGCCCGGAGTCGAATAGCGGGCATGGCAGTACGTCCTCGGGACAGACCACGTTGAGCGGCCATGCGGCCCCTGGCGGCCACGATCCCGCAGTCAGTAAGGAAACCCGACGGCGGGTCGTCGCCGCCAGCTTCATCGGAAACTTCGTCGAATGGTTCGACTACGCCGTCTACGGCTACCTGGCCGCAACAATCGCCGCGGTCTTCTTCCCCGAGTCCAATCCCCAGACGGCGCTTCTACTGACTTTCGCCCTCTTCGCCATCTCGTTCCTGGTGCGGCCGCTTGGCGGCTTCGTCTGGGGCCACATCGGTGACCGGGTGGGGCGCCGGACTGCCCTTTCCCTGTCTATCCTGATCATGTCCGGAGCGACCTTCTGCATCGCACTTATCCCGGGGTACAACTCCATCGGCATCTGGGCCCCGATCCTGCTCCTGGTGGTGCGCGTCGTCCAGGGCTTCTCCGCCTCCGGCGAATACGCCGGCGCGTCCGCCTTCCTGGTCGAGTACGCCCCGGCCAACAAACGCGGCCTGTACGCGGCGGTGGTTCCGGCCAGCACGGCCGCGGGCCTGCTGCTCGGCTCCCTGCTCGCGGGCCTGCTGACCGTCCTGCTCAGCGCCGAGGCGATGCAGAGTTGGGGATGGCGCCTGCCGTTCCTGCTCGCAGCACCGATGGGCCTGATCGGACGCTACATCCGCACCAAGCTCGAAGACACGCCGGTGTTCCGCGAACTGGCAGAGGAGGACCAGGCCATCAAGGCCCCGGTATCCAGCCTCTTCCGGAAGCACTGGCGGTTGCTGCTGAAGGCCGTCGGAGCCGTGCTGCTCAACGCCGTCGGGTTCTACGTGATCCTGAGCTACATGCCCACATATCTGTCCTCGGAGCTCGGTCTCGGCGCGGCCGAATCCTTCCTGGCCACCACCATCGCCCTGGTGACGTACATCGGGTTCATCTTCCTGACCGGAATGCTCTCGGACCGCTACGGCCGCAAAAAGGTGCTGATCGCCGCATCCTTGAGCTTCATCCTGCTGACCGTACCGGCCTTCGCCCTGCTGGGCACCGGGAACTTCCTGGTGATCGTCCTGGTCCAGATCCTGCTGGGCGGCATGCTGACGCTCAACGACGGTACGCTCCCGAGCTTCCTGGCGGAGATGTTCCCCACCCGCGTCCGCTACAGCGGCTTCGCCGTCAGCTTCAATCTCTCCAACGCGCTCTTCGGCGGCACGGCGCCGTTCGTGGCGACCCTCCTGATCGCCACGACGGCCAATAGCCTGGCGCCGGCCTGGTACCTGGCCGGCGCCGCGGCCATCTCCCTGATCGCCGTAGCGCTTTCCCGGGAAACCAGCAAAGAACCGCTGCGCCACGAGTAGCCCGCGCCGGCGCCCCCAAATTTTCCCCTCCAAAGAACAGCAATGCAGAAAGGCACCACCACCATGACCATCGCAACGTCCAACAATGCTTCGTCCATCGCCGAACTGGAGCGACTGAAAGTCCTGCACAACGGGCAGAAGGAAAAGTTGACCTTTTCCAACGCCGAATTTGAGCGCCGGCTCGGCGGGCTGCGCCGCATCATGGCAGAGAAGGACCTGGACGCCGTCGTCCTGACCAGCTACCACTCCATCAAGTACTACTCCGACTTCCTCTTTACCTACTTCGGCCGGTCCTACGCCATGGTGGTCACGAAGGACGGCACCGTGACCGTCACGGCCAACATCGACGCCGGCATGCCGTGGCGGCGCAGCTATGGCGACAATGTGGTGTACACGGACTGGCGCCGGGACAACTACATCTTCGCCATCCAGGAGGCGCTGCGCACCCGCGGCATCAACCCCCGCCGGCTCGGCGTCGAAGACGATTCGCTCCCGCTGGATAACCGGAACAAGATCCAGGCGGCGTTTGCAGGGGCCACCCTGGTGGACGTCGCCCAGGCGGCGATGCGCCAGCGGATGATCAAGTCGGCCGAAGAGATCGAGGTGATCAAGCACGGGGCCCGCATCGGTGACCTGGGCGGCGAAGCCATCCGCAACGCCATCACCGGCGGTATCACCGAATATGAGGTCGCCCTGATCGGCACCGAAGCCATGGTCCACGAAATCGCGCGGACGTTCCCGGATTCGGAGATCCGTGACACCTGGGTGTGGTTCCAGTCCGGCATCAACACCGACGGCGCCCACAACTGGGCCACCACGCGCAAGATCCAGGAACACGACATCCTGTCCCTGAACTGCTTCCCCATGACCTCCGGCTACTACACCGCGCTGGAGCGCACTCTGTTCTACGGCGAACCCGACGCCCGCTCCCTGGAGCTGTGGAACATCAACGTCGAGGTCCACAAGCGCGGTCTCGAGCTCATCAAGCCCGGAGCTGTCTGCAAGGACATCGCCGCCGAGCTGAACGAGATCTACGTGGGCCACGGACTTCTCGCCAACCGGACGTTCGGCTACGGACACTCGTTCGGCGTCCTGAGCCACTACTACGGCCGCGAAGCCGGACTGGAACTCCGCGAGGACATCGACACCGTACTGGAACCGGGCATGGTGGTCTCCATGGAACCCATGATCACCGTCCTGGACGGCCAGCCCGGGGCCGGCGGCTACCGTGAGCACGACATCCTGGTGGTCGGCGAGGACGGAGCCGAGAACATCACGAAGTTCCCGTTCGGCCCCGAATACAACATCATCGGAGCCTGAGGCGCCCAGACCCCCTGAAGGCAGGACCCAGAAGCGGCGCCACGTCCACCGTGGCGCCGCTTTTGGGCCCTCATGCGGAATGATGGTAGACACCATGACCCCAGCAGAATCTCCCGGGACCACCGGAAACGGCGACACCAAGGGCACCTCCGTCATCGTCAACGCCATCGCCGTGCTGCGAACCTTCACGGCGGACGAACCGTTGCTCGGAGTCACCGAGATCGCCAACCGGGTGGGCCTGCACAAGAGCACGGTTTCCCGGATCCTAGCCACGTTCGAACAGGAACACCTGGTGGAACGCGATCCGGAAACCCGCCGCTTCCGGCTGGGGCTGGGACTGATCGCCGTCGCCGGGCCGTTGCTGGCCGAACTGGAAGAACGGCGGGTGGCGTATCCCGTCCTGCGTGAACTTACCGAACAGACCGGCGAAACCAGCGCCCTCATGGTGTGGAACGGCGCAGAGTCAATGTGCGTGGAGCAGATCGCCAGCCACCACCAGATCAAGCACACCACCCCGCTGGGAGCCCGGTACACCGACGCCATGAGCGCCTCCGTGCAGGTCTTCCTGGCCGCAGCGCCCGTCGAACGCGTCCGTGTGCTCCTGCGCAGCGGGGCGATCAGCTACCCGGGGCTCGATGATGCGGGCCTGGATGGCTACCAGATCAAGCTCAAGGACGTGACGGCCCGGGGCTGGGCCATCAACTACGGCGAATCCTCCATCGATGAAGTGGGCGTGGCCGCTCCCGTCCACGACCACCGCGGCGACATCGTGGCGGCCGTCCTGATCTCGGCGCCGCGGTTCCGCGTCTCACGCGAAGGGCTGCAGGGCCTGGGCGAAGCGTGCGCCGCTGCGGCCGACAAGATCACCAGCCGGCTGGGCGGCCGGGCGTCCAGCAACGGCTGACGCGGCGCACGCCCGGACTAAGGCGCCGAGCGCACGTCAGCTGAGCCGGGCCAGCCGCGCGGCCAAATGCAACGCTGCGAGCCGGCCCGTCCGCCGGGGGTCGCCGCCGCACAGCTCGAAGATCCGCTGCAGCCGTTGATGCATCGATTGCCGCTCCACGTGCAGTTCCCTCGCCGCCTGGGCCGTGTTGCAACCGGAATCCAGCCACATGGCCAGGGTGTCAAGCAGCCGGGAATTGCGTTGCGCATCATAATCCAGGAGGGCCCCCAGCTGCTGGCGCACGAAGTTCCGCCGCTGCCCGGTATCCAGGCTTCCAACGGCGAGGCGTTCGACGGCGAATGCCTCGCAATCGATCACGGGACCGTGCGGTCCGGTTGCCCCCGCCGGTGACCGTCCCAGCGCGCCCGCCAATTCCAGGGTCAGTCTGGCCTCCGACAAAGACCAGGGGGCTTCCGAAATCCCGGCGGCCAGCGGGCCGACGGCAACCAGCGTGTCTGACGGGGCCGGTAGCGCCCGCAGGCCAGCCAGAAGTGCTTCCCTGCTGTCTAGCGGACTATCGCCCGCGAGGACCGCCACCGCCAGCAGTTCGGCATTATCGACATAGGTTGCGCTGGGCTGCGCCCCCCGGGCCAAGAGCTGCTCCACAGAAGCGCGGAGGCGTTGGAGCATGCCGGAGCGGACCACGATGGCCACGATTGTGGCACCCGGCGGAATCCCGGCCGCGGAAGCTAATTGCTGGAGCCGCCACGCCTGACTGCCGGAATCAATCGCGCGAAGCAGGGCCGCTCCGGCGACTTCCTTGAGCCCGGGGGACATCCGCTGCAGCAACGCCAGGGCAAGGATGTCCACAGAACGATTTCCGGCCGTCCGGGCCAGGTTCTGGTCCTCGTCCGCCGGGACCCGCAGCAACAGTTGAGCCGCAAGGATGCCGCGGATAGGCACGTCGATGTGAATCAGGCGTGCCTGCTCCTGCGGCCCAACGGTGGAGGCATCGACGTCGGCGGCCTCGGCCCGCCCCGGGTTTGCGCTGGCCAGGGTCGCGCCGGCTATGGATGTCAGTGTCACCTCGGCATTGATGATGCCGGCCAGCACGGCGAGGATCCGGTCCAGGCCACCGCCGTGCGCCAGTTCGACGGCCATCGCGTGACTGGCCTCATCGGCCCGCCGCAACTGCGATACCGAGTCGCTGACCAGCATCGAATTGATGGCCTGCGTGATTCCGACGAACGGCACCACCCCGCGAAGTTCAATCAGGGGCAGTCCGGCCGCCTCGGCGGCCGCCACCATAGACGATGGCAGGGACGGAAGGGCGGCCCCGGTTTCGATAGCTACGGCGGCAACGCCCCGCTCCGCCAGTTGGCGGATGTAGTTGACCTGCCGCTCCTCCGAGGCGAGGGCCAGGGCTTCTCCGCCCGTCAGCAGAAGTTCCCCGCCGGCCAGCAGGGGCGCGATATCAATGATTTCACTGGAGTGGATCCACCGGAGCTGCGCTCGGGCGGCGGCCCTGGCCGCGGCCCGGACAATGGGGTCGGCGGCCGCCATGGTCGGGTGGTTCAGGACGTCTTGAAGAAGGATGGACATTACACTCCGTCGCGTTGCTCTGGGTATATCTAGACACATTGTATATAGTCGTATGTGGCCCACGACACATAATCTTGAGGAATCCCACACACCCTCGGAGGCTCCACATGCGTCAAAAATCCCCAGCGGCCCCTGCCGGCACCGCGCCGGAAGCGAGCGTAGACCACGAAGCATGGCTCCAGCCCATCCCCGAATCACAACGGACCCGCAAGGTCTCGGGCCAGTTCTGGATCTGGGCCGGCGCCAATCTCGCCCCGATCAACTGGGTGCTCGGAGCGCTCGGCATCCAGCTTGGCCTGGGGTTCGCGGACACCGTCACGGTTCTTGTCCTCGGAAACCTCATCGGGATGCTGCTCTTCGGTTGCTTCGTCCTGCTGGGCCAGAAGACCGGAGCGACCGGCATGGTGCTGGCCCGCGCCGCCTTCGGCCGGCGCGGCAACTACCTGCCCGCCGGCATCCAGGCTCTCCTGGTGATCGGCTGGTGCGCGGTCAACACCTGGATCATCCTGGATCTGGTCATGGCCTTGTTCGGAACGCCCGGCTGGGTTGACCCGGAGGCCAAGAACTACGCCTGGAAGATTGGCATCGCCACCTTCATCATGGCTGTACAGGTAGCCATCGCCTGGTTCGGCTATAAAGCCATCGCCGCCTTCGAGAAGTGGACCGTGCCGCCCACCATCATCATCTTGACCGTGATGTCGGCAGTGGCCTGGTTCGGCATGAAGATCAACTGGACCTACGCCGGCCCGGCGGGGCACATCCTGGAAGGCTCGGAACGCATCGCCGCGATGAGCGCGGTCATGACGGCCATCGGCATCGGCTGGGGCATCACCTGGTTCACCTACGCTGCGGATTACTCCCGCTTTGTCAGCACCACGGTGCCCAAGCGCAAGGTCTACCTCGCCTCGGTGCTGGGCCAGTTCATCCCGGTCGTCTGGCTGGGCATCCTGGGGGCCAGCCTGGCGACCAACACGGGTGAAATTGATCCCGGCAAACTCATCGTCCAGAACTTCGGCGCGCTGGCCCTTCCGGTGCTGCTCATGGTGCTGCACGGCCCGATCGCGACCAACATCTTGAACATTTACACCTTTTCCGTCGCCACGCAGGCCCTGGACATCTCCATCAGCCGGCGCAAGTTGAACCTGTTCGTCGGCGTCTTCTCCCTCGCGGCCGTGATCTTCTTCATCTTCCAGGAGGATTTCGCCTCCGTGCTGGATGCCTGGCTGATTGGGCTGGTCGCCTGGGTGGCTGCCTGGGGCGGAGTCATGCTGGTCCATTACTTCTGGATCGAGAAGCGCTGGCCCGGCGACCCGTCCCGGCTCTTTGACGCCGTCGGCACCAAACGCCTGCCGGGCGTGAATCCGGCCGGTGTCGCTTCCCTGCTCATCGGCATCTTCGCCACCTGGCTGTTCATGTACGGACTGGTGCCGGCCATGCAGGGGCCCATCGCCGTCGCCCTGGGCGGATGGGACCTGTCCTGGCTCGCCGGGGGACTGGCCAGTGCCGCGGCTTACGCCGTCCTCGGTCCGCGGTTCCACAGGAAGTTCCTGGATGTCCCCACCCCCAGCGAACAGACCGCAGATTCACCTGACGCTACCGGCCTTGCGGTCACATCAACCACGCCCGCCGCCCTCTAGCAGGAGATCAACCCCGTGAACTTCCCCGCTTTCGCCGACACCGCCCATCCCATTACCTGGCCCGAAGGTCATCGTGCCGCGGCGTCCTTCACCTTCGACGTCGACGCCGAATCCTGCACCATCGCCCATGACCCGCAGAGCACCAGGCGCATGTCCCTCATGACGCACCAGTCCTACGGGCCCAAGGTCGCCGTCCCGCGGATTCTGCAGATCCTCGAGCGCCAGCAGATCCAGGCGACGTTCTTCGTCCCGGGTTTCACCGCCGAATGCTACCCGGACGTGGTCCGCCGGATAGCCGACGGCGGCCACGAGATTGCACACCACGGGTACCTGCACGAACCCATGCAAGGCATCGACGCCGCCACGGAGGCGCGGTACCTGGACCGGGGCCTGGATGCCCTGGCCAAGGCCGCCGGCGTCCGGCCGACCGGCTACAGGGCACCGTGGTGGGAGCTCAACTGGCATTCCCCGGCCCTCCTTGCCGACCGCGGGTTCCTGTATGACTCAAGCCTGCTCGACGGCGACGCGCCGTACCGCTTCAGCGTTGCCGAGGCAGACCCCCGCGATCTCGTGGAAATCCCTGTCGACTGGGCTTTGGACGACTGGGAGCAGTATGCCTTCTACCCGGGCGTCACCGGAAGCGGCGTCATCGAAAGCCCGGCCAAGGTCCTCGAAATGTGGACGCTGGAGGCCGAGGCCCACCACGCTGCCGGGAGCTGCTTCGTCCTGACCAACCACCCCTTCATTTCCGGCCGGCCGTCCAAGGCCGTGGCCCTGGAACAGCTGATGGACCGGGTCAAGTCGATGGACGGCATGTGGGTCACCACCATGGAGAAGATCGCGCAGCACACGCGCGACTCCGTCGAGGAGATCCACACCCACGCGCGCATTGCCGTGCCCGGATTCCCGGACACCGGCGCACAGTTCACACCGGCCGGCGTGCGGCAGCCCCAAGGAGCCACGGCGCGGCGCGGGGCCGGAATCTAGGGCACAAATTCGGCCCTGGCAAGCACAGGTCCCCGGCACGGCCCCTCGTCAGAAGGTGGCTGGGCCGGGGACCTTCCTGCGGGGCGGCCCGCAGCCGGCGGCGAAGCTGGTGTTTAGCCGGTCTTGGCCATCGCGTAGGCCACGGTGCCGTAGGCCAGGGCGCCGGACATTTCGGTGAGCAGTTCCGGGTTTGTGTTGGCGATCGTGTCGCAGGCCTCGTGGTAGCAGGGATCGAGGTCCTTGCCCGCCACCCCGCCATAGGCCTGCGCCTGGGCCTGGGTCTTCCTCTTCTCATCCCCGGTGAACAGCCCGCCGCCGGGAATGCCGGCCGAGAGGAAGGCGTCGTAGTCCGAGCCCCCGTCAAAGGGCGTGGTCTCGGCCGGCAGCGCGTTCTCCTGGAAGTAGCGGAACAGGATGTCCTCGATCGCCTTGGACCCGGCCGGGCCGGCGTGGCCAAAGTCCGTGCCGTCCCCGTCATGGACCGAGCGGACCCCGTTGGGCGAGGCCACCATGTCCACGTTCAGGTTCGCCGCGGTCTGGCCGATCTCGGCCGCACTCAGTTCGTCGACGTAGTGCTGGGACCCGTACAGCCCGTCCTCCTCGCCGCCCCAGAACGCGAACCGGACCCGGTTGGCCGGGGTGATCCCGGCCTCCTTCATCCACCGCGCGGTCTCCAGGACGGCCGCGACCCCGCTGCCGTTGTCATCAATGCCCGGTCCCTCCTGCACGGAGTCCAGGTGCGCGCCCACCACCACGGTGTGCCCGGCACTGCCCCCGGTGTCGGCGAGGATGTTGAAGGACTCCACCGTCTTGCCGCGGCGGCCGTCCTCTTTGAACGTGAAGCTCTGCCGCACCGGTTCATACCCGGCGGCGCGCAGCTGTTCCTCGACGTAGCGGGCCGACTCCTCATACCCCGAGGTGCCCGAGGCCCGGTTCCCGCCGTTGGCATCGGCCACCCGCTGCAGCGCCTGCAGGTGCCCCACCATGTCCCGGGACTTGAACGCCGCCAGCACCGTGCGCGCATCCACCGTGCTCGCCGGGGTTAGCTGCGGGACCGCAGCACTCGGGCTGACGGACTCGGCGGGTGCGGCGGATTGGCTCGTCCCGCCGCCGGATTTGCTCGGTGTGCCACCTGAGGGTGTGCCAGATGGTGTGCCACCGGACGGAACGCCGGCCGACGGGATGCCAGCCGCGACACCGGAGGTACAGGCCGACGTCGAGAGCAGGACCAGGGCGAGGAGCGAGGGAAGTACGTGCTTGCGGAGAGTGATCATGCCGGGAGCCCATCACTAGTCGGTACAAGTTCGCTTGCTCCGGCTCGATTGGTCAGGACGCTCGCCACTGACGCTCCAGTAAGTCGCGGCCACCATCGCCCGGCAAATACTCCTATCAGGTCGAACCATTGTCGGCCCCGCGGCTGTAACTTCAATAGCGCCTCGCTGTGAATCTGCTGTGCAATTGGGTTGCATCAACCAAGGACCACCAGACCGGTCCGGCGCTTAACCGGGAGGGGGCGCCGCAGACAGGCTCTGCGGCGCCCCCTCCCGTGGCGGCCCTAACTGGCGGGGGTGGCCGTTAAGCGAGCAGTCCCTCCACATCCGCCGCTTTCGGGTACGCCGTTTGCGTCCCCTTCCTGGTCGCTGCCAAGGCCGCGGCAACGGACGCGAAGGCGGCAGCGGCCGGAAGTGAATCGCCGGCGGCAAGGCGCGCAGCCACGGCCCCGGTGAATGCATCGCCTGCACCGGTGGTGTCCTTGGCGTCGACCCTGGTGGGTTCAATGCGGGTGATGCGGCCCTCGGCGCCGGCTCCGGAGTCCAGGACGACGGAGCCGTTCGCCCCCAAAGTGACCACAACGCGGTGCAGTCCGCGATCGGCGAACTTGTCCCGGACCGGCGCCCACGCCGCGGTGTCAGCCCCGGCGTCGGGCACGGCGGCGCCGCCCAGGAACAGCGACGCCTCATGCGCGTTCACCAGCAGGATGTCGCAGAGTGCGGCCAAGCTCGACGGGATCTCGGCGTAGGGCGACAGGTTGAGCAGAACTGTCGCCCCGGCGTCGTGGCCCAAGCGGGCCGCGGCCTCAACGGTGTCCAGACCGACCTCGAGGCACAGGCACATCACGGACGCGCCCTCGAACAATTCGGCGGAAGCGGCAACATCCCCGGGCGCCAGTGTGCCGTTGGCTCCGGCCGAGATGATGATGTTGTTCTCACCGTGGGCGTCGACGGAAATGACGGCGACGCCGGTCGCAGCATCAGGCGTGCGGCGGACGCGGGAAATGTCCACCCCGGCCCCGGCGGTGGAGGCCAGAAGCATGGTCCCGTTGGTGTCGTCGCCCACCGCACCGATCAGCGCGACCCGGCTTCCGAGTTTGGCCGCCGCGACCGCCTGGTTGGCGCTCTTGCCGCCGGGATTGACCGCAAAGCCATTCCCGTGCACCGTTTCGCCGGGGAGGGGGAGCCTGTCGCAGTAGATGGTCAGGTCCGCATTCAGTGAACCGACGACGACGATCCGGCCAGAGTCCGGGCGGGTCATTTCGCCTCAGCTTCCAAGGGCTTGGGAATCAGGAGTGAGGCGGCGAAAGCCGCCACGGTGATGATCAGGCCCACCGTGATCGCGGTCAAGTAGGATGCCTGGGCATCGCCCAGTGCAGAAGAGGCCACCAGCGCTGCCGGCAGGACCAGGAAGCTCAGGCCGGCGCCCAGGTTGAACGCGCCGGCGTTCATGCCGGGGAGAAAGCCGGGGTTGCCAGCTGGGGAGAGGACAACGCCAAGGCCGTTCAGCATGATGTTGACCGTACCCGCGTACATGATGCCCAGCAACGCTGTTCCGGCAATCATCATGGGCAGGCTGCTGAGGCCGAAGAAGGCGATGATCGCCAGGGCCACGACGCTGCCGGCCATGCCGATCCGCAAAACTTTGGTGTAGCCGAAAACCGGGGCCAAACGGCCGCTGATGGGTCCGACAACCCAGCCCAGGAGGGCGTAGGGAGTCAGGATGATGAGTGACATTTCGGTCGGTCCCACGCCGAAGCCGGGAGCCGTGGCCTGCACGTAGGCGGGAACGATCCCGTTGATGACCGCGAAGACGCCGGTCATGGTCAGGATTGTGGTCAGCAACGGCGCCCAAGTGGAGCGCTGGCGCAGGTGGGCGGTCTCCACCATGGGCTGCCGGGAGCGCTTTTCCACCGTCCAGAACCCGAAGAAGGCGATCACTGCAACGGCGATGAGGGCAGTCGCCAGTGCGAGGGTGCCGGGGGAGAATCCGCTGACCAGTTTGGAGGCCTCGTTGAGGGCTGTGAGCAGGGCGCCGACCGCGATCACGATGAAGAAGACGCCGGGCCAGTCCATCTTGGTGCCCACCGCCGGCTTGCTCTCACCGGCCAGAACGGCGACCAGGCCCGCCGCCACGACGGCCAGCACCACCATGAGCCAGAAGATGCTGCGGAATCCGTAATGCTCGGCGAAGTAACCGCCGACAAAGGAGTCGACGCCGGCAACCCCGCCGTTGACGGCGGTGATGAGGCCCATGAGGGCACCGTACTTCCGCGGGTCACTGACGGCGGAGCGCAGCATGATCAGGCACAGCGGGACCGTGGGGCCGCTGACGCCCTGGATGATGCGTCCGACGAAGAGCCAGGTGATATCGGGAGCCATGGCCGCGATCACCGAGCCGACAGCCATCATCAACATCATGCCCAGCAGGATCTTCTTGCGCCCCACAATGTCGCTCAGGCGCGGCAGGAAGAGGGAAAACAGTGCTGCCGCGGTGAAGAACCAGGTCTGGGACAGGCCGATCACGGCCTGATCGGTGTGGAGTTCGTTGCCCATCGTGACCAGGGCGGGGCTGAGCATCGATGCGTTGAGCTGGAAGGCAATGCAGGCCGTCAACAGGGCCGCCGTGAGTGCAGCGACGCTTCGTCCCGTTGTCTTGGATTCGTAAGTCAGAGTGCTCATGAGTTGGCTCCGTTTCCTGCGCCGATGCTGACGGCGGCGGACGGGTCCACGTCGCCGATGCGCACCAGGGCGTCTGTGACGAGGTTCCAGAACTTCGCGTGATCGAGGTCCACAGCAACAGACGTGTGGCAGTCCTCCGGTGCCGGGGCGCGGAAATCGGCGACGGTCATGCCGAGCGTCAGTTGGCCCTGCAGTTCGATGTTCACGGGGACTTTGCGGGTGGTCATCACCGTGGGATCGATGACGTAGGCCACCGCGCAGGGGTCGTGGACGGGCGGGTAATCGAAGCCCTGGGCGTCCTTGTACGTCTTGGTGAAGAACTCCATCAGCTCCAGCACGAACTGGGCGGGCTTGGTACCCACGGCGGCGATTTTTTCCACGACTTCGGGGGTCGCGAGGGCCTGGTGCGTGAGGTCCAAGCCCACCATGACCACCGGCCACGGCTCGTTGAACACAATATGTGCGGCCTCGGGGTCGATGATGATGTTGAATTCGGAAACGGCGCTCCAGTTGCCTACGTGGTACCCGCCGCCCATGAGCACAACTTCTTTCACGCGCTCCACGATGCGCGGCTCCTTGCGGGCCGCCATGGCAATGTTGGTCAGTCCTGCCGTGGGCACCAGCGTCACAGTGCCAGGCTCGTGCGCCATAACAGTGTCGATGATGAGGTCGACGGCGTGGCGCGGGTCCAGTTCGATGCTGGATTCGGGCTGGGCGGGGCCGTCCATGCCGCTCTCACCGTGGATGTCGGGGGCGGTTTCGATGCTGCGGACCAAGGGCCGATCGCAGCCGGCGGCGAAGGGGACGCCGGTGATGCCGGCAATCGTGCCCACCGACAGGGCGTTGCGGGTGACCCTTTCGAGGGTCTGGTTGCCGACGACCGTTGTGACCGCGAGCAGCTCAATGTACGGATTGCCGTGAGCCAGCAGCATGGCCACGGCGTCGTCATGGCCTGGGTCGCAGTCCAGGATGATCTTCCTGCGTTCCGGTTTCAGGGTGATGGGATCCACGTAAATATCTCCACGTCGTTGGGGGTCCGCCGGGGCGGTGCGATAAAGCGTTCAGAGTGAGTTTGGCACTGTCAAGCGTCAAGCGTCAAGCGCTTAACGTAAGTGACGTCAAGCGCTTGATGTCTTGCGGCAGGTGCGATGCGTCACTCCCGGCTACGATCGAGGTATGGAATCCGGCGAACAAGTACACGAGCTTCGGGGGCGCACCCCGCGCGTCACTGCGGCGATGGTGGCTGCGCGGGCCGGGGTCTCCACCGCAACGGTCTCCCTTGTGGCCAACGGAAAGACCCAGGGGCGGGTCTCGGAGGACAACATTTCGCGGGTCCGGGAAGCCATTGCGGAACTCGGCTATGTGGTGGACAGTATTGGCAGTTCGCTAGCCAAGGGCATCAGTTCGATCGTCATTCTCGTGGCGCCGGACATCTCCAACCCTTTCTTCGCCAACGTCATTGCAGGTGTCCGCGGCGCGCTCGGCGCCGAATACCAGCTGCTGCTCTCCGTCACGGACGCCGGGGAGTTCCCGCGCGTCGACGACGTCCGCAGGCTCCTGGCTTTGCGGCCGGCCGGGCTGCTCGTAGATGCGCCCAGCGCGGAGTTCCTGGAGGATCTTTCCGTCGCTGGGCCTCTCGTTCTGCTGGACGCCCCCGGCTTGGAGTCCTTCGCCCCCTCGGTGAATCTCGACGTCGGACACGGCGCCCGCCTGCTGGCCCGGCACCTGGCGGACGCCGGACACAAACAAGCGGCGTACATGGACAGTGTGACCGGCACGGCGACCTTCGATATCCGGCGGGCGGCATTCCTAGAGGAGTCCGCGGCGCTGGGCATCACCGTGGCCACGGACCATGTCATCGGCACCACCATTGACGTCGGCGCCGCCGCCGGCGCGTTCGCCGCGGCGTGGCCGGATTGGCAGCGGGACGGTGTCACCGCCGTCGTCTGCGCCACCGATACCCATGCCTACGGCGTGCTGCAGGAAGCCAGGGTGGCCGGCGTCCGCATTCCGCAGGAACTGGCCGTGGCAGGCTTCGATGACCTGCCCTATTCGGCCACGTCCAACCCGGGCCTGACCAGCGTCCACCTTCCGGGCGACGCCCTCGGGGCCAGGGCCGGCGAACAGCTCCGCAGGGTCATGGAGGGCAAGGGCTTGGAACAGCACCAGCTGATCCTCCAGGGTTCACTGATGGTCCGCGGTTCCACGGAACCGGCCAGCACCTAGAGAACCGGACCGAGCCCACCCACGAACATCTCACCCGAGGAGTTGTCAGCATGACCAACGCAGACGCCCTGACCATCCACAATGCCCGGATCTTTGACGGACATTCGCCCGAGCTGGCGAGCGGATCCATCCTGTTCCGGGACGGGATCATCCAGGAGACCGGCGACGTCATCCCCGAAGGTGAGGTGATCGACGCCGGCGGCCGCGTCGTGGTGCCAGGGCTCATCGATGCCCACTTTCACGCGTACGCCGTGGGCTTGGGCGGCCTTGAGGTTGAGCGCTCGCTCCTGAGCTACACCGCACTGGTGGGGGCGCGCCGCTTGGGCGCCGCCGTGCGGCGGGGATTCACGACCGTCCGCGATGTGGCCGGCGGGGACAGCGGGCTGGCCCGGGCCATCCGCAGCGGCCTGGTCACGGCTCCGAGATACTACTACACGGGTCCGGCCCTCAGCCAAACCGGTGGCCATGGCGATCCCCGGTCCGCGGATCTGGATGTCTGCTTCGATCACGGTCACATGTGCGCCGTGGTGGACGGGGTGGACAACCTGCGCCGGGCAGTTCGTGATCGGTTCCGCACGGGAAGCCACGCCATCAAGATCATGACTTCCGGAGGCGTGGTCTCCCTGACAGATCCCATCCGGCTGCCGCAGTATTCAGCGGAAGAAGTCCGGGCGGTGGTGGACGAGGCCACCCGGCGCAAGAGTTACGTGGCGGCCCATGCGTATTCACCCGAGGCAATCAGGCATTCCGTGGAAAACGGGGTACGTTCCATAGAACACGGGAACCTCTTGGACCGGGACACGGCGCAGATGATGGCCGAGCACGGGAGCTTCCTCGTGCCGACGCTTGCCGCCTACGACGCCATGAGCCGAAGGGGAGCTGCAATGGGCCTGAACCCCGTTTCCCAGGCCAAGAACGCCGAGGTGCTTGAGGCCGGCAAAATTGCTGTGGAACTGGCCCTGCAGGCCGGAGTCAAGGTGGGCTTCGGATCCGACCTGATGGGGGACCTTGAGGATGATCAGCTTGTCGGCATTCGGCTGCAGATCGAGGCGGCAGGCGTCTTGGAGACGCTGAGATCCCTTACCTCAGTAAACGCAGAGCTCCTTCAGGACCCAAGCATCGGGAGCATCGGCGCTGGAATGGCGGGCGATGCCGTGATTCTGGACGGCGACCCCTTTGTGGACCCGGCAGTTCTCTGGGACCACAACAGGTCGAGGACTGTTATCCACGACGGGCGCATCATTCGGTGACCCTGGAGATGCCCGGGCGGGCTCAGGAGGGCCGGCGTTAGGGGAGCTCGCGGGGCAGAAATCTCGTTGTTTCTTAAAGCAATACAACTGTTGACTAGTGAGCAACTTCACAGTTACAGTTGCGAAACCGAAAAGCCGCCGGAAGGCGGACTCGAGATCTCCAGCTGGAATGGATGGCGCGCGCGAACCGCAGCTGTCACTTCTCCTTCTCTCTTCACTTCTTCTCGCTTCACTGCGTCACACGCACCGCACCCCGCCACGCCCGCAATCCTGCACGCCCTCTTTTGGCGTGCCCGCGTCCATGAGAGGCACTTCCCCCATGACAGCATTCCGTTCCACTCCCTTTGACCGCAGGCAGCTCCTCAAGGCGGCAGCGCTGACGCCATTTGCGGGTCTGGCGCTCTCCGGCTGCGCGGCGAAGCCCGCCGAAAGTGCCGCTGCCAACAAGACGGTGACCGTCACGTCCTATGGTGGCTCGTACAACGACCAGCTGACCCAGACAATCCTGGACCCGTTCTCCAAGCAGTCGGGGATCCAGACGACACTGCTGGCCAACACCTCCCTGGCCGCGCTCAAGGCCCAGGTCCAGTCCGGCGACGTGCAGTGGGACCTCGTGGAAATCACGGCGCCGGAGTATGAGGTGGCCGTGGCCGAGGGGCTGCTGGAGAAGTTCGACTACGACATCATCAGCGACAAGGGCCTGCCCGGATACGCGAAGGCTGAATACGGCATCAAGTACCTGAGCTTCCTGTTTGTCATGGCCTGGGACCAGAAGGTCATTTCCGACGCGCAGGCCCCGAAAGACTGGGCCCAATTCTTCGACCAGGGCAAGTACAACACCAAGCGCTCGGTGTACAACCAGCTCTCCGACAGCTCCGTCCTGGAAGCCGCGCTGCTGGCCGACGGTGTCCCCTTCGACAAGATCTACCCGCTCGACGTCGACCGGGCCCTTAGGGTCCTGGGCCAGCACCCGGGCAAGGACCGGCTTCTGTACCACGCCGCCAACCAGGAGCCCATCCAGCAGCTCACCTCCGGCGAGGTCTCGCTCTCCACCAGCTTCAACAACCGCATTAACGCAGCCCGCAACGACGGCGCGAAACTGAACTTCTCCGCCGAAAACGCCGTCCTCGCCGGCGACTACTTCGTGGTTCCGAAGGGCGCCAAGAACAAGGAAGCGGCCTTCAAACTGATGAACTTCATGTCCAACGACGCCGAGGCCGGCGCGGCGTTCGACAAGGTCACCAACCTGACCCTGGCCAACACCCCGGCGCTGTCCAAGCTGCCGAAGGAAATCGCCGACACGCTCCCCACCAGCCCCCGACTCGCGGACAAGATCCTGGTCCGCGACGACAAGTGGTGGTCGCAGAACCTGAAGAAGACCGAGCAGCAGTTCAAGCTCTGGCAGGCCAGCTGACATGAGCAACGCAACCCTCGAACGGCCCCGGCCGCGGGGCCGCGGCGCGCCTGCCTCCGCCGAGACAGCACCCCGACGGCGGCGCAGCGGCTGGTGGCTGCTGCTGGCTCCGATCCTTGCCTTCGACGTCGTGCTGTTCCTGACGCCGCTGGGCAAACTGGTCGGCGCAAGCTTCGCCGACAACGCCTACCAGCGGGTCCTCGAGGACCCGCTGGTGATGCGCGCCCTGGTCAACACCCTGACCATCAGCCTGGCCAGCACCATTGTCACCGTGGTGCTGGGCTACATCATCGCCATGGTCCTGTGGCGGGCCGGCAACGTCACCCGGGTGATCCTGTTCGCCGTCGTACTCCTGCCGTTCTGGACCGGCATCCTGGTGAAGAACTTCGCCTGGGCGGTCCTGCTCCAGGACAACGGCATTGTGAACGCCTTCCTGCAGGGAATCGGGCTGACCGGTGCGCCGATCCCGTTGCTGCACAACCGGTTCGCCGTGATCGTCGGCATGGTGCACTGCCTCCTGCCGTACGCGGTGTTCCCGATCTTCTCCTCGCTGACATCGATCGATGACCGGCTCGGGCTCGCGGCCCGCTCCCTTGGCGCGCGGGAAGGATCCGTCTTCCGCAGGATCACGCTGCCGCTGAGCATGCCCGGCATTTCCGCGGCCGGGCTGCTGGTCTTCATCATCAGCACAGGCTTCTTCATCACCCCGGTGGTGATGGGCGGGCCCGGCGACATGATGATCGCCAACCAGATCGACTACTACGCCCGACAGCTCACGGACTTCTCCGGGGCCGCTGCGCTGGCCGTCATCCTGACGGTCATGGTCAGCATCCTCGTGGCCGTCTACCAGCGCGTCCTCAAGGCAGGAGGCCAACATGAAGACAACTAATCCACAGCACCGGCTGCTGGCGCTTCTTTCCATCCCGGCCTTCCTGTTCCTCGTCATTCCGACGGCGATTGTGGTGCCGGTCGCGCTGAACGACAGCCGCTACATCACCTTCCCGCCGGAGGGAATCTCCTTCGCCGCCGTGGCCGGATTCTTCGCCGACCGGGCCTGGACCTCCGCCCTGACGGCCAGCCTGCAGTCGGCGGCGATCGCCGTCGTGATCGGCGTGCTGCTGGGCGCCACCGCGGCGATCGGCCTGCACGGGCGCAAGTTTCCCGGCCAGCCCGCCGTGGTGGGTCTGATCCTCGCGCCGATGATCGTGCCGACCGTGGTGCTGGCGCTGGCGTTCTACCAGTTCTTCATCTCGATCGGCATGGTGGGCAGCATCGTCCCCATCGGCCTTGCGCACGCCGTGATCGCGACTCCCTATGTGTACCTGACCACCCGCGCCAGCCTCGCCGGGCTCAACCCGGCCCTGGTCCGGTCGGCGCAGAGCCTCGGGGCCGGACCGCTCTCCGTCCTGCGGCACGTGTATCTGCCCATCATCCTGCCCGGCCTGATCTCCGGGGCGCTCTTCGCGTTCTCGGTCTCCATCGATGAGACGGTGATGTCCCTGTTCATGCAGTCCCCGGGGGCCACCACGTTGCCGGTGAAGATGTTCACGGATATCCAGTTCAACCTGACCCCGAAGATCGCGGTGTCCTCCGCCCTGCTGGTCAGCGTCGCCACCATCGGGCTGCTGCTCCAGGTCTTGTTTGTCCTCAAGCGCCGCTCTTCAACCCGGATGCTGCCGCTGGCCGTGTCCGCACAAACGTAAGGAAAGTCGATGACCGCATCAGTGATTTCCGCGGGGCCCATTCCCGGCACGGGCAGGGCCGCCCAGGGCGCCATTGAGCTCCGCCAGGTCAGCAAGCACTACGGCGACGTCGTTGCCGTGGACGAACTGGACCTGACAGTCCAGCCGGGGGAGTTCGTGACCCTCCTGGGCCCCAGCGGCTCCGGCAAGACGACCACCATGATGATGGTGGCGGGGTTTGAAGAACACACCGCCGGAGCCATCCTCATTGACGGCAAACCCGTGGACATGCTGCCGCCCCGGGACCGCAATCTCGGTGTCGTGTTTCAGAACTACGCCCTGTTCCCGCACATGAGCGCGCTGGAAAACGTGGAGTTTGCGCTGCGCATGAGGAAGGTGCCGCGCGCGGAACGCCGCCAGCGCGCCGAGGAAGCTCTCGACCGTGTGGGACTGGGCAAGATGGGCGGGCGCAAGCCGCGCCAGCTCTCGGGCGGACAGCAGCAGCGGGTGGCGCTGGCCCGGGCACTGGTCTTCAACCCGGCGGCCCTGCTGCTGGATGAGCCGATGGCAGCCCTGGACAAGCGCCTTCGCGAGCAGATGCAGGAGGAGATCAAGACCCTGCAGAAGGGCCTGGGCATCTCCGTGCTGTTCGTGACGCACGACCAGGACGAGGCCATGGCCATGTCGGACCGGATCGTGGTGATGCGGGACGGGAAGATCGTGCAGTCCGGCCCGCCGGAGGAGGTGTACAACCATCCCATGACCGACTGGGTGGCCAGCTTCCTGGGCGACACCAACCTCATCCCGTGCACCATCGTGGAGCGCAACGGCGAGGAAGCCGTGGTGGACCTCGGCGGACTGGGTATGGCAAAGGTCCGGGACCGCGGGGCAAGCGGTGAGAACTACGCCGTCTCCATCCGCCCGGAGCACCTCAAATTCAGGACACGGGCCGCGGCGGGCAACGGATGCGCCGCGACCCTGGTGTCCTCCACGAATCTTGGCGCCACGGTCCGCCACCGCCTCACTGCCGGCGGCCACGACCTCCAGCTCCGTGAGCTGAGCTCCGACAGTGTCGCCGGGATCCGGCCGGACGAGGAGCTGTGGGTGGGCTGGGACGCGGACAAGGCCCAGCTGCTGGTCCTGGAGTCCTGACCGCCGGATGCTGTGACGGCCGGGCCGGTTCCGGCATCCCTCCGCGGGACATGCCCTCCTCCGGCGCCCAGGGATGGACATATGCCCACTATGTCCATCCCTGGGCCGCGCCGGGGGACAAGTCCATTCCTGAGAGAGGGACATGTCCACTGCTGAGCGCCGGCAGGGGGCATGCCCTCGGCCGGACACGTTGACTCTGGCCGGCAGTACTCAGCCGAACTCTTTGATGAAGTCCAGGGCGGTTTGGGCGACCTCAGGCCAGCCGTGATCGATCGTGAGAGAGTGGCCGCGGTCCGGCAGCTCCTTGATTGCCGTGTGCGCCGAATTTCTTTTTTGACGCTTGTAGGACGCATTGGCGATGGCCCACGGCACGGTGTGGTCTTTCTCCCCGGAGATGATCAGCAACGGCCCCCGATCCGGATTCTTCGTGTCGACCTTGGCCTCGGTGAACGGGTTGAGGTTTGCGGTTGCAGCCTGGAACAGAGGCACGCCAGAGGCCGCGACATGAAAGGTGTCAAACAATTGACGGGCTTCGTCCTCGTCCAGGGCATTGGCCCAGCCGAAACGGAATTCGTCAAAAGTCAAAGACACTGCACGCTTTGCGTTGGCGGGATTCGCGATCACAGGCGCTGCTGACTTTAAGGCGGAGGCCGGCAGCGGCAGGACTCCCCGGAACGGTGCGGGATCGATCGCCACCGTGACTGCGGCGGCTCCGGTTCCGGCGATCCTCTGGGCGATGAGTCCGCCGAAGGAATGCCCCACGACAGCGGGCTTGATGGTGAGCTGGCCAATCGCGTCGAGGTAGTGGTCCGTGACTTGCCTGACCATCTTCTTGGCAAAGACCTCCGGGTCGCGTCTGGCCTCATCGACGCTTTCGGGATCATCGGGCCACGTGGGGGCGAGCGTGGTGTAGCCGTTCTCCTCATACAGGGCCCGCCACCGGTCCCAACTGCTGGACAGGAGCCACAGTCCGTGGACGAAGACGACGGGTTTGAGGCCGGAAGCGTTCGCCCGGTCCACCTGCTGTTGCTCGAGGTTCGTCATATCAGCCATGGCGCTCATCCGTTCGCGTGTGCATCGCGGGTCGTCGGTGGGGGACGCGGGGACGTCCTCCCGCAGGCACGAGTATGCCTGCGGGGCATGGCGAAGGCAATGCCTTTGCTGAATACCGGCACGGGCTGCGGGCCACGTGGCACCCGGGGTACGCCTTGCCGGTCAGCGACGCGGAGTGCAGCCATGGTTTGCGGTCCGCCACGCGCACCGGGCCCCAAACCCGTGGCTTGTCAGGACCGGCCCTACAATGGTCTCGATGATGCCAGGACATATAGCAGCTGCTGACGGAAAGAACGTGCTGAGCATCAGTGCGGGCATCATCACATCCGTCTGGCAGCCGGGCACGTTTGTTGATGTCGACGATGCCAGGGACGCGATGCTGGCCGTAGCGCAGATCAGCGGCGGAATACCGATGCCGATGCTCTCCGAAATGACGGACGTGGAGATCAGCGCGGCCGCCAGGTACGAGTTCGCGCAGACAACAGGGGTTCTGGCGATTGCCGTGCTTGGATCGAGCACAGTGGATCGTGTGATCGCGGCGGCCATGAGCCGGCACACCCGCTACCCCCACGAATTCTTCACGTCCCGGGACGAGGCCATGGCCTGGCTGAACAACTTCACCTCCAGCGGCCAGTCCGGTGGATACACGGACGGCATATCCGCCCTGGCGTGACAGTGCCGGCCTGCCCCGGTTAGGCCTTGTCCACCGTAAAAGCCGCCCCGGCCTCCTTGACTTGCTGGTTGGTCGCGGCCCAGCTGGCCAGCAGCCGCAGCGCATCTTCCGACGCGGAGCCGGGCTCGGCGTTGTAGACCAGCAGGGACAGCCCGGCGTCGGCGGAGACGTCCATTGCCTCGTACATCAGGTGGAGATCCCCGACCACCGGGTGGTGCAAGTGCTTGAGCCCGGTGTAGTGCTGGCGCACGTTATGCGCCGCCCACAAGGTGCGGAATTCCTCGCTCCGCGTCGATAGTTCCCCGACCAGGTCGGTCAGCCCGCGGTCGTAGGGGTCCCGGCCGGCCTCGGTGCGCAGGATCGCGACGGTGTCGCTCGCCGCACGGCCCCAGTCCGGGTAGAAGCTGCGCGATCGTGCGTCCAGGAAGATGAACCGGGCATGGTTGGCCGGGCGGGCCGGACCCGCGTACATGTCCGTATACAGGGCATGGCCCAGCGGGTTGGCCGCAAGGATGTCCATGCGTCCGTTCCGCACAAAGGCGGGCGCGTTGGCGATGGCGTTCAGCGTCAGCTGAACGCTGCGCCGGACGGACTCCGCGGGACGGGGACGACGGCGGGTCCGGCTGCCCGGGGCCGCTGCCCGGGCCAGATCGAAGAGGTGGGCCCGTTCGGCGTCGTCGAGTTGCAGGGCCCTGGCCACAGCGTCCAGCACCCCCTCCGAAACGCCGGACAGGTTTCCCCGCTCCAGCCTCGTGTAGTACTCGACGCTGACGCCGGCCAGCATGGCGACTTCCCCGCGGCGGAGTCCGGGGACCCGGCGTTTCGCGCCGTAGATCGGCAATCCCGACTCTTCGGGGGTGATCTTGGCCCGGCGCGAGGCAAGGAACTCGCGGGTCGCCTCTCGATTATCCATGCCATCAACGTTAGGCCTTTGGGCTCTCTGAGGGAGGCCCTGCCAGTACCCCTATCAGCAGGGACTCCCTCACGGCTGCGTTACCGGGTTTGATGGATGGTGTTCCGTTGAACAACCCCCAACGATCAACAAGCAGGAGATTCATTGCCTACCGTCAACGCTTACGCATCACCGTCCGCGACCGAGCCGCTCGCCCTCACCACCATCGAGCGCCGCGACGTTGGACCGCACGATGTCCTGATCGAGATCAAGTACGCCGGGATCTGCCATTCCGATATCCACACTGTCCGCGGCGACTGGGGCCCGCAGACCTATCCGCTGGTTCCCGGCCATGAAATTGCCGGCATTGTCACCGAGGTGGGCACGGCCGTGACCAAGCACGCCGTCGGTGACCGGGTCGGCGTCGGCTGCATGGTCAACTCCTGCGGCGAGTGCGTCAACTGCCAGGCCGGCGAGGAGCAATACTGCCTCGCCGGGAACACCGGCACCTATGGCGCCGTCGACCGTGACGGCACCATCACCCAGGGCGGCTACTCCACCCACGTCGTTGTGACCGAAGATTTCGTGGTCACCATTCCCGAGGGCATCGAGCTCGACGTCGCCGCGCCGCTGCTGTGCGCCGGCATCACCACCTACTCGCCGCTGAACCACTGGGGCGCGGGTCCCGGCAAGAAGGTCGCGATCGTCGGACTCGGCGGACTCGGCCACATGGCGGTCAAGATCGCCCACGCCATGGGCGCCGAGGTCACGGTCCTGTCGCAGTCGCTGAAGAAGCAGGAAGACGGGCTGAAGCTGGGCGCGGACCATTACTACGCCACGAGCGACGAGAACACTTTCACGGACCTTGCCGGCACTTTTGACCTGATCATCAACACGGTCAGTGCCGCGATCGACATCAGCTCCTACCTGCAGCTGCTGACCCTCGACGGCGCACTGGTCAACGTCGGCGCCCCCGCGGAACCGCTCCCGGTGAACGCGTTCGCCCTGATCATGGGCCGCCGTTCCTTCGCCGGCTCGATGATCGGCGGCATCCGGGAAACCCAGGAAATGCTCAACTTCTGCGCCGAGCACGGCCTGGGCGCCGAAATCGAGGTCATCCCGGCCGCGAAGATCAACGACGCCTACGAGCGCGTCCTGGCCTCCGACGTCCGCTACCGCTTCGTGATCGACACCGCGACCCTGAATTAGGACGCAGGAGCGCACGAAGAACCCCGGGAGTGGGCGGACGCGGCCTCCGGTCGCGCCCGCCGCCCGACAAAACACCCTGTGAGGAAATGACAGTGGAGATCCAAGCCAGGAAGCCAAGCGTCAAGGGACCGGCGCAGATGTTCACCGGCGACGTCTGGTTTGACGTCGTCGCGGCCCCGCAGCCCGAACCGTCCCGCATGCGCGTCAACGCGGTGCACTTTGCCCCGTGCGCCCGCACGGCCTGGCACTCGCACGCCGTCGGACAGACCCTGCACGTCACCGAAGGTGTCGGCCTGGTCCAGGCCCGCGGCGGCGAAGTGACCGAAATCCGCCCCGGCGACACGATCTACACGCCGCCGGGCGAATGGCACTGGCACGGGGCCGCGCCGGACCATTTCATGACCCACCTCGCGATGTGGGAAGCGCCCGCGGAGGGCGCGGAGTCCGAGTGGGGTGACCTCGTGACCGACGAGGAATACAACGGCGCCAAGTAGCACGACCGCCAGGCAGTTAGCGCGGCTGCGCTAAAACATCCGGCGCTGCCGGTGCGGGGCCAGCCCGGGGGACTGGCCCCGCACCGGCACGCCGGGCACCGCGTGGGCTATTGCCCGGGGGCCCGGTACGACGGCGTCTTCTTGGCTGCCGCGTCGAGATCCTCTGCTGACATGAGCGGTTTCATGTGCAGGTTTACGGCGCCGGTGGAATTGATCATCAGCGACAGGGCGACGGCGTTGGCCTGGTCGGGGATATCGAAGACTCCGACGACGTCGGTCTCCCCGAAGGCGTAGTAGAAGCTTTCCAGTGAGCCGTCCACCGATTTGAGGGCTTCGACAACGGCATCACGCCGTTTGGTGCCGCCCTCACGCATGAGTCCCTTGATTCCGTCGCCGACGTAGTTCGCTTCGAACAGATATTTGCTCATCGTTTTTCCTATCCTGTGTTCGCCCAGGACATCGGCATCCGAACGTGTGCCCGCTCCCAACGATGGAAGGTCCGAGGCTGGCCCCAGAGTGGGGGTCTGCCCACATGCTAGGCCTTCCACTTCACCCTTACAACGGTTCATTTGCGGCCACAACCGGGCTCCGGGCGGTCCGGCACTACCGCCGGCCGGAGGACAGGAACATAATCGGCGTATCAACCCGTACGGACAATGGAGGCGATCGACGTGTCTGTTTATACGCTCGGAATCTGGCTGGTGCATCCCGGCCGCGAGAACGATTTTGTGCAGGCCTGGCGGGATCTGGCCAGGAAGACGAAGGAAGACTTTCCCAACGCCAAAGCCGTGCTGATGCACGATCGCGACGTCAAGAACAGGTTCATCAGCACCGGCCCGTGGGAGTCCCTGGAACAGATTGAACAGTGGCGGGATTCTGCCCTGTTCAAGCAGGGCCTCGAGGCAATGAAGGACATGCTGGAGCATTTCGAGGCGCGCACCCTGGACGAGGCCGCGAGCATCGGGTGGGATGCGACCGATATGTGAATTTACCGGGAACCGGGTCGCCGCCGGCTGCGCGGCGCGCGTTCCCGCGGCTAAGCGGCCTGCAGCGCCTCGAGTACGGCGGCCAACAGGACATCGTTCCGGCCCCAGACGGGATCGAAGATTTCCACATACCAGGCATCCGCCAGGACCAGGGCCAAGGTCTCATTGGTCTCGGCTGCCCAGTCCCTGAGCTGGTCCTCCCCAACGGGCCCCTCGCTGCTGCCGAGCAAGGTCGCGACGTCGTCGTCCTGTACGGTCACCGGGATGGAGACGCTGCTCGCCTCACCGGGGTCGTGGACGACCGTCACCAGACCGGTCCTTGCGGACAGGGCCAGGAGTGCCGTCGCCGCCTCCGGGCCGCAGAAGGCCGTCACGTAGGCGCGCTGCGCGTGGCCCCCGGCCTGAACGCCCGGCTGCGATTCCTTGGTGAAGAGCCCGTTGCGGTTCAGCCGGGCGAGCTCTCCGGCGATGGCCGCGGTCTCCTCGTCGAACCCGGGCGCGAAGACTCCCGGCTGGTATTGGCTGTTGCCCTCCAGCCAACGGGCGGTCAGTTCGCCGGCCGCCGGGATGGTGGAGGCCTGCCGCCAGACTTCGCGGTCCGCGAGAAGCCGGCCGAAGCTGTCCCGTTCCGTCGTGAACCTGGCCTCTGACATTTAGGCCTCCTGTGCTGTGGGGTGCGGGGTGGACTGCGCCGTGAGATGTGGGGTGGGGTGCGTCTGCGGGGCGTGGTGCTGCAGGAGGACGGACAACCGTTCGCAGCTGATCCGCAGCGCCTCCAGTTCACGCCGGCTGTAGTCCTCGATGATCGCACGGATCCGCTCGGTGAGGTGCTCGTCGTCGACCTCGAACTCATGGTTCAGCGTGACCACGGAGAGCCCGTCCGCCGGCAGGATCGCCCAGTCGCCGCCGAGCTCCCGGAACGGGGGCTCGAGGTCCAGCTGGTGGAACTGGGCGCGGTGGCTGGCGGTGTCAAAGACGCGCCAGCAGTGGCTTGAACTGAGTGAGCCGTTGGACACCACGGACGTGCGCAGCTCGTGGCCGGCGTCGTCGCCGCTGACGCGCTCCGAGTACACCGTCAGGCCCTCGAGGTAGGGCCAGTGTGAGGCGTCGCGCAGCATGCTGAAGACAAGGTCCGCCGGGGCGTTGATGCCGAGCCGGTGCGTGGTCCGGTGCGTTTGCTGGTGCGTGCTCACTGACAAGTTCACCCCTCCTGTGTCGTGCTGTCACCTTGCAGGTCTTCTATGCAGGCTAGGCCAGTTGCGGCCTGCCGTGAACAATTCCGTCCCGTCGCGTCACGCAGGGCAATCTTCGGTAACACAGGGCGTCCGCAGGCAGCGTCCGCGGACGCCGGATGAACGGGTATTACCGCCTGTATCCCTTGGTTTCACCCGGTTTCACGGCGCTTTGACCGGCTCTCCCGGGCCCCGGATAGTTGCTGGCACCAGCACCATTTCAGTCCACTCTCAAGGGGAGAACATGTCCAGTCTTTCGCTTAAATCAGGCGCCGCGGTCGCGTTGGCGGCCACCACTGTCCTGGGTCTGGCGGCCTGCTCCGATCCCGGCGCCGCCGCTGCCGGCGGCCCGTCGGCAGCGGCGTCGTCGTCCACCGGGGTGAAGCAGTTCAACCTCTCGCCGCAGCAGGACCGCGTCAAGGCCACGGTGGATGCCGCGGCCGCCGCGCTCGTCCCGGAAGCCATTAAGAAGGACGGGAAGCTGACCGTGGCGGTGAGCCCGTTTGCGGCGCCGCTGGCCGTTTACGCCACCGACAACAAGACCCCGGTGGGCAACGAGGTGGATATCGCCGTCGCTCTGGCCGAGTCCCTGGGCCTGGAGGCAGACATTGTCCCGACGGCCTGGGCCGACTGGCCGCTCGGCGTCGATTCCGGCAAGTACGAGGCTGTGCTCTCCAATGTCACCGTCACGGAGGAGCGCAAGCTCAAGTTCGACTTCGCCAGCTACCGTGAGGACAAGCTCGGCTTCTACGCCAAGGCGGACAGCAGCGTCACCAAGGTCGAATCGGCCCCGGACGTCGCCGGCAAGCGCGTGATCGTCGGTTCCGGCACCAACCAGGAGGCAATCCTGCTGCGCTGGGATGAGGAGAACAAGAAAAACGGCCTCAAGCCCGTGGAGTTCCAGTATTACGACGACGACTCCGCCTCCCAGCTCGCCATCCAGTCCGGACGGGCGGACCTCACGTTCGGCCCCAACGCCACGGCGGCCTACAAGGCGGCCTCCGACGCCAAGACAAAGCTCGTCGGCCTGGTCGACGGCGGCTGGCCGCTGAAGGCCAGCATCGCCGTCACCACCAAGAAGGACAACGGGTTTGCCGCAGCGGCCCAGGCCGGACTGAACCATCTGATCCAGGACGGAAGCTACGCCAAGATCCTGGACCGCTGGGGGTTGTCCGCGGAAGCCGTCGCGAAGTCGGAGCTGAACCCGGCGGGCCTGCCGAAGCAGTAGCCCGCCCTAAATCCAACGCGGGGTCACATCGCGCCCATCCCGGAGAGGATTATGGGCGCGATGTGACCCCGCGTTGGTTGTCTGAACGGTGCCGAAAGCCAACGAATCCCCGCCGGGAACGTCTCCGGCGGGGATTCGTTGTGCCTGCGTGGTGAAGCAGCGGTGATCGTCTAGGCCTGTGCCGTGACCGAACCTGAATCGATGCCGGCCTCGACGCTGGCACCTGTGCGCACCGGCACGGCCAGGCCGAGGTTCTCCCGCAGCGTGCTACCCGCGTATTCCGTGGGGTACACGCCGCGCTCCTGCAGTTCCGGGACGAGGTGGTTGACGATGTCGTCGAGGCCGGACGGGATCAGCCACGGCGAGATGTTGAAGCCGTCGACGGCACCGGTCCGGGCATACTCGCTGAGCCGGTCCGCGACCTCGGTGTACGAGCCGGTGAAGGTGGAGTCGCCCCGGCTGGTCTTGGCCGAGACGAATTGGCGGATGGACAGGCCCTTCTCCGTGGCCTCGGCCCGCCACTGGTCGGCCAGCTGGCGTGCCTTGGCGCCGTGGAATCCGCTGCCGCGCGTTTCGGAGGTTTCTTCGACCACGGGGTCGATGTCCGGCAGCGGGCCGTCGGGGTCGTAGCCCTGCAGTTCCCGGCCCCAGAACTGTTCGAGGTACGCGATGGCCTGCTGCGGGCCGATCTGCAGACTGCGGACCCAGGCCTTCTTTTCGAGGGCCTCCCGCGGCGTGGCGGCGAGGATGAACTCGCTGGCTGGCATGATCTTCACGTCCTGGGCGCCGCGGCCGGCCCGGAGGGTGCGCTCCACGATGTCGCGGCGGAACTCCAGGGCGTCATCGAGCTGCGGGTGCGCGGAAAAGATGACGTCCGCCTGCCGGGCGGCGAAGTCCCTGCCCGCGGGCGAATCCCCGGCCTGGAACAGCACCGGCCGGTACTGGGCGCTGCGCGGCAACCGCGGGGTGACGTCGACGGTGTAGTGCCGGCCGGTGTGGCGCACCCGCCGGACCGCGCCCTCCGCCGACCACCGCTCGGCGGAGGCTGAGCCCGCGACGGCGCCGTCGTCCCACGCGTCCCAGATCCGCTTGGCGGTTTCCACGAAGGCCTCGGCGTGGGTGTACCGGTCGGCGTGGTCCAGGTAACCGCCGCGCCGGAAGTTGGCGCCGGTCCAGGCGTTGTCCGTGGTGACGATGTTCCAGGCGGCGCGGCCGCCGGACAGCAGGTCCAGCGTGGAGAGCCGGTGCGCCAGGTCTGCGGGGTCGTTGTACGTGGTGTTCTGGGTTGCGACCAGCCCGATCTTGGTGGTCACCGCGGCCAAGGCGGCGAGGGCGGTCTGCGCGTCGGGACGGCCGGCGACGTCGAGCGCGTGCGGGCGGCCAAGATGCTCGCGCAGCCGCAGGCCTTCGCCGAGGAAGAACGCCGCGAACAGGCCGCGCTCGGCGGTTTGGGCGATGCGCCGGAACGATTCGAAGTCGGTCTGGGAGCCGGACTCGGTCGCCTTCCAGACGGTTCCGGAGTTGACGCCCTGGAAGAACACGCCCAGCTGGAGCTGACCAGAGGGGATGAACCCGGACGCGGTGAATTCAGCGGCGGGGTGGGTGCTGTGGCTCATGGTGGGCTCCTTAGTTTTCCGCGCCGGGGGCGCTGGATGCGGCGGCGTAGCGGCTGGCTGGCCGTGCCAGCCCCAGCTGATCGCGGAATGTGGCGTCCGGGCTGGTGGGGGCGAGGACCCCGCGCCGGCGCAGTTCGGGCAGCACCAGCCGCGTCAGTTCCTCAAGATCCGTGTCCAGCACGGCGGGGTGCAGGCGGACCCCTTCGGCCCAGGCCAGCACCTCGGTGAGCAGATCGGTAAGCCCGACCGCCGAGCCGATGAACTGTGCGCGCGGGCTCTGCCACGGGGTGTGGCCGTTCAGCCCGGCCAGCCGCTGGGCGGCGGCCTGGCCGCGGGAGTCCAGCACGACGTCGAGCTCGGCGATCAGCGCAGGACCGTTACCGCCGGCGGCGAGTCCTGCGCGCGTCGCCGCGAGCTCGGCGGCCAGGAGTCCGGGCGTCGGGGCCGAGACCAGGAGCGCGTCGGCTGCCCCGGCCGCGACGGCCTCCGCGGTGAGGAGCCCGGCCGGGGCCAGTACGGGCAGCTGGCCCTGGGGCGGCCGCGGAATGATCAACGGACCCTTGACGGAATAGCTGCCGTTTTCGACGTCGATGTAATGCAGCTTGTCGACGTCGAGGTAGCGCCCGGTGGGGACGTCGCGGATCACGGCGTTGTCCTCCCAGGAGTCCCAGAGCCTGCGGCTGACCTCGATCGAATCGGCGGCCTCGCGGGCGAGCCGGTCCCCGCGCAGGGTGTCGCGTCCGACGGCGGCGGCATCGGCCGCGCTTGATGAAGCGGATACCAGCCAGCCGGCCCGTCCGCCCGAGACATAGTCCAGGCTGGCGAGCTGGGTGGAGATGTGGAACGGCTCGGTGTAGGCGGTGTCCACTTCCGGAATCAGTGCGAGGGAGCGGGTCACGGGGCCGGCGAACGCGGCGCGCTGCAGGGCGTTGAGCCGGGCCGCGGCGTCCGGGTGCCCGGGGTCCGGCAGGCCGGGGTCGGAGAACGTCGCCGCGTGGAATCCGGCGGACTCGGCGGCGAGCACGGCGCCGCGGAGGTGTTCCGGGCCCAGCACGGCTGCCGGGGCCGTCCGGGAAACCCGCCACGCGGCCGGGTGGCTGCCGGCGCCGTCGAGCTCCAGCAGGAGCAGGCCGTGTTCGCGGGGGCCGTTCTTGGCGGGATGGGTGCTCATGATGCGTCCTGTCGTTCGTGGGGGATCTGTTCGCCGGCCTCGATGGGCACCGGCAGGCGGTTCTCGGCCGGCGGCAGCGGGCACGTGGCGAGGTCTGTGTAGGCGCACGGCAGGTTCACCGCCCGGTTGAAGTCGAGCCAGACCGTGCCGTGGGCGCCCGGAGCCGCCACGGTGAGCGAGCGGTTGGCCGCGTAGGTGCTTTTGCCCGAGGTCGCGTCCGTGAAAAGGACAGACAGCGTGCCCGGAGTGTGGCCGTTGAATGCGGTGAGGCTCAGGTCCTTGCCGCGGAGCCGGAAGTGGATTTCCCCCGGGGCCTCGTAGACGTGGTGGATTCCTTCGACCGCCGCGCCCACGGTGGTGGGCCGCGGTTCGGCGAACGGGACGAATATTCCTGAAATGGCATATTCAGGGGTGGGGGCGTAGGCGGGCGTCCCGCGGTAGCCGGTGAGCAGGGGGTTCAGGGGATGCCGCGGCCGCACGACATAGCGGCCGCCGCGTTTGGCGAGCTCGATCACGGTATGGCCGGCGCCGGCATCCTCCACCCGCAGATTCAGGCCGTCGCGCTCGGGGATGGGGCCGAGGAACACTGTGGCTCCGGTCCCGTCGGCGTTCAGTTCCCGCCCGTCGCGAAGGACGCGTTCGCCGGCCCCCAAAGCCAGGCGGACTGCGCCGTCCTCGACGCTCCAGGTGCCCGGCGCGCCGTCCAGCCGGGCGGGCGCGGCATCGAGCCAATGCAGGTGCGTAACGGCGAGGAAGCCGTGGGGGTCGGCGCGGTGGCGTTCGTGCGCGGCATGCCAGTCCGCCCAGGCGGCTTGGAATTCATTGTCGGGACGGCGGTCGGGACGAATGTCAGGACTGCCGTCGGTGTCAGTGGGCGTGGACATGAGAGCTCCTGTGGTGGGTGTGGTCGGCCGTGACGCGGGCGGCGGCGTCGGTCTCAGTTGTGCCGGCGAATGCAGGCCGGCCGGCGTGCGGGTCGCCGTCGGCCCAGAGCGTGGTGGGCGCGGCGGCGCGGACGGCCGGAATGATTTCGAGGGCGAAGCGCTCGAGGATTTCCAGCTGCTGGGCGAAGGGCAGTGTGGTGGGCAGCGAGATGGACTGCAGGTCGTGGCCGTAGAGCGCGTGGTAGCTGAGGATCTTGTCGATCACCTGCTCCGCGCTGCCCACCAGGGCCGGACCGTCGGCGACGGCGTGGTCGATGTCCCGGTAGGGGGAGTTGTTGCCGGGAACGTTCCGGCCGGTCGTGAAAGCCTCGTAGACCGGGCCGAACTGCCGCTTGGCCTCCTGCGTGGTGTCCGCGATGAACACCCCGCCCGCGCCCGATCCGGAGCCCAGGTACTGGTGCCGGGGATCGTGGCCGTGGCGCGCGTATTCCTCGCGGTAGTGGTCAATGAGCACCTTGTAGTTTTCCCGCGGCTGGATCGCGTTGGCCGTGAACAGCGGATCGCCCCACTGCGCCGCCAGCGCCGCCGAGGCCAGGCTGGTGGCGGAGCCGTGCCAGACCCGCGGCGCCCCGGCGAAGGGCCGCGGCGTCGTGGTGGTGGGCTCCGTCAGCGCGGCGCGGAACCTCCCGGACCACGTGACGTTTTCCTCGGTCCACAGCTGGCGGAGCAGGGCATATTTCTCCGCGAGGAGCTCCCACTGGTCCGCCAGGTCCAGGCCGAACAGCGGGTACTGCAGCACCTCATTGCCCTTGCCGATCACCAGTTCCAGCCGGCCGCGGCTGAGCTGGTCGATCGTGGCGTAGTCCTCGGCGACCCGCACCGGGTCCAGCACGGACAGCACCGTCACGCCGCTTTGCAGCCGGATCCTGGTGGTGACGGCGGCGATGGCGGCGAGCACGGTGGTGGGGGAGGAGGAGATGAACTCACCCGCGTGGCGTTCCCCGACGGAGAAGCTGTCGTAGCCGAGGCCCTCCGCCCGGCGCGCGGTCTCCACCACCTGGTTGAGCCGGTCCGCGGTGGAGACGATCTCCCCGGTGACCGGGTTCTTCAGGTGCGGGATGATGTCGAGGACCTGGAACCTCACTGTGTTTTCCCTGTCTGGGTCTTCCCTGCAGGGGCTGGCCCGAAGTTGCCCTCAGTGACGGTCGTGGACTCGGGAAGGGCTTCCTCGGAAAGTCCCCAGCGGTCCAGGACCTTGGCGTAGGAGCCGTCCTTGATCGCGGAGTTCAGGGCGTCCGTGATGGCCGGGGCCAGGCCGTTGCCCTTGAGCGTGGTGGCCGCGACCAGGGTCTCGGACGGCCAGCCGGCGTTGACCTTGCCCACCACCTTGAGGTCGTCGCGGGTGTTTTCCCGGTACGTGACGGACGGGTAGGGCGCGAGGTTCAAGTCGGTGCGGCCGGAGGACAGCGCCAGGATGGTGTCGGCGTCGGAGGAGTAGTACTGCAGCACCGCGGGCGCCTTGCCCTTGGCCTCGAGCTCCTTGTTCCAGGCGATCAGGATCTTCTCCTGGTTGGTGCCCGAGCCCACCGAGATCTTCAGCCCGGAGATGTCGTCCGAGCCCTTGATGTTGTAACCGGAGCTCTTCTTCGCCTCGAAGCCCATGTACGCGGCGCGGTAGCTGGAGAAGTCGAAGAGCTTCACGCGGGCGGCGTTGATGCCCACATTGGAGAACACGGCCTCGAAGTCGCCGGACTGGGTCTTCAACGGCCAGTTCTCCCAGGAGGTCACCTGGACGTCCAGGTCCAGGCCCAGCTTGTCCGCGACCAGCTGGGCCAGGTCCACCTCCACGCCGATCGGGGTCTTGTCGTCCGTGGCGTGGAAGGACAGCGGAATCGCGCCCGCCGTCGTCGCGACGGTCAGCTTGCCGTCCTTGCCGATCAGCGCGGGGACCTTCGCGGCCAGGGATGCGTCCTTCTCGGCCCGGATCCGCTGCTGGTCCGGCGAGGTGTTGTAGACGACGCCGTTGCGGGCAGCCGTCGTCGCCGGCTGCCCGCCGGACGCGGCAGATGCGCCGGGATCCGCGCAGCCACTCAGGGCCACGGTGCCGGACAGGGTGCCGATGAGGACGACGGCGGGAAGCGCCGCACGCGTCCGCCGGGGACCAGTACTCGCGCGGGCGGTGCGGAGGGCGGAGCTCATTGCCATGGGGTTCCTTAGATGTTGAAAGCGGGTTCGATGACTTTGGAGAAGAAGCTCCGGGTGCGAACTTCGCGCGGGTTGGTGAAAATTTCCTGGGGTGTGCCTTGCTCGACGATCTGGCCCTGGTCCATGAACACCACCGTGTCGGCGACGTCGCGGGCGAAGCCCATCTCATGCGTGACGATGATCAGCGTGGTGCCGGACTTGGCCAGCCCGCGGATGACGTCCAGGACCTCGTTGACCAGTTCCGGGTCCAGGGCCGACGTGGGCTCGTCGAAGAGCAGGATCTTCGGGTCCAGGGCAAGCGCCCGGGCGATCGCGACGCGCTGCTGCTGGCCGCCGGACAGCTGGCGCGGGTAGGCGCCGGCACGGTCCTTCAGGCCCACGCGGTCCAGCAGTTCCAGCCCGCGGTCGCGGGCCTCGGTCTTGGAGAGCCGGGGTTTTCCGGTCCGCGGCGCGACGATCGGTGCCTCGGTGACGTTTTCCAGCGCGGTCAGGTGCGGGAAGAGGTTGAAGTTCTGGAACACCATGCCGATCTCGGTGCGCTGCTTCAGGATGTTCTTTTCGCGCAACTCGTGGAGCCGGCGCCCGCGGACCTCGTAGCCCACCAGCGTGCCGTCGATCGCGATGAACCCGGCGTCGACCTTTTCGAGGTGGTTGATGGTGCGCAGGAGGGTGGATTTGCCGGATCCGGACGGTCCGACGATCACGGCGACACCCCCGGGCTCGACCGTCAGCGTGATGCCCTTGAGGACTTCCGCGGCGCCGAAGGACTTGCGGACCTTCGTGATCTCGACAAGGCCGCGGGTGGTTACGGCGTCCGTGGCAGCGGCCGCGGACGGGGTCTGGGTGGTCGTACGGAGTGCGGTGCTCATCGGGTGCCCCTTTCCTGGTTCGATTCCCGGGCGGCGGGCGTATGGATGGCGAGGAATTTGCGGGCCTTCTGCAGCGGGGTCAGGGGCAGCGTGCGGACCGCGCCCTTGGAGTAGTGCCGCTCGATGTAGTACTGGAAGACGCTCAGGACCGAGGTGATGACGATGTACCAGAGCGTGGCCACGAGCAGCAGCGGCAGGACCTGCTGGGTGCGGTTGTAAATGACCTGGACGGTGTAGAACAGCTCGGAATAGGCCAGGACGTAGACGATTGAGGTGCCCTTGACGAGGCCGATCACCTCGTTGAAGGCGGTGGGGAGGATGGCCCGCATGGCCTGGGGGAGGACGATCCTGGTGGAACGCCGCCAGGCCGGGATGCCCAGGGCGGTTGCGGCCTCGAGCTGGCCCTGGTCCACGGACAGGATGCCGCCGCGGATGATCTCGGCGGAGTAGGCGGCCTGGTTCAGGGTCAGGCCGAGGACTGCAGCGGCGAACTGGCTGATCAGGGTGGTGGTCTGGGCTTCAAAGAAGCGCACGTCCGTGAAGGGGAGCCCCAGGCTGATTTTCTCGTAGAGGTAGCCCAGGTTGTACCAGAGCAGCATCTGCACCAGCAGCGGCGTGGACCGGAAAATCCAGGAGAACGTCCAGGAGACGGAGACCAGCAGGGGCGACGCGGACAGCCGCATCAGCGCCAGGATGAACCCCAGGATGAAGCCGAGCGCCCCGGAGATCGCCGTCAGTTTCAGGGTCTCCAGCAGGCCGTTCACGATCGACTGCGCCGTGAACCACCGCGCCACCACGCCCCACTCCCAGCGCGGGTTGGTGGCCAGCGACCAGGCAATGCCGGCCACGCCCACGGCGACGACGGCGGTGCCCACCCAGCGCCACGGATGGCGGGCCGGGACCAGCCGGTAGTCGGCGTAGTCGGTTGCGGCCTTGCGGCCCACCGAACCGGAGCCGACAGTTCCGGCCGGTGCGGTCTCGCCGGCGGGTACGGGTCCTGCGGGCCGGACCTCCGCGGTCTCGGGTGCGGATTCGATGCCGGCGGACGCCGGCTCCGGGGAGGACTGTGCCACCGGGGTTGCTGTTGAACTCATGCGCCACCTCGCTTCTTCCAGTTGCTGTGGGGGTAGTTGGCTGCCAATCTAGGGCCGTGCGAAAACGCGCGGCAAGGCGGCAGGTTGCATACGTTCACGCAGGTTCGCACGGCGTCACACGACGAATTCTTGCCTCGATTTACGCCGCATTACGCGGGGTGAACGGCCGTGACCGGCGCCTCGACCGGCTCCATTTCGGGTGCCTAGCATGAGGGCTCCGCACCCGAGCCAGGAGACCGTCATGCCAGTGAATGCCCCATCCGTGGTCCTCATCGGCGGCGGCCCGCGCGCGGCCGGGCTGCTGGAACGCCTCGCCGCCAACCGGCCGGAGCTGCTCGACGGCGCCCTGCAGATCCACGTCGTGGAGCCGCACACCCCGGGTGCCGGCAGGATCTGGCGTTACGAGCAGCATCCCGGGCTGATGCTCAACTCCGCGGCGGCGGACGTCACGATGTTCACGGATGCCTCCGTCCAATGCGAGGGACCCGCGGTCGACGGCCCCGGCCTGGCAAAGTGGGCCGCCGGGGTCCTGGACGGGTCCATCGCGGATGTTCCGGAGCTGCCGGCGGAACTCCGGCGCCAGCTGGCCGCCCTCACCGGTGCCACCTTCCCCACTCGGCAGCTGCAGAGTGTCTACCTGGAATGGTTCTTCCGCCGCTCCGTCGCCGCCCTTGGACCGGACACCACCGTCACCGCGCACCGGGACACGGCGTCCGCCGTCGAGCCGGTGCAGCATGAAGCCGACCAAGGTCCGGAACGCTACCGCGTCCGGCTGGCCGGCGGCGCGGTACTGCACGCCGACGTCGTGATCGCCTCCCTGGGGCACACGGATGCGCTGCCCAATGAGGAGTCTGCGGCGTGGGCAGGTTTTGCCGCCCGGCACGGCGCGTTCCACGCGGCGCCCAGCTACACCACCGACGTCGACTACTCACCCCTCGCCGCCGGCCAGGACGTGATTGTCTCCGGCATGGGCCTGGCCTTCGTGGACCTGCTGGTCCTGCTCATGGAGGGCCGCGGCGGCAGATTCGAGGAGCTGCCAGGCGGCCGCCTGCGCTACGTGCCCTCCGGTGCCGAGCCGCGGCTGTGGGCCGGCTCCCGCCGCGGCGTGCCCTACCACTCCAAGATCACGTCCGCCCTGCGCGGCGACGCAGCGGGCGAGCCGGCGTTCTTCACGGCCGACGCCGTCACGGCGCTGCTGGATGCGCCTGGCGAGGTGGACTTCCGCGCCCAGCTGTGGCCCCTGATCGCCAAGGACGCCGGTTACGCGTACTACCGCGAGCTGTTCACCGGCTACCCGGAACGGGTCCGGATCGGCTGGCGGGAATTCGCCGAACGGTTCGCCGCTGCGGACTGGTACAGCCAGGAGCGCCGGCGGCTCGTCGCCGGGTCCGTCCCGGACGCAGGGCTCCACCTGGACCTCGAACGGCTGGACCATCCCTTCGCCGGCCGCGTTTTCGCCGGCCACGCAGACTTCCAGTCGGCGGTGGCAGCGTACATTGGCCGCGACCTTGAGCTGCGCACCGGGCCGGACCATTCGGAAACCCTGGCCCTGTTCACTTCCTTGCTGAAGTCCTACATGGACCTGGGCCGGCTGGTGCCGTCCGAGCGGCTGAACGCACGGTCGCAGCGGGAGGTCCAGGGCTGGTGGCACGGCTTCTTCAGCTTCGTGGATTCCGGGCCGCCGCCGCGCAGGCTGCGGGAGATGCTGGCGATCCACCGGGCCGGTCTGCTGCAGTTCATTGGCCCGGGACTGGAGATCGAGGCCGCGGAGTACTCGGGCCGGTTCGTCGCCCGCTCGGCCCAATCCGGGATCAGCGTGTCAGCGCCGGCCCTGATCGAGGCCCGGCTCCCGGCGCCGTCGGTGGCCCGCTCCGCGAACCCGCTGCTGCGCCAGCTGCACGCCTCCGGGCTCGGCACTGAACAGCAGCTCCTCACTGCCGACGGCACGCACGCGACCGGACGGCTCCTGGTGTCCGCCCACAACGAGCTCATCAGTCCGGTGGGGGAGCGGCGCGAACGGCTGTTCGGCGTCGGGCCCGGTACTTCCGGCTGGGGCGCCGGCGCCTTCGCCCGGCCCGGCACCAACGCCGCGCCGTTCCGCGAAAACGATGCCCTGGCCCGGCGAGTCCTGAACCTGCTGGCGAACCCCAACAACGGCCCGGCCGACAGCGGCCTGGCGAACAACGATCAAACGGACGCCGGCCGGGCGGTGCCGCAGGCCGCCGCCGGCGGAAAGGATCCGTCATGACCCCGTCCCCACTACACACCCCGCCCGTGGACACCGCCGCGCTGACGGTCCTCAATCTCCCCATGAGCGATCCCAGGGTCCGTCCGCTCCTGGACGAGCTCGCGCTCGAATACGACACCCGCTACGGCAGCCTCTTTGGCCGCGGGGCCGCCGCGGAGGAACTCAACCGTTACCCGGCCGAGGAATTCGCCGCGCCGGGCGGGGCCCTGCTGATTGTGCGCGAGAACGGCGAATCCGTGGCCGGCGGCGCGTTCCGCCGGCACGGCCCGCAGACCGCCGAGTTCAAGCGGATCTGGACGCATTCAGCGCACCGCCGCCGCGGACTGGCCCGGTTTGTCCTTGCCGAGCTGGAGGCGCTGGCCGGCCGTCGCGGCTACCGGAAGGTCTACCTGACAACCGGCCCGCGCCAGCCGGAGGCGAAACACCTCTACCTGAGCACCGGTTACGAGGCACAGTTCGATCTCTCCGCCGACCCGGAAACCATCGGGCCGCTGGCATTCACCAAGGACCTGCCCGCCGCAAACCCCGCCGCGCTGCTTGGTCGGCGTCGGCCGGGAACCGGCGCTTCGGGCTAGAGTTCACACAGGGGGTCTGCCCTAAAACAACGTTTTCACGAGCCGCCGCGGACCCGCGGAGAAACAGCCGGGAGTCATCAGTGCGGCCTGGATCCAAGCCCACCATCCGCGATGTCGCGCAGACGGCCGGGGTCTCCCTGACCACCGTCTCCTATGTGCTCTCCGGCCGCTCCGGCGGTACCACCCGGATCAGCGAAGCCACCCAGGACCGGGTGCACGCCGCGGTCCGTGAACTTGGCTATGTGGCCAACAGTGCCGCCCGGGGAATGCGCCGGGGCCGGACGGAGCTGGTGGCCGTGGCCGTCCCGGACCTCGAGCAGCCCCGGGACAGGGCCATCGCCACGGTGCTGGCCAGGATCCTGCCGGAGCACGGCTACCAGTCGGTCATCCTGCTGGGCGGGAACTGGCGGCAGTTCATGCTCTCCGGCGGAGCCGACGGCGTGATCCACACCAGCGCGCCGACGACGGACGACGATTCCGGCGCCATGGCAGAGCCCGCTGGCCGCGGCACGCCCCACGTGTTCATCACGGACGACGCCGGGCCCGGCAGCCTTGCTGTCCAGGGCGGACACGAGGTGGTCCCCGCCGGCACGGACACCCCCGAGATCCTGGCCGGGCGCGCCGTCATTCTGCTGCTGGCACAGTTGCGGGGTTAGGCACCTTAGGCTTTCAGCGCGGCCTCCGGTGCTGCGTCCTGGGTTGCGGCCTCCCGGAGGGGACGGCGGGCCAGCCACGCGGCCACGATCGCGCCGGAGACGTTGTGCCACAGGGAGAAGACCGCAGACGGCAGCGCCGCCAACGCGCCGAAGTGCGCGGTGGCGAGGGTGGCGGCCAGGCCGGAATTCTGCATCCCGACCTCGAAGGCGAGGGCCCTGCGCGCCTTGTCATCCAGGCGCCCCAGCTTGCCGGCCAGGTAGCCCAGACCCAGGCCGAAGCCGTTGTGCAGCACCACGGCGAGGAACACGATGCCGCCCGCGGCGACGATCTTGCTGGCGCTGCCGGCCACGACAATCGCGACGATCAGGGAAATCACGACGGCCGAGGCCCACGGCAGCGCGGGCAGGACCTTGGCCACGAGCTTCTTGAGGAAGAGGCGGGCCAGCAGTCCGGCGATGACCGGCAGGAGGACGGTCTTGACGATGTCCTGGACCATGCCCCCGGCGTCGATGTTCAGGTACGAGCCGGCCAGGAACAGCACCAGCAGCGGCGTCACGATCGGCGCGATCAGGGTGGACACGGAGGCGACGGCCACGGACAGGGCGACGTCGCCCTTGGCGAGGAACGCCATCACGTTGGAGGCGGTGCCCGACGGCGCGCAGCCCACCAGGATCAGGCCCACCGCAAGCTCCGGCTCGAGGTGGAGGCCGACGGCGATCAGCCAGCCGGCCCCCGGCATGATGACGTAGTGCGCCACAATTCCCAGGGCCACGGCCCAGGGCCGCTTGGCCACCGACGCGAAATCGGGCGGCGTCAGCGTCAGGCCCATGCAGAACATGATGATGCCCAGCAGGAAGGGCACGCTGGGGGCGAGGGGTTTGAACGCGCCGGGGAGCAGGAAGCCGGCGAGTCCGGCCACCACCACAAGGACCGGGAAGACCGTCACCGCGATGCGGGCAATCTTTGCCTCGGCGGCGAGGGCGGGATTGGCCGGGACGTCGGCGGCAGTGCCCGCGTCCCGGGCGGTATTCGAAGTTTTAGTTGCCTCAAGCATCCAAGAATGGTGCCACCGGCGTCCACGGGGTGGCCACTTCGTGACCACCTGTCGGACAAATATGTCAGATTTTTATGCCGCCGTGCGGCCGTGCGGGCGGGAATCCGACGGGTAGGGTTCATTGCGTGGGTGAGCCCGAAAAGGCGAACTCCCCACCCCGGCGCGACGCAGCGCCCCACCTTCCCTGATTTCTGCACATTCTTTGACATCTGGAGGCCGTTCGGCCTCCTTGACCACGAACGGAGCCAGCGATGGCCACCAGTATCGACGCGCAGGCCCCGGCCGCCACGCCTGCGCAACTGCAATCGGTCCGAGGCGCCTTGACGTCCCCGCGACGGCTCAAGACCGAGGTTTTGGGCGGCCTCGTGGTGGCACTGGCTCTGATTCCTGAAGCGATCGCCTTCTCGATCATCGCCGGCGTAGACCCGAGGATCGGGCTCTTCGCGTCCTTCACGATGGCAGTGACCATCGCCTTCGTCGGCGGCCGTCCGGCGATGATTTCTGCGGCCACCGGCGCCGTCGCCCTGGTGATCGCCCCACTGGTGAAGTCCCACGGACTGGATTACCTTGTGGCGGCGGTGATTCTGGCCGGCATTTTCCAGATCGTGCTGGGCCTCTCCGGCGTGGCGAAACTGATGCGGTTCATCCCCCGCCCGGTCATGGTGGGGTTTGTGAACGCCCTGGCCATCCTGATCTTTCTGTCGCAGGTGCCCGAGCTGATCGGGGTGCCCTGGCTGGTCTACCCGCTCACCGCGCTGGGCCTGCTGATCGTCTTCGGCCTGCCCAGGCTCACCAAAGCAGTCCCCGCACCCCTCGTGGCCATTGTGGCCCTGACGCTCATCACGGTGACGGCCGCCGTCGTCGTTCCCACTGTGGGGGACAAGGGTGCACTGCCGGACTCGCTGCCCTCTTTGTCACTGCCCAACGTGCCGAACACGTTCGAAACGTTGCAGGTCATCTTCCCGTTCGCGCTGGCCATGGCCTTCGTGGGCCTGCTCGAATCCCTCATGACCGCGAAGCTCGTGGATGACATCACGGACACGCGTTCAGCCAAGACCCGCGAGGCCTGGGGGCAGGGCGTCGCGAACATTGTCACCGGCATTTTCGGCGGCATGGGCGGTTGCGCAATGATCGGCCAGACCATGATCAACGTCAAAGCCTCCGGCGCCCGGACCCGGATCTCCACCCTTCTGGCCGGCGTCTTCCTGCTCATCCTCGTGGTGGCACTCGGAGACATTGTGTCCCTCATCCCGATGGCCGCGCTCGTGGCCGTCATGATTTTCGTATCAGTTGCCACCTTTGACTGGCACAGCATCCGGCCCGCCACCCTCAAGGCCCTGCCCAAGAGCGAAACCGCCGTCATGGCAGCGACGGTGGTGGTCACCGTTGCCACGCACAACCTGGCAACCGGCGTCGGCGTCGGCGTACTCGTCGCGATGGTCCTGTTCGCCAGGCGGGTGGCCCACTTCGTCACCGTCGAGCGCACCGTGACGGAACACGACGGCGGCCGGGCCACGTATCGCGTGGACGGCGAGCTGTTCTTCGCCTCCGCGAATGACCTCTACACCCAGTTCGAGTACGCACTGGACCCCGAACGCGTCGTCATCGACATGCGCGACTCCCACCTGTGGGACACCTCCACGATCGCCGCTTTGGATGCCATCACGGAGAAGTACCGGCAGCACGGCAAGAGCGTCGACGTCGTGGGCCTGAACCGGGCCAGCGCCCTGATGCGCGAACGCCTGGCCGGCAAGCTCGGCGCGGGGAACTGACGGGGCGGCGCGACCGGTCGGGCCGGTATTAGGTCACACGTTTGGGTCTTTTTGTTTGCCTTGGTGCGGCCTAGCGTGGATTTACGGCGCCGCCCGTCCGGGTGGCCGGAGCATGGAGGAAATCCAATGACGACGCACGTAGCCGACTGCAGCGTGAGCAATTGCTCCTTCAATGACCACTCCCACTGCAACGCGGCCGCCATTACCGTCGGCGGCGCCGCAGATCATGCCTCCTGCGCGACCTTTATAGACATCGGGGTGCACGGCGGGCTCCCCAAGGTGCTGGCCGACGTCGGCGCCTGCCAGCGTTCCGAGTGCACCCACAACGACCATCTGATGTGCAAGGCGCCCGAAGTTCATGTGGGTCCGGGCGTCGACAACGCCGACTGCCTCACCTACGCCCACACGTAGCCGCACCCGCCGTCCGCGTCCATCGAACATCCGCCCCGCTGGCGCTGAAATTCCCCACCTTTGGTCGCCGCACCCGGCGTGTCGGGCCGAACCGCCGGTGAGGACCGGCGTCGCTGGTTCAAAGGTGGGGAGAATCGGTGGTGGCAGAGGGCATCCGCTGAGGCAGGCGCGCTAGCCCTGGGTGAGCCGGTACCGTTCGATCTGCTTGAGCCGCCGCAGGAGGCTGTCGCGCCGGGGGTGCGGGACGGCGTCGGCCGGCTCGGCGGTGAGCTCGATGTGTTCGGTGCCGTACTGCCACAGCAGCAGGTCATCGAGCAGCCGGTCCGGCCCGGGGGAGTAGCGGTGGTCCAGGGCCTTGCGGACCTCGGTGATCCGGTTGGCGCTAAGCAGCCCGGCGAGCTGCATGGTCTGGTTGAGGCCGTGGGCGGCCATGAGCTCCGCGGCCCAGCCCCAGTCGTCGTCGACCTTCCGGTCCACGTGCGGCAGCAGGGTCCGCCAGACGTCGCGGATCCGGTTGGGCGTCAGCTGCGCGGCACCCTCACCGTCCATGTCCCAGTAGCCGCGGACCTCCTCGTAGCGTTCGTGCAGGTCCGAGAACGCGCTCTCCACGGTCTCCAGCATGGCGGCCGTCGCGGTGAACTGGCGGTCGAAGTGCGGGGTCCAGGCCCGCGGGTCCTCGGCCTTGAACCGGATGTCGTGCTCGATCTCGCTCCAGGCGTGGGCGAAGACGGTGCGGATCTGGCACTCGAAGAAGTAGCTGCCGTTCGGCGGGACGTCCGGGTTGAAGGCCAGCTGGTAGTCCTTGACGGCCTCGTTCTGGATGGTCCGCAGGATCAGGTGCCGGCTCGAGTAGCCGTATGTGCCGGACTCGATCGAGCCGATGTCCTTTTCCCGGTCCCCCCGGCAGTCAAAGAGCTGGCGCTGGCGCTTGATCAGATTCGCCACCACCGCGTTTTCCGCCGGTAGCTTCGTGATCACACGGATTCCCACCATGTCATTCAGGGTCCGGAACGGGTCCGGGAACTTCAGCACAGGTGGCCCGCCCGGCTCCAGCGGTTCCTCAATGCGGGAAATCTTCTCGCGGAAGGATTCAACGGTCTTGGTGCGTCCGGTGACGAACAACGGCGTGACTTCGGTGTCCTTGAGCATGGTCCGCAGCGTGAGCAGGACCTCCCGGGTGACCAGCTTCAGGGCAGGCCGGACCCGCTCGTACAACTCCACGTTCTCCTGCACGGAATCGCGCAGGCTCACGTCCAAACGGTCCCAGTTGCTCGCCATGGATCCAGCTTACGGCGCACCACCGGCACCGGCCCGCAGGCTGGCAACGCCGGGCACGCCCGCAGGCAAGGGCGGCGCAGCAGGCATGGGAGGGGCCCGGCATGGGAGGGGCCCGGCCTGCGCTGGGCCGCTTGGTGCCCAAGGTAGGCTCAGCATATGGCTGAAATGCGGCGGCGGACTATGATCGCGGCCGCAGCGGCGGTGACTCTGGGGGCAGTCTCCGCCGCCTGTTCACCGGGCCCCAAGGAGGACGCTGTGAAGAGGCACAAGTACCAATATGGCGAGGACCCCAGCCAGTGGGGTGAGCTCTTCCTCCCGGATGTTGCCGCGCCCAAGGGCGTGGTGGTGGTGATCCATGGCGGGTACTGGCGTTCGCAGTACGGCGCAGAACTGGGGGAGCCCCTTGCCAAGGACCTCGCCGCGCACGGCATGGCGGCCTGGAACCTGGAGTACCGGCGGGCCGGCAACGGCGGAGGCTGGCCCAACACGTTCGCCGACGTCCTGGCCGGCATCGACAAGCTCGGTGAACTGGCTGACGAGCACGGGCTGGGACTGGACCGCGTGGTGGCCCTGGGCCACTCGGCAGGCGGCCACCTCGCCGTCTGGGCGGCGGGACGGCGCCGGCTCGCGGGGCTTGGTGCCCCGGACGCGGACCGCCAGCTGACGCGTCGGGGCGACGACGACGGCGCGGTGCAGCTCACCGGCGTCGTCAGCCAGTCGGGGGTACTTAACCTCGCGGCCGCCGAGCGGCTCAACCTCAGCAACGGCGCCGTCAGCAACTTCCTGGGCGGCTCATCGGAGAAATATCCCAAACGGCATAAATTTGCCGACCCCATGAGTGCGGTGCCGCTGGGCGTGCCCGTATATGCCGTTCACGGCACGGAGGACGATACCGTGCCGGTGAGCCAGTCCGAGACCTACGCCGGCGCAGCCAAGGCCGCCGGCGCGCCGGTCCAGCTGCTCAAGGTCCCGGGCGACCACTTCGCGCTCATCGATCCAAAGGCACCCGCATACCGGAAATGCCGTGAACTCGTGCAGCAGCTGCTGGTCTGAAGTCCGCCCGGCGGCCGGGATGGGGCCCCGGTGTCCCCGACGGCATCCCCTGGCCGGCGAAAGCGAATAGACTGGAGCGCAGGTGCGCCGGGAAGTCTGGTCGGCATAGTTCCGTCGACCCCATTTTGAGGATCCCATGAGCGCCCTGCCCCCTTCGCCAACACCCTCTTCACCAACACCGCCTCCTCCTTCGCCGCCCCGCCTCACCATTTTCGGCCGGGGCAGCTATGCCGAGGCCCTGCGGATCGGCGAGATCCTCCGCAAGGAAACCGTGGGCGGCGCCCTGCTGGTCGCCGCGGCGATGGTGGCCCTTATCTGGGCCAACTCACCGGCCTCGGAGAGTTACTTCGCACTGCGCGACTTCACCATCGGCTACGCGCCCTGGCATCTGGACCTGAGCCTGGGCGCCTGGGCCGCCGACGGACTGCTGGCCATCTTCTTCTTCCTGGTGGGGCTCGAACTCAAGCGCGAGTTCGTCGCCGGCGACCTGCGCGAGCCGAGCAAATCCGTGGTTCCGGTGGCCGCCGCCGTTGGCGGTGTGGCCGTTCCGGCACTCATCTACGCGGCCATCAACCTCTCCGGTCCCGAAACGCTGCACGGCTGGGCCATTCCCACCGCCACCGACATCGCCTTCGCCGTCGCGGTGCTGGCGCTCATCGGTTCCCACCTGCCCAGTGCGCTGCGGATCTTCCTGCTGACCCTCGCCGTCGTCGACGACCTCCTGGCCATCGCCATCATCGCGATCTTCTACACCAGCGATCTCCACCCCGAGCCGTTCCTGCTGGCCCTGCTCCCGCTGGGCCTCTACACGTTCCTGGCGCACAAATACCGGCGGTTCTTCGGCACGCACGCAGCCGCAGCCTGGGTGATCCTGCTGCCGCTCGGCTTCGCGACGTGGGCCCTCGTGCACGCATCAGGCATCCACGCCACCGTGGCCGGGGTCCTGCTCGGATTTGCCATTCCCGTCAAACGTTCGAAGGCCAGCGGCGGCCCTGAAGCCGGCCCGGGCCTGGCGGAGATTTTCGAACACCGGTTCCGCCCCATCTCGGCCGGGATCGCCGTCCCGGTCTTCGCGTTCTTTTCCGCCGGGGTGGCCATAGGCGGCTGGCAGGGCCTCGGCGCCGCCCTGACGGACCCCGTGGCGGTGGGCATCATCGTGGCGCTGGTTGCCGGAAAGCCGGCGGGCATCCTCGGCACCACATGGCTCATCACCAAAGTCACGCGGGCCCGCCTGGACGGGTCCTTCAAGTGGATTGACGTCTTCGGCCTCGCCATCCTCGCCGGCATCGGTTTCACCGTCTCGCTGCTGCTTGCCGAGTTGAGCTTCGGCCAGGGCACTGCGCATGAAGACCACGCGAAGGTAGGGATCCTCGCGGCCTCACTGCTCGCCGCGCTCCTTGCCACCACGGTGCTCCGGACACGCAACCACCAGTACCGGCGTGCGGAGGAGGCGGAACAGGTCGACTCGGACCACGACGGCATCCCGGACGTCTACCAGCAGGACCGCCCCGCAGGCTAGGTTGGCAGGCCAGGCCGACGGGCTATATTTAGGGGTGTGGCGGGAGGGGCCGTCCGGAGGGTCAATGATACCCCAAGGGGTATCATGATTGAGCTGGAATACGCGCGCCGGGCCATCTGGCGCCCGCGAAAGGAACAGGCATGAAGAGCATTTCCGTCAAGGACCTGGCCGCCCTGGGCGATGCCACCGAAATCGTCGATGTCCGCGAGGAAGACGAATACGTCGCCGTCCGCGTTCCCGGCGCCCGGAGCATCCCGCTCTCACGGTTCGTCCAGTCCCTCGCCGAGGTCCCGGCCAGCGGCACCGTCTACGTCATGTGCGCCGCCGGGGGCCGCAGTGCCCAGGCCGCCACCTACCTGGAGGACCAGGGATACGACGCCGTCAACGTCACCGGCGGGATCATGAAGTGGCAGGACGAGGGACACCCCGTCAACCGGGGCTGACCTTCAAGGGCTGACCGCACCGGAGGGACCATGGAAGTCATCGTCATCGAGACCCCGCAGCTCGGGGACCGCAGCTACCTGGTCCACGACGGCTCGGTGGCGCTGGCGATCGACCCGCAGCGCGACACGGACCGCATCGAGGCGGCCGCCCGTGACGCCGGGGTAGCCATCACGCACGTGGCCGAAACGCACATGCACAATGACTACATCACCGGCGGGCTGATCCTGGCCCGCGCCCACGGCGCCAGCTATCTCGTCAACGCCGCGGACGCCGTCGGGTTCGAGCGCACTCCCATCACGGACGGCCAAACGGTCCGCGTGGGCTCGCTTACGGTCAAGGCGGTCGCCACGCCGGGGCACACGCATACCCACCTGTCGTTCATCGTGGACGACGGCGGGAAGCAGGCCGTCTTCTCGGGCGGCAGCCTCCTGTATGGCTCGGTGGGCCGCACGGACCTTGTCGCCGAGGCGGACACCGTTGGCTTGACCCACGACCAGTACGCCTCGGTCCGTCGCCTCGCCGCAGAGGCCGGCCCTGACGCGGCGCTGTTCCCGACCCACGGATTCGGCTCGTTCTGCTCCTCCGGACCCGCCAGCGGTGCCCGGTCCTCCACCATCGGCGAGCAGCTTGCCGCCAACCACGCCCTGACGGACCCCGATGAGGACCACTTCGTCCGCCAGCTCATCGCCAACCTCACGGACCACCCCTCCTACTACGCGCACATGAGCCCGGCCAATGTCCGGGGCCCGGGCCCTGCCGAGCTGGCCGTTCCGGCATCGCTCGATGCCGCCGAACTCACCCGGCGCCTGGACGGCGGCGAGTGGGTGGTGGACCTGCGCCGGCGCGTGGCGTTCGCCAACAGCCACCTCAAGGGCAGCGTCAGTTTTGAGTATGGCTCCGGCTCCAGTTTCACCACCTATCTCGGCTGGGTGCTGCCATGGCGCGAACCGCTGACCCTGGTGGGCTCGCTGGAAGACGTTGAGAACGCCATCCGCGACCTCTCCCGGATCGGCATCGAATCCCCCGACGCCGCGCTCGGTTCCGAGCCGCACGCCCTCGCCCCGCAGGCCGGCCTCGCCTCCTACCCGCGCGTGGGCTGGGACGGCATGCTCGCCGGCCGGGCGCCTGAGGACACCGTCCTGGACGTGCGCCGGGCCGACGAATTCGCCGCCGCCCGCGTGGTGGGCGCGGTCAACGTGCCGCTGCACGAACTGTTGCTGCGCCTCGGCGACATTCCCGCCGGGAAACTTTGGGTGCACTGCGGCTCCGGGTACCGTGCCGGGGTCGCCGCCAGCCTCCTGCAACGGGCAGGCCGGGACGTGGTCCACATCGACGCCAGGTTTGCCCATGCCGCGTCCGCGGGGATCGCGCTGGACACCACCGCGGCCTGAGCGCCGGCAGTGACGCCGGGCAGTGACGCCGACAGGGCGGAATCGGGTGGGGGCGCAACACACGGCACCGGAGCGCATTCTCTGGCAGAGTATGGTCATGCTCACAGTTATTGGCGAGGGGCTGGTTGATGTTGTCCAGCGGTCCTCCGGCGTCCAGGCCCATGTCGGCGGCAGCCCCCTCAACGTGGCGGTGGGGCTGGCGCGGCTGGACCATCCGGTCCAGTTCATCGGCCGCTACGGCCGCGATGCGTATGGCGAGGCCCTGGCCGCGCACCTGAAGTCGAGCTCCGTGCTGCTCCCGCTGGGACCCGACGAGCTGCCCACCAGTGTGGCCTCCGCCCTGATCGACGACGCCGGCGCCGCCACGTATACCTTCGACCTCGCCTGGGAGCTTCCCGGCGTCGCGGCGCGACTGTCGTTCCTGCTCCAGGGAACCACGCTGCTGCACACCGGTTCGATCGCCACCATGCTGGCGCCGGGCGCCGCCGACGTGTTTGCCGCCGTCGAGCGCGCCCACCCGTCCGCCACCATCAGCTTCGACCCCAATTGCCGTCCCAGCATCATCCCGGACGTGGACTACGCCCGCGGGCAGGCCGAAAAGTTTGTGCGCCTCGCCGACGTTGTGAAGGCCTCCGACGAGGACCTCGAATGGCTATACCCGGGCGTGGACCCGCTGGACTCGGCCCGCCGCTGGCAGGCGTTGGGCGGTTCCGAAGGGCCGGCAATGGTGGTGGTGACCCGCGGCAGCAAGGGGCCCTGGGGCATCAACGCCGCCGGTGAGGCGCAGTTCCCGGCCCCTGAGATCAACGTCGCGGACACAGTCGGCGCCGGGGATTCCTTCATGGCCGCGCTCCTGTCCGGCGTGGTGGATCTGGGCCTGGACGGGGCACAAAACCGCAAGGGCCTGCGCGAACTCTCCGCCGAAAGCCTCCGCGATGTCCTCGCCCATGCCTCCCGGGCAGCGGCGGTCACCGTGTCCCGCGCCGGCGCGAACCCGCCCACGCGCGCGGAACTGGCACGGATGGAAATGGGGGCCCAGCCCCTGCAGTGAGTGAAAGGCAGCCATGACACGGCACGATGTTCCGGTGTTCCCCGTCCGCAGTGAATCCTACGCGGAGGGCCAGACGCTCCCGGCCGCCCAACGCAGCGGCAAAATGCGCGCCGGCGGCCGGGACGAATCCCCGCAGCTGAGCTGGAGCGGCGCCCCGGCCGGCACCAAGGGCTACGCGGTGACGATGTTCGACCCTGACGCCCCGGGGCGCGGCGGCTTCTGGCACTGGGCCGTGCTGGACGTCCCCGCCGACGTCACGTCGTTGCCGGCAGGAGCGGGCGCCGAGGGCGGCAGGCTCCTTCCCGCGGGCGCCATCCAGTTGAAGAACGACGCCGGATTCCATGGCTACCTGGGCGCCGCACCGCCTCCCGGACACGGGCCGCACCGGTACGTCATCACCGTCCACGCGCTCGACATCGCACCGTCCGGACTCAACGAGCACACCGCTCCGGGCAGCTTGGAGGCGAAGCTGTCGCAGCACACCCTGGGCCGGGGCACGCTGACCGGCATCTTCGAACGTCACTGAGCCCGCCGCCGCCCGCCGAGCCTGTCGCCCCTGTCGCCCCTGTCGCCGAGTTCGCCGGAACCTCCCCAGTTCGCCGTGATTGTCCGGCGAACCCGACGCGGTCCGGCGAACTCGGCGAATGCGGCCGCGAGGGCCTGCCGCCCCGGCGCACGTAGACTGGCACTATGCGGCTGGTAGCAAGTGACATTGACGGAACGATCCTCGGCCATGACGGCAAAATCAGCGACCGGACCGTCCGCGCGTTCCACGCCTGCCGCGACGCCGGGCTGGAACTGGTGTTCGTCACCGGACGGCCGCCGCGCTGGCTCCACCCCCTGCAGGACCAGCTGGGGCATGCCGGAACGGTCATCTGCTCCAACGGCGCCGTCGTGTGGGACCTCGAGGCCGACCGCCTGCTCTCGGCGCGGACACTGGACCTCGACGCCATGTTCGAGGCCCGCCGCATCATCAAGCGGCTGCGTCCGTCCGCGCTGTTTGCCGCCGAAACCCTGACCGGCTTCCATCTGGAACCGGGCTTTATCGAAAACGGCTCGAGCGAACTGCTCGCGGAATTCACCCCGGCCCCGCTTCACACCACCCTCACGGAGGCGGACGCCGTGGCGAAGTTCCTGGCCATTGTCCGCGAAGGCACCGCCGACGAGTTCCTCGCCGAGGTGACGCCCGCCGTCGCCCATCTGGCCGCCGCGACGCACTCGGCGCCGAACATGGCGCTCCTCGAGCTGTCCCTGCCAGGCGTGAACAAGGCCGTGGCCCTGGCTGAATATGCGTCGTCCCTCGGCATCGGCGCCGCGGACGTGGTGGCATTCGGGGACATGCCCAACGACATCGAGATGCTTCGCTGGGCCGGGCACGGCTACGCGATGGCCAGCGGCCACCCGGAAGCGATCCGGGCCGCCGGCCGGCAGGCCCCGCACTTCGACGACGACGGCGTCGCCCAGATCCTCGAGTCCAAGCTCGCCGAACTGGGCGTCCGGCTGCCCTAAAACCCCGGTCCCGCACCCGCTCCCCACACCCGCCCCGGCCCCGGGTCCCACGCCCGGCCCAGGTCCCCCCACCGGTCGCCCGGTTCCCGGCGGACACCGGATTCCCAGCTCGCGGTCAACTGGCGTTCACCTTGGCCTCCTAGGCTGGAAGCTCGCGACGAAACGTTTGACCGAGAATGGGGACATCATGGCCAGGCACCGCATCAACAACACGGACGAACAACCCCTGCACCCGGTGGAACCGGACCGACACTGGAGGCAGTTGCGCCAGGGCGACCGCGTCAGCGTCCGGCTCGCCCCGGGCCTTGAGACCGGCGGCCTTGTGGACGCCGTGACGGCGGACCACAGCGTCGTTTGGGTCGACCTCGACGGCGGCCGCGGCCGCACGCTGCTGCACTGCAGCGACGGCGTCGAAATCCGCCAGCAGGCTCCTGACACCCCGTCCCACTGAGGCCCACTGAGGCCCGCTGACCCGGCCCGCCAGTGCCGGCCCGCAAACCCCGGTCGAATCCCGGTCCCGGCAGACCAAGGTACGCTTCAGGAGTGACTGACCTGCACCCCTACTTTGCCCCTCGCGGGGATCGCGACGGCGGCCCGGAGGGCGCCGCCACCCCGGCCCCTGGCGGTTCCCGGGCGCCGCTGGCGCTGGCCCACCGGGGCTTCTCACTGGACGGGCTGGAGAACTCGATGGCCGCGTTCCGCGCCGCCGTCGACCTCGGGTTCCGGCATCTGGAGACGGACGTGCACACCACGGCCGACGGCGTGTTGGTGCTCTTCCACGACAAGACCCTGGACCGGATCACGGAGGGCCGAGGCCAAATCGCTGACCTTCCCGCCTCAACCGTGGCCCGGGCCAGGATCGGCGGGACCGAACCGATCCCGCGGTTCGATGAGTTGATCGCTGCCTTCCCGGACGTCCGGCTCAATATCGACGTCAAGGACTGGAACTCCGTGGGCACCCTGGCCTCGGCGATCGAACGCCACGGACTGCACGACCGCGTGCTGGTGGCCAGTTTCTCGGACCGGCGGCGCCGGGCAGTGCTGAAGCAGCTGAGCCGTCCCGCCGCGAGCTCGGCCGGCATCGTGTCCAACGCCGTGTTCGTCCTGCTGGGCCCCGTGCTGCCGACGCCGCTGATGTCCGCCGTGGTGCGCCGGGCACTGCGCGGAGTCCACGCCCTGCAGGTCCCCGTCCGCTACGGCGCCGTGACGGTGGTGACGCCGGGCTTCATCCGGCGGGCACACCGGCACGGGCTGCAGGTCCACGTGTGGACAATCAACGAGCCCGCGGAAATGCACCGGCTGCTTGACCTTGGCGTCGACGGGATTGTCACGGACCGCGCGGACCTGCTCAAGTCGGTCCTCCAGGAGCGCGGAACCTGGTCCTGAAGGGTCGCTCCGGCCAAGCGCGCAGCAAAGCGGGGGTGGCGGCCGAGACCTGGGGGCGGCGTTTCGTCTGCCGGAAATTAGCGGGGGTGGACATCGGCGTCTCCCGAGTGCTGGGTTACCGGGACTTCTTCGCTCGTGAGGTGGTCGGCCATATTGAACGCCTCCAGCTGCCATTCCCCCCGGCCGCCGGGCCGGACGAAGCGGCTGACGGAGGCGTTGAGGATGGGGGAGGCGGCCGCGATGTCCAGCAGCTGCTCCTCCGAGAGCCCCTCCAGGATGTAGCGGATGAGCAGGATCACGGCGTCGTGGCAGACCAGCAGGATGCCGCCGCCGGGATGCCTCTTGTCGAGGTCAGCGAGCAGCGAGCGAAGCCGCAGCACGACGTCCGCCCAGGACTCGCCGCCCGGGGGACGGTAGTAGAACTTGCCGAGCCGCCGCCGCCGGCCGGCCTCCTCCGGGAGGCGGGCTTCCACCCCGGCCGAAGTGAGCATGTCCAGGATCCCGAGCTCACGGTCGCGCAGCCGCTCATCGATCAGGATAGATGTTTGCCAGCCGCCGGTCTGGACGGCGAGTTCCGCGGTCTGGCGCGCGCGCAGGTAGGGCGAGGACCAGACTGGCGTGCGCCGGCCGTCCGGGTAGCCGGCGAGGAGCCTGCCCAGGGCCAGCGCCTGCTCCCGTCCCGTGTCCGACAATCCGATATCCGCATCCCGGGCCGGGACATCGATGACATGCGCGCCGGCCTGCTGAGCCAGCGTGGCGGCAACGTTGCCCTGGCTTTCACCGTGCCGCACGAGCAGTAACTCGGTCACGCCCGGAACGCCGTGTCCATAGTGGCTCACCGTTCCCCCCCATCCGTTGCTTTCCAACGTCGTCCTCAGCCGGGCTGGCCCGGGCTGGAATATGTGTGGCAGACAGGTTACTCCCGGTGGCGCGGATTTGTCCCTGCACCGGGGCGAGCAACATCCGGGGCCGCCGGGCTGGCAGGATAGAGCCATGCGCATCCTCATCGCCCCGGACAAGTTCAAGGGCTCCCTCACCGCCGTCGAAGCCGCCGCGGCCATTGCCGAAGGCGCCCTGCGCGTCTACCCCGAGGCCGACGCCATCCAGTTTCCGGTGGCCGACGGCGGCGAAGGGACCCTCGAGGCGGCCGTCGCGGCCGGCTATGAGGAACGGCTCAACGCGGTCGTCGGCCCGATCCTGGCCCCGATCGGTGCCGCGTGGGCCATCCGGGCGGATGCTTTCGGCGGGGCCACCGCGGTGATTGAAACGGCGCAGGCCTCAGGGCTGGCGCACATGGAGCCCACACCGGCCAACGCGCTGCGCGCCCACAGCTACGGCTGCGGCCAGCTGATCGCCGCCGCACTGGACGCCGGTGCCACGGAAATCGTGCTGGGCGTGGGCGGTTCGGCCATGAGCGACGGCGGCAGCGGGGCCCTCCGCGCCCTCGGACTCAAGCCGTTGGACGCCGCCGGCAACGTGGTGCCGCTCGGCGGAGGGTCGCTTGCCGACGTCGCGTCCGTGGACGTCAGCGGCCTCGACCCGCGGCTGGCCGGGGTGAAGTTCCGGATCGCCGTCGACGTCCAAAACCCGCTGTTCGGCAGTGACGGCGCGGCACACGTGTTCGGACCGCAAAAAGGCGCCGACGCCGATGCGGTGGAACTGCTCGACGCCGGCCTGCGCAACTGGGCTTCGGTCCTGCGCCAGAGTACCGGCCGGGACGTCAACGTGCCCGGCGCCGGAGCGGCCGGCGGGTTCCCGGCGTCGTTCCTGGCCTTCAGCACGGCCGCCCTGGAAGGCGGCTTCGAGCTGGTGGCCGGTCTCACCGGGCTGGACGCGAAACTCGCGGTGGCTGATTTGGTCATCACCGGGGAAGGCTCCATGGACAGCCAATCGCTGGCAGGCAAGGCGCCGATTGCCCTCGCCGATGCCGCCCAGGCCCTTGGCATTCCGGTGGTCGTGGTGGCCGGCCGGATCCTCGTCACCCCGGAGGACCTTGCCCGTCACGGCGTGGTGGCCGCGGCGCAGCTGCTGGACGTCGCCGGCAGCCCCCAGGACGCAGTAGCAAACGCCGCAAAGTACCTCACCTGGGTCACCAGCCAGGTCCTCGAAGGCGCCTGACGCGCCTTCCTGACGCCCGTGCCGGCCGGCCTGCCGTCTAGGCGCCGGTCTCATAGTGCGGTTCGGCCACGGGTTTGGACTCGGGGGAGCCCTTCTCGCGCAGGTATACCGAGGCGCCCACCAGGACCGCCACGGCGAGGAACTCGCTTTGCCAGTTCTGGAAGGACTCGAACCAGAATCGGCTCGTCGCCAGATAGCCCAGCACCGTCACGGTGGGCTGGCCGTGCGCCTGCTGGTCACTGTTGTAGTCCTCCGCGCCGCCAACCGCGTGCAGGGCGATCGACGCCAGGAACAGCAGGAGGAACATGATCGAAAGCGAGTGTTCATAGAGCTTGAGGACCCAGCCGCCGCGCCGCACGGGCCACGGCGTGGACTCCTTGAGCTTTGCCTGCCGGGGGTCCTCGTCCTGCGGGGCGGTCCGGCCCAGCGGCTTGGACTCGGAGGACCCCTTCTGGAACAGGAAGACGGTGAGGATGACGTACATGCCCATCTGCAGGAATTCCGACTCCCAGTTCTCGAAAGTCGCCTCCAGGAAGTTCCCGGTGCCAAGGTACTGCAGGACGGTCACGGCAGGTTCGCCGTGGGCAAGCTGCTCGTCGCTGTAGGTGCTTGCCCCGCTCAGGACCATGCCGACGAAAAACACGACGAACAGCCCGATGTTGGCCAGAAGCAGTCCATGTTCCTTGACCCACTTGCCCATGGTTCCCGTGCCTGCGGTGTGGCGCTCATGTGAAACGTTTGTCATAGCGACTCCTCTTTGCGGGCCCGTCGACGGATCCAGGCAGGGACAAGTACCAGCAGCAGCACCAGCACGGCGAGCAGCCCGACGCCGGCGATCACGCCCGCCGTCCGGCCTACGGTGACATCGAAGATCAGTGAGGTGGTGCCCACGCTCAGCAGCCCTACCCCGGTCAACGAAAACCTGACGATGATGTCCGCGCTGCTCACGAGGGCCTGCTTCAGCCCTTGCCGGAACAGCCGGCGGTGCACGCTCACGGGCAGCAGGATCGTGGCCGTGGTCAGGGCGGCCAGGACGACGTTGGCGAGATACAGGCGGGTCTGGTAGTCATCGAGCGTCTCGAAGCGCGACTGGAACGGCAGCGTCAGGAGAAAGCCGGCGAGAATCTGGACGCCGGTCTGGAGTACGCGCAGTTCCTGCAGCAGTTCGACCCAGTTGCGGTCCATCCGCTCGGCAAGGGACTCGTCCCTGCCGTCGTTCTTCGGCGCTACTGGGCCAGTCATCGGTACTCCTCCGCAAATCCTGAAACCAAGGGAACCCGACGCAGCACGCGGCCCCACCCTCAACCTAGGCTTGAGAGTTGCCAAAAACAAGTTGGTACTAAGCTTGCTGACGATATTGTGGTTAGGTAGAAACTGATTACTTCGCCGGGATGGATTCAGCGGGCCCCGGCCACACGGGACCGATGAACATCCCTGGAAACCGACACGTAGTTAGGCGGATTATGAGCGACTCAAGCGAACGGCAGGACCAGCCCAAGCAGCCCGACCAGCCGCGCGATCCGCGCGCCGGCTACCATTCCGGCCCGTTCCCGGAACAGGTCCAGAAGCAGCCCGGCCTCACCGCGCCCATGGAGCCCAAGCCGGACCACGGCGAGGAAAGCTACCGCGGCAGCGGTGCCCTGAGCGGCAAGGCTGCCCTGATCACGGGCGGCGACTCCGGAATCGGCAGGGCGGTGGCGATCGCCTTCGCCCGGGAGGGGGCCGACGTCGCCATCTCCTACCTGCCGGAGGAAGAAGACGACGCGCAGGACACCGCCGAGTGGATCCGAAAGGCCGGCCGCAAGGCCCTGCTGCTCCCCGGCGACGGCCGCAGCGAGGACTTCGCGGCGGACATCGTGAAGGCGACGCTGGCCGAATTCGGGCGCCTCGACGTCCTGGTGCTCAATGCGGCCTACCAGAAGAACCGCGAGAGCTTCGAATCACTGCCCACCGAAGAGTTTGATCGCGTTTTCAAAACCAATCTGTACTCCCTGCTCTGGACGGCCCGTGCCGCGGTCCCGCATCTGGAAGCGGGTGCGTCGATCATCACCACGGCGTCAATCCAGGCCTTCAACCCGTCCCCGGAACTCATTGACTACGCCATGACCAAGGCGGCCCAGGTGGCTTTCACCAAAGCCCTGGCCCAGGAGCTCGGACCCAAGGGGATCAGGGTCAACGCCGTGGCCCCGGGTCCCATCTGGACACCGCTGATTCCGGCCACCGAATGGCCCGACAAGCTCCCGTCCTTCGGCCAGGACACGCCCCTGCAGCGGGCGGGGCAGCCGGCGGAGCTCGCGGCCGCCTATGTCCTTCTCGCCTCCGACCACGGTTCCTACATTTCCGGAGCCGTGCTTCCGGTCACCGGAGGCAAGGGTCTCTGAACCCGCTCTGAACCCGCTCCGGACCCGTCCACTGCCAGCTAGTCGCATTTCCAGCACCAGTTTCCAGTACCAGGAGGAATGACATGACTGAAAACCAGCAGGATCCCAAGTCCGTCACCGAGGAAGCGGGCGGCTACGGCACGCCGACCGCCGAGCAGGAGATGGGCGGCGATGGGAAGAAATTTGCCCAGCCCCGCGAGGAGGAGGCCTTCGACGCCGCCGGGCTGAACCAGGACAGCCCCGACGGCGAGACGTATCCGGCCGGCGCGCCGGACCTGAGCCAGTTCGGTGCAGAAGACCAAGACAGTGCAGGAGAACCCGGAGCAGGACGCTTCGGAGGAGCGGAGGAACAAATGAGTTCAGAAAACGCCAGCGCAACCCCCGGCTTCGACCCGGACGCCTCGGAGAATTCCGAGACGGCAGTGCCGTCGTCGGAAGCGGAGATGGACGGTGCCAACACGGAAGAGCCCGACGCCGGGCGGCCCTTCTCCTCTGAGTCCGGACAGGACGCGGCGGGGCTGCCGGACGGCTCCGGGACGGACCTGCCGGAGAACAAGTCGCCGAAGGACCGCGACGATGACAAGAACGCCTTCGACGCCGGCTAGTCCCAGGCCCGTCGCGCCCCGGCGCTGCCGGCCGTGACAGCGAAAAGGCCGGACTCCTGCCCTTGGGCGGAGTCCGGCCTTTCTCGTCTGCTGGATTGCCCGCTCGCCGCGCGCTTCCGGGCGGCGTTCTTTAGCGGCGCTTCTTGGGGGAGCGCTTGACGGCTGCCTTGACCGCGGCCGTCGAAGCTGCGGCCGGCGCGGAATCTTCGGTTTCCGGTTCGGCCACCGTGCCGCGCACCTTCGCGATCGCCTTCATGCCGTGGTAGATCACCAGGGCCGCGGCCGAGCCGAGCGCAATCCCGGTGAACTTCAAGTCGCCGATGGTCCAGGTGTAGTCGGCAATCCCGACAATCAGGGCGACGGCGGCCGTGGTCAGGTTGATCGAGTTGGAGAAGTTCACCTTGTTCTGGACCCAGATTTTCACGCCCAGCACGCCGATCATGCCGTACAGCATCGTGGCCGCGCCGCCCAGGACGCCGGCGGGGACGGTGGCGATAAGCTCGCCAAACTTCGGCGAGAAGCTCAGGATCACAGCGAAGGCGCCGGCCACCCAGTACGCCGCCGTCGAATACACCTTGGTGGCGGCCATGACGCCGATGTTCTCGGCGTAGGTGGTCGTCCCGGACCCACCGCCAAGACCGGCAAGTACGGTGGCGGCGCCGTCGGCCAGCAGCGCGCGGCCGGAGACGCCGTCGAGGTTCTGCCCCGTCATGGCGGACACGGATTTCACGTGGCCGATGTTCTCTGCCACCAGCACCAGTACGACCGGCACGAAGAGGCCCACGACGCCCAGGTGGAATTCGGGGGTCTGGAAATGCGGCAGGCCCACCCACCCAGCACTGTCCACCTTGGAGAAGTCCACCTCGCCCCGGATCATCGCAACAAGGTAGCCCACCAGGACACCCACCAGGATGCTCAGCCGGCCCAGCATGCCGCGGAACAACACGCTGACCACGATGATGACGGCCAGGGTGATGAAGGCGGTGACGGGGGCCTGGTCGAAGTTGGCCTTCGCCGCGGGTGCCAGGTTCAGGCCGATCAGCGCCACGATCGCGCCGGTCACGATCGGCGGCATGACTCGGTTGATCCAGCCGGCGCCGAACTTCTGCACTACGGCGCCGACGACGGCGAGGGTCGCGCCCGCCAAGACCACGCCGCCGAGTGCCCCGGGGACGCCGAACTGCTGCTGGGAAGCCATGATCGGCGCGATGAACGCGAAGCTGGAACCGAGGTAGCTGGGCACCCGTCCCTGCGTGATGACCAGGAACAGGAGCGTGCCAATGCCGGAGAAGAACAGGGTGGTGGCTGGCGGCATGCCCGTGATGATCGGGACCAGGAAGGTAGCACCGAACATGGCCACAACATGCTGCATCCCGATCCCTACCGTCAGGGGCCAGGTGAGCCGCTCATCCGGCCTGACGACCTCACCGGGGCGGACGGACTTGCCGTTGCCGTGGAGCTTCCATTTGGTGCCGAGCATGCTCATGCCGGGAGCCTTTCAGAGAATGTGGGGCGGGCGGGAAGGAATCTTCCCGAGCAACTTTACCGCGCAGCATTTACCGGCCGTCCCGTCGGGCCGGCGTGCTGCGGGCCGGTCCGGTGTGCCCGAGGTCACAGGGCGCAGCGGGAAGCAGGCGCCGTCTGTTGAAGTTGCAACTATTGACAGCAGGAGACGCCGGCCGCCCAAGAGTGCGCCGGCCCAGCGAAAGGGATGCCCATGACACTCGCCCACGATGAAGCAGTAATCGAGGCAGCCGCCGTCGACGCCATCTTTGCCGAAGCCCGCACGGCGAACGCCTTCACCGGCGCCGTCACCGACGAGCAGGCCCGCGCGATTTACGAACTGACGAAGTTCGGCCCCACGGCGTTCAACTCCCAGCCGCTGCGCGTTACGTACGTGCGCTCCGACGAAGCCCGCGCCACGCTTGTTGATGCGCTGGCCGCCGGAAACCGCGCCAAGACGGCATCAGCGCCGCTCGTCGCGGTCCTGAGCTACGACACCGCGTGGCAGGACCAGTGGGACGCGTTCCTTCCCGGCTACAACGCCCCCAAAGCCATGTATGACGCCGCGCCGGATCTCGCCGCGGCCACGGGCAACAACAACGCCCACCTGCAGGCCGGCTACTTCATCCTCGCGGTCCGCACCCTGGGCCTCGCGGCAGGTCCCATGACCGGTGCCGACTTCGCCAAGATCGACGCTGCGTTCTTCCCCGACGGGAGCCAGAAGAGCTTCCTGGTGGTCAACATCGGCCAGCCCGGGGCAGACGCCTGGGGCGAAGCCAAGCCGAAATTCGCCTACGAGGACGTCGTCCGCACCGTCTAACAGCCTGCGGCGCCGTTCTCCGGCACTGTCCTTCCGCGGAGGTGCCTCCGGCACCATGGGGGACAGGCCGGAGGCACGCGGGATGCGATTCTGCGGTTCAGCGCAAGGCCCACATCCAAGGCCACTTCCCATTTTAGTCCGCGCCGTCGCCGCCGGCACTGTGAGTTTGCGGCGCCCGCCCGGCCCCGGAGGCGCCGCGGCGTGGCACACTTTTCCCATGCGGAACCTGATCGTGGTGGCTTTCGTGGAACCGGTAGCCGAAGGGCTCGAGTTTCCCCGGGATGACTGGCCGCTGCATCTCACCCTGGTCAAGTTCGACGTGGTCAAGGCCGGCGTCGTGAAGTCCGGCGTCGTCGAACCCGGCCAGGAAACCGGCGCCGAACCCGCGCCGGGCACGCCGCCGGCCGCGGGCGATCCACTCGCCGACCACATCGCCGCCCTCATGGCGGACCCGGTGGCCGCTGCCCTGGGCTGCCGGCTCAGCGTGGGCGGCGAAGCCGGGTTCGGGCGCGCAGGGTCAATCCCGGTCAACCTGATTGAACCCAGCAATGAGCTGCAGGTCCTCCACAACGAGCTGGTCCGGATCGTGGATCAGCTGCCCGGCCGGATCTCCACGCCTGCCTACACCCAGGAGGGGTACCGGCCGCACGTCTCGCACCACGGCGACAAACGGCTCCGGCAGGGCGACACGTTCGCGCTTGACCGAATAGCGCTCGTGGACATGGCGCCCGACGGCGGGCACGCCACGCGCCGGATCCTGAAGTTGTGGACTGTCGGCCAGGCGTAGGCGCCAGAACGGCGTCTTGGGAGGGCCCGGCGTCATATCCGCGACGCCGGCGCTGGATTCCTGCGGAGCGGGTGCCATACTTGGGTCAACTTCGGCAGCCATTCGACGGTAATTCGAAGACGAAGTGAGTATTTCGGGCAAGTCACAGCGGACCGGGGGGACCACTAAATGATGCTTGACGCCGCGACACTGCGGGTTGCCTTGGCGCTTGTCGATCTCACACTGCTCATGCTTTTCTACTTCATTACGTTCCGGCGCACCCGGTCGCACTACAGCGGCTGGTGGTGCATGGCGCTCCTGCTGTTCCTGGTCGGCAACGCCGCGTACCTGCTGGAGGGTACGGCGCAGCAGGGGTGGGCCATCCCTGCCGGCAACGTAATGCTGGTCGCCGGTGCCGCCAGCATCTGGGCCGGCGGACGATCCCTCCGTGCCCCCTCCCTCCGGCCTTGGCAGCTCGCGGCCGGTCCTGCCGCCACCGCCGTCGCTTCCTTCCTCGGCCACCCGGCCACCAACGTCTGGGCGGGAGGCCCGGTGTACCTGGGATTCATGGCCGTGTTGATCGGCCTGGCATCCCGGGAGCTGTTCCTGCTCGAGCGCGACTACTCGCGCGTCCACCGTCCCCTCGCCGTGGGCGCCGGCATCCTGGCCGTGTTCTACCTGGGCCGCCTCGTCGCTTTCCTGGCGAACGGACCGGACGGTGCCGTCTTCACATCGGTGTTCGGCTCCGTCCCCATGACCGTCTTCTCGACGATCACGCTCGTGGTTGCTTCCTTCACCATGGCCGAGCTGAGCTACGAACAGCAGACCCAGGATCTCCGGGCACGGGCCACCGTGGACGGCCTCACGGGCCTGCTCAACCGTTCTGCGTTCCTGGACCTCGCCGAAAACGAACTGCGCCGTTTGCGCCGGACCGGCACCACGGCATCGATCATCCTCGCGGACCTGGACCACTTCAAGGCCATCAACGATCAGTTCGGCCACTCGGCCGGGGACTCCGCTCTGCAGGCCTTTGCCAGGGCCTGCTCCGGCACCGTCCGCTCCACCGACCTCGTGGGCCGTTACGGCGGCGAGGAATTCATCCTCCTGCTGCCTGGCGTCACGCCGGACCGGGCACGGGAAATCGCTGCCGACATCAGCGTCCGGCTCCATCAATCCGGCTCCGCAGTCATTCCCCGGCTGCCCACCGTGAGCTACGGCATCGCGTCCACCGGCGCCGGACCGGGCGGCCTCGACGCCGCAGTGATCTCGGCCGACGCGGCCCTCTACCAGGCAAAGACGCTTGGCAGGGACCGCGCCGAGTTGGCCACCGGCGGCTGAACTACGAGATAACCCCGTCCACCAGCGCCTTCGCCTCGGCCTGGACCTGCTTGAGGTGCTCGGCACCCTTGAAGGACTCGGCGTAGATCTTGTAGACGTCTTCCGTGCCGGAGGGCCGGGCCGCGAACCAGGCGTTTTCGGTAACGACCTTGAGGCCGCCAATCGCGGCGCCATTGCCCGGCGCTTCGGTCAGTTTGGCCGTGATCGTTTCGCCGGCCAGTTCGGTCGCGGTGACGTCCGACGGCGAGAGCTTGCCCAGCGCTGCCTTCTGCTCCCGGGTGGCGGCCGCGTCGATCCGGGCGTAGACGGGGTCGCCGAACTGGTCGGTGAGGCCCTTGTACAGCTGCGACGGTGATTTGCCCGTCACCGCCGTGATCTCCGAGGCCAGCAGAGCCAGCAGGATGCCATCCTTGTCGGTGGTCCAGACGCTCCCGTCCATCTTGTTAAAGGAGGCACCGGCGGATTCCTCGCCGCCGAAGGCGCCCTCTCCGGACAGCAGCCCGGGGACGAACCACTTGAAGCCCACGGGCACTTCGACAAGTTTGCGGCCCAGGCTCTCGGCCACGCGGTCGATGATGGATGAGGAAACCAGGGTCTTGCCGATCACGGACTGCGGGTTCCAGCCGGTCCGGTGCCGGTACAGATAATCGATGGCGACGGCGAGGTAGTGGTTTGGGTTCATCAGCCCGCCGTCCGGTGTGACGATCCCGTGGCGGTCGGCGTCGGCGTCGTTGCCTGTGGCGACGTCGAACTTGGCGCCGTCGGACATGCGGTTGATCAGGGACGCCATCGCCGACGGCGAGGAGCAATCCATCCGGATCTTCTCGTCCCAGTCCAGCGTCATGAAAGCCCACTGCGGGTCGACGGTCGGGTTGACCACGGTGAGGTTCAGGTGGTGGCGCTCACCGATCTCGCCCCAGTAGTCCACCGACGCTCCGCCCATCGGGTCGGCGCCGATCCGGACGCCCGCCTCGCGGATCGCATTGAGATCCAGTACCGACGGGAGGTCGTCGACGTAGCTGCTCAGGAAGTCGAACTTGCCGGTGGTCCCGGCGGCCAGGGCCTCGGCCACCGGAATCCGCTTGACGCCGCGCAGGCCGTTTTCCAGCAGCTCGTTGGCGCGGTTGGCGATCCAGCCGGTGGCGTCGGTGTCCGCGGGGCCGCCGTGCGGAGGGTTGTACTTGAATCCGCCGTCGCCCGGGGGGTTGTGGCTGGGGGTCACCACGATGCCGTCGGCCTGCGGCGCGCCAGGGGCGGCATTGCGGTTGTGCGTCAGGATGGCGTGGCTCAGGGCAGGGGTGGGCGTGTAGCCGTGGCGGGCGTCGATGAGGACGTGCACGCCGTTGGCGGCCAGCACCTCGAGGGCGGAGTTTTGTGCGGGCTCGCTCAGGCCATGGGTGTCCTTGGCCATGTAGAGGGGGCCGGTGATGCCCTGGCCTGCCCGGTATTCCACGATCGCCTGCGTGATGGCGAGGATGTGGGGTTCGTTGAAGGACGCCTTCAGGCTCGATCCCCGATGCCCGGAGGTGCCGAAGGCCACCCGCTGGCCCGGGTCCGAAAGGTCCGGCGAAACGTCGTAGTACGCATCCAAAAGCGCAGTGAGGTCAACAAGGTCTTGGGGTTGGGCAACTGTGCCCGCGCGGCTAGCCATGGCACCAGCATGCCAGACGAGGGCGGGGTGCAACACGGTTTCGCGCCAAACCCGCTCCTGTGACGAAAGAAAACCAGCCAATAGGCCCGGTCCCAAGCCAACCGTGCGGCGGTACTCTGGATCCAGAGACTTCTTGAGGGGACAAGCCATGACTGAACAGCCAAAACAAGGCAAAGACGAGACCCCGGAGGGCTACCAGCCGACCCTGCGCCTCCCGGACCAGCAACCCGACGTTCCGCCGGGGCAGGCACCACCCGCCGGCCAGGATCAGGGACCGTCGGCGACGCAGCAGTTCGCGCAACCCGAATCCCCGCAGCAGCCCTACCCGGTCCAGCAGCCTCACGCAGGCCAGCAGCCCGACACGGGCGAGCAGCCCCACGTCGGACAGCAGCCCTACACCGGACAACAGCCCTACACCGGCCAGGCGGCACCTGACCGCGGCCAGCACTCAAGCCCGTACCCCCCGATCTACGGCCAGCCGGCCGCCCCGTACGGCCAGCCGGCCGCCCCGTATGGCCAGCCGTCGCCGTATGCCCAGCCGGGCAGCCCCAACGCCTACGGCCAGCCCGCGTACTACGGCGCGCCGCCGTCGCCCAAGAGTCTGAGCATCGCCAGCATGTGCTGCGGCATCGCGGCACTGGTGGGATTCGGATTCTTCCTGCTCCCGCAGCTGGCCGCCGTGATCCTGGGGCACCTGGCCCTGCGGCGCGAACCGGCCGGCCGGGGCATGGCGATCGCCGGTCTGGTGATGGGTTACGTGGGCATCGCCGTGACCATCCTGGTCCTCGTCATTTTCGGACTGGTCATCGGCACCGCGCGCAACAGCGGGTACGGAGCCTAGGTCTGCCCTGTGGCGCCGGAGCCGCGCCTGGTCAGGTTGTCAGCGCAGCCACCAGGGGCTTCGCGTTGGCTTCAAGCCAAGCGCGCCGGCGGTTGATCTGGCCGCCCACGCCGTCCTGCCACATCCGCGCCCAGCCGCCGCCCAGGGCGGCGGCGTTGTGCCGCATCCGCTCGTAGCTGAGCGCCGCGGCGTCGATCCCGGCGCCGGGCACCCGGCGTCGTTCATCCTCGCTCCAGCCGTAGGCATCGGCGAAGATGCGCAGCCGGCGGAACGGATTCTGGTCTTCCCAGCCCGGCCACCTATCTGACGGGTCGCGGAGCGGCACCCAGTGCATGGCGGTGTTGAGCGAATCGTGAAGTGCCGTGGCGGGTCCGGCGAGGTCAAAATCCACCAGTCCCGCGGCCAGGCCGTCCCGGACCACCACATTCTGGGGTGTCACGTCCAGGTGGCAGATGAGTCCGGCGGCGTCGGCGGGGTTCGGCCGGACCGGCCGGGGCGGGAACGCGTGGGCCCGCGGCACGAAGCCGGCGGACGCGGTGTGCAGGCGCCGCACCATGCGGGCCACGGAGGCCAGCAGGTCTTCGGACTGCACCCAGGATTCCGGCGGCGACCCGGCGCAGTATCCCGGCACGAAGCTCAGGGCGTCCCGGCCCTGAGGGTCGCGGCCGAGGAAGCGGGGGGAGCCTTCAAAACCGGCGTCGTCCAGCCAGTCGAGGTACTCGGCGACGGCGAGGGATTGCGGCTGGTGCGGGCGGCGGATAGTTCCGCCAACCCGCACCACGCCGTCGGTGACATCGCCTGCCGGCATGAGTTCGACGTCGGACGCCTCGCCGGGGGAGGGGGTGTAGACGCGCGAAGCAACCGGAACGCGATGTGCGGTGCTCATCGGGTCAGCGTACGCCGCCCATGAGCTTCTTGATCGCCGGTGAGGCGACCGCCAGGCCCACAGCCAGCAGCATTGCGGTTCCGCCGATGCCGATGAAGTAGGGCAGCTCGTCCTGCGGGTTGTACAGGCCGGACAGGATGCCGGCCAGGGTGGTGCCCAGGGACACGGAGAGGAAGAACAGTGCCACCATCTGGGTGTGGAAGGCCTTGGGCGCCAGCTTGGTGGTCACAGACAGGCCGATGGGGGAAAGGAACAGCTCTGCAAGCGTGAACAGAAGCAGGATTCCAACCAGAGCCAGCAGAGGGGTCTTGCCACCGCCGGCCAGCGGGATGAACGCCAGGAAAGCAAGGCCCATCACGAACAGGCCGATCGAGAACTTCAGGGCCGAACCGGGCTGCTTGCGGCCGAGCCGGGTCCAGAGGGCGGCCATGATGCCGGCGAAGATGATGATGAACACCGGGTTGATGGACTGGACCCAGGCGGCAGGCATTTCCCAGCCGAACAGGTTCCGGTCCAGCTTCTCCTCCGAGTACACGGCGATGAAGGTGAACTGCTGCTGGAACAGGGCCCAGAACGCGGCAGAGGCGATGTACAGCGGGATAAACGCTGCGACCCGTCCGCGCTCGGTGGGGGTGACCTTCTTGCTGCTGAAGATCAGCGCGAAGTACAGCACCGACGCGCCGATTGCGGCGTAGGCCATGGACATGGCCAGGTTTTCGGCGTTCACCGTGCCGGTCACGAGCAGCACGGCGATGATCACGGCGATGCCGGCGAAGACGAGGCCGTAGCGGGTGCGCTGGGCGGCCGGGAGCGGGTTCGGTACCCGGTGTGCTTCTTCGGGCAGCTTCTTGCGGCCCAGCGAGTAGATGACAAGGCCAATGGCCATGCCGACGGCGGCGGCGCCGAAGCCCCAGTGGAAGCCCTGGCTTTCCTGCAGCCAGCCGGTGACCAGCGGGCCGATCAGCGCACCGGCGTTGATGCCCATGTAGAAGATGGAGAACCCGGCGTCGCGGCGTTCGTCCTTCTCCCCATACAGGCTGCCGACGAGGGCGGTGGCATTGGCCTTCAGGCCGCCGGAGCCGACGCCCACCAGCACCAGTCCGGCGATCAGGCCGGGTATGCCGGGCACGAGTGCCAGCCCGATGTGGCCGGCCATGATCAGGACGGCCGCGCCGAACAGCACCCGCTCGGACCCGAAGAGCCGGTCCGCGAGCCAGGCGCCGAGGATTGTGGAGAGGTAGACGCCGCCGCCGTAGGCGCCGACGAGGCCGGCCGCCAAAGCTTGTGGAATCTCAAGGCCACCCTGGGCAGCCGTGAAGTACATGTAGTAAAGGAGGATCCCCTGCATTCCGTAGAAGGAGAAGCGCTCCCACATCTCTACGGAGAAAAGGCTGGCCAGCATCTTTGGGTGGCCAAAAAACGAGGTGTCGCCCGGTGTCTTGGTGGGGGGACGTAACGAGGGATCGCCCGGCGTTATAGCGGGGGGATTGGATAAATGAGTTGTGCTCATTTACTTAATGGTGACATTGTGACGCGCGATTGTCACATTCGAGCAGGCTCGAGGCAAGCAACCGCGGCCGTGTTTTGCCTCTCTTTCCGCCGGTTTCGCGGGGCGTTCCGGGCTGGGCGGCTGTGTCCTAGACGGGCTCGTCGGCGGGCTCCTGGGCGGGCTCGCCGGCGTCGAACATAATGATCTGCCGGATGGCGAGGCCGTCCGCCAGCTGGTCCATGGCCCGGTTGATATCGGCCAGGGCGATGCGGTCCGAGATCAGCTCCTCGACGGGCAGTTTCCCGTCCCGCCACAACTGGGCGTATCTCGGGATGTCCCGCGACGGGACGGCGGAGCCCAGGTAGCTGCCCACGATCGTCCGGGCTTCGGCGGTGACGGTCAGCGGCGCCAGCTGGGCGCGGGCCTCGGGGGAGGGCAGTCCCGCCGTGACGGTGGTGCCGCCGGCGGAGGTGGCGGCGAACGCGGTCTCGAACGCGCGGGGATTTCCCGCGCACTCGATCACGAACCTGGCTTTGACCCCGGCGTCGAGGACCTGCTGCGGGGTGTATGTCTCGTGGGCGCCGAGGCGGCGGGCGTGATCGAGTTTCTGCTCCAGCGTGTCCACAGCGACAATCCGCGAGATTCCTTGCGAGACGGCGGTAATGAGCGCCGCCATGCCCACCCCTCCGAGGCCGACGATCATGATGCTGTCCTGCGGGCGGGGCCGGGCCGCGTTGAGCACCGCGCCGCCGCCGGTCAGCACGGCGCAGCCCAGCACTGCCGCAATGTCCGCGGGGATGTCGTCGTCCACCGGCACGGCGGAAGCGCGGTCCACGACGGCGTGGGTGGCGAAGCCTGAGACGCCCAGGTGGTGGTGGACGGGCTCGCCGTCGCGGCTCAGGAGCCGGGATCCGTGCAGCAGGGTCCCGTCGTTGTTGCTCTTGGACCCTGCCGTGCAGGGCAGCCGGCCGTCCTCGGCGCAGTTCGCGCAGTTCTCGCATCGGGGCAGGAAGGACATGACCACCCGCTGACCGGGCTGCAGGTCCGTGACGCCGGAACCGACCGTCACGATGCGGCCCGCGGCCTCGTGGCCCAGCAGCATGGGAACGGGCCGGACCCGGTTGCCGTCGACGACGCTCAGGTCCGAATGGCAAATCCCGGCGGCCTCCATCCGGACCAGGATCTCGGTGGGGCCGGGAGCCGCCAGTTCCAGCTCGGAGATGCTGATCGGCCTGGACTCCGCGAAGGGGCGGGGGCGGCCGATTTCCTCAAGTACTGCACCGGTGATCTTCATCGATCCTCTTTCGCGGCCTGGTCGGGTTTGAGTGAACGATAGCCGCCTGCCGCCGCCAGCGTCCATTTGGGGGCTGGGGAGGTCCGACGGCGGACGCGGGCTTGGGGTGGCTGGGGGCTTGGGTTGGCTGGTCTCCTGGGCCTCACCGGGGGACATGCCCATTCTTGGCGCCCGGGGGGGTGTGTGTTGGCTGAGTTCCTTGGTGCCAGCTGGGGGCATGCTCATTCTTGGCGCCCGGGGGGTGAGTGTTGGCTGAGTTCCTTGGCCTCACCGGGGGACATGCTCATTTTTGGTGCCCGGGGGGTGAGTGTTGGCTGAGTTCCTGGGCCTCACCGGAGGACATGCTCATTCGTGGCGCCCGGGCGTGGACATGATGGCATTATGTCCACCCGCCTCGGCCACGGGCGGATATGTCCGTGATGAGCGCTGGACATGTCCATTGCGCGGCGTGAAGGGCGGGCGGGTCCGGTGCGCGGCGTGCGGAATGGGCATGTCCTGACTGGTGGAGGACGGACATGTCCGGTGCCCGATGTGAGTTCCGGACATGTCCCCTGCGCGGCGTCAGGAGTGGGCATGCCCACGGGTGAGTGCCGGGTCCACGGCTAGAAGCCCAATTGGGCGGCCACCTGCAGCAGGAGCCCCTCGGAGCCCATCGGCCCGATCACCTGGATGCCCATCGGCAGGCCGGAACCAGGGGCGCCGCCGGTCCAGTGCACCGGGATGCTGATGGCCGGCAGCCCGCAAACGTTGACCATGGATGACCATGGAGCGTACTCGCACTGTTTGCGGTAGTCGCCGTCGGCGTCGCCCGCCCATTCCGCGGTTGGCCAGTAGCCTCCGCCGTGGGTCGCGCCCGTGAACCAGCCCACCGGACGGGGTGTCTGCGCCAGGGCCGGCGTCACTATGAGGTCCCATTGGGCGTACTGGACAATCGTGTCCTGCTGGAACTGCCGGAGGAACCCGAGGGATTCGTTGAGTTTGGCTGCACTGCGCTGCTGTGCCCGCCGGCGGAAAGTCCTGGTGAGCGGCGTCAGGAGCGCCTCGCGCTGCGGCGAGATGCGCGCGCTGCCAATGCCGGCCGTCCAGGCTGTGGTGAAAGCATCCGGGTAGCGGTTGTCGTAGCGAATCGCGGCTTCCATGGTCTCGTGCCCCGCCGCCTCCAGCCGCGAGATGCCGTCCGCGAGTGCGTCGAGCGCCTCACTGTCCGGGATGAAGGGAAACTTCGCTTGCCACGGGCTGTCGAGACTTATGCCGATCCTCAGCGGTCGGGGCTCCCTGGCGGTCAGTTCGAGGTAGCCAGCGTGCGTCCGGCTGCCCATGCCCGGAACGCCCGCACCCTGTTCGCCCGCACCCTGATTGTCCGGGCCCGGCACCAGAGCATCCAGCAGCAGCGCAGCGTCGGCGGCGGAGCGGGCGAGCGGTCCGGCAACCACGAGCTGCGCGGGATCGCCTGAGCTTCCCCCGGCCGGCAGAAGCCCACGTCCGGGCTTCAACCCGACCAGTCCGCATGCCGCGGCCGGGATCCGCACGGAGCCTCCGCCGTCGGACCCTGGGGCGAACGGCAACAGCCCCGCGGCCACCGCGGCAGCGCTGCCGCCCGAGGAGCCGCCCGAACTGCGGCTGAGTGCATACGGATTGCGCGACGGCGGGGCGATCCGGTTCTCGCTGTAGGCGGTCAGGCCGAACTCCGGGACCTGTGTCTTGCCCAGCGAGAGGACCCCGGCGGCCTTAAGCGCGGCGGGAACTGCGCCGTCGGCCAAGGCCGGCTTGCGTTCCAGGGCCGCGCTTCCATGCGTGGTGACGACCCCTGCCACATCCGTCAGGTCCTTGAAGGCGACCGGCATTCCATGCAGCAGGGGCAAGGCGCCGCCGTTCCGGCTCCGGAGGGCGTAGCGCCGGTCAGCTGCCGTGGCGTCTTTCCGCGCCTGTTCCGCGGTGACCGTGATGAAGGCACCGAGGTGCGGATTCTCGGCTTCGATCCGGTCCAGGAAATGATCGGCGGCGGCCCTGGCGGACAGCTCGCCGGAACGGAGCGCATCGCGGAGCTCGACGGCGGAGAGTTCGTGGATTTCAGCCAAGGAGGCGGGACTCCGGCCGTACGTGGGGCCGCGCGGGCCGGCTACCCGGGGGACATGCCCATTCCTGGGTCCGGCGGAAGGACACGTTGGCATCATGCCCAGCGCGCGCGGCCAGGGGAGGGCATGTCCCGTGGCGGGGGCCGCGGACCGGCCGCTCCGCGGGGTGTTCGGCAGCCATGAGGTCTCCTTTGCGGTCCCCAGAAGCGTAACGTGCCGCCAGCGGGGGTGCGGTGCCAGCGGCGGGGGATACGCTGGGATCGGAGCTTGAATTCTGCGGAAAGGGTCAACATGAGCGACTTCCAGAGCGTAAGCGTGTCTGGCATCCCCGATGGTGCCAAGATCGTGGACGTCCGCGAGGACTATGAGTGGGCTGCGGGCCACGCCGAGGGTGCCCTGCACATTCCCATGGACCAGTTGCCGGCCCGGATCGAGGAGCTGGACCCGGACGAAGACGTCTACGTCATCTGCCGCACCGGCGGCCGCTCCTTCCGGGCCACCCAGTGGCTGGTCGGAATGGGATATTCCGCGGTGAATGTGGCCGGCGGCATGGACCAGTGGGTTGAGACCGGCATGCCGCTGGTGTCCGACAACGGCCTCAAACCGGTTGTCCTGTAACTGAAGAAGGAAGAACTGATGCCCGCACCGACGCTCACCTACACATTCCTCGGACCCGAGGGCACCTTCACCGAAGCGGCCCTGATGCAGGTCCCGGACGCGGCGGAGGCCATCCGCATTCCGTCCTCGAATGTGAACACGGCGCTGGACAAGGTGCGGGACGGCTCCGCCGATGCGGCCATGGTGCCGATCGAAAACTCGGTCGAGGGCGGGGTCACCGCCACCCTCGACGCCATCGCCACCGGCCAGGAACTCCGGATCCGCCGGGAGGCTCTGGTGCCCATCAGTTTCGTCCTGGTGGCCAGGCCCGGCGTGGCGCTCGGGGACATCCGGCGCGTCTCCACCCACGGCCACGCCTGGGCCCAGTGCAGGCTCTGGGTGGACGCCAATATTCCCAATGCGGAATACATTCCCGGTTCTTCCACCGCCGCTGCCGCCATGGGTTTGCTGGATGGCGACGGCGCCCACTACGACGCCGCGATCTGCGCCCCGATCGTGGCCACCGAGCAGCCGGGCCTGAAGGTGCTGGCGGAAAACATCGGCGACAACCCCGGAGCCGTCACCCGGTTCGTGCTGGTGGGCCGCCCGGGCGAACTGCCGGCCCCCACCGGAGCCGACAAGACCACTGTCGTGGTGCCGCTGCCCGAGGACCGGCCGGGTGCGCTGATGGAGATCCTGGACCAGTTCGCCACCCGCGGCGTAAACCTGAGCCGGATCGAATCCCGGCCCACCGGGCAGTACCTGGGCCACTATTTCTTCAGCATTGACGCCGACGGCCATGTCGCCGACGCCCGGGTGGCCGACGCGCTCGCAGGTCTTCACCGGATCAGCCCGGCCACCCGCTTCCTCGGGTCCTACCAGCGTGCCGACGGCCACCGGACCAGCGTCGCGCCGCACACCTCCGACCAGGCATTCCGCGCCGCGCATGCGTGGGTGAAAGACATACTGGGCGGCGCATCTGCTGTGCCGGAATATACCCCGGGGGCTTCGCCCAGAGCGTAGGCAAATGCCATATGGCGCACTTCCACGCCCTCCCAACTGTGCGTATGCTTGCCTGATCCATATTGGGGAATTCCCCTACGGGAGGGAGCGGGTCATGTCAGGCACCAGCACAGAAAATGACGGCCAGGGAATGATTGTCAATCCCAAGCCCACAGCTGAAAATCAGGACTGGGACGGCGACGACGCCGACCGCGCGGACCGCCTGCGCTTCGAAGAGGAGCAGGCAATGATCCGTGAGCAGTCCGAAGCCCGGGCCGCCAAGGCTGCGGCCGAGGCGAAGAAGGCGGCAGAGGCCAAGAAGGCCGCCAGCGCCTAGTCCCTCGCTCCTGGCGCACTCCAGCCTGGCGCGCTCCAGCCGCCGTCGGCCTAGCGGCCTTTGGCGCCGTCCTTTACCCTCACCAGCAGGGATCCCGGGTCCACCTCGACGGTGACCATCGTGGCCTCGCCGGAAGGATCGCCGTCGACCTGGGTGGGCATGGGTTCCGGGCACCGGATGGTGATCTTGCCGCACCGGTAATACGTCATGACCGGCAGGTCCTTCTTGTGCTTCAGGACGATCTTTGTGTACATGGCCAGCCAGCCGATCGCACTGCGCGGGCTCATCACCACCACGTCCAGCATCCCGTCATCGATCATGGCCTGCGGGATGAAGTCGATTCCCCCGGGGATCAGGCCGCAGTTCGCGAACAGGACGCTGCGGATCTTCCGGGCCTGCTCAGGCTGGCCATCCAGCGCGATGGAGACCTTCTTGCGGCGCCCCAGAAGGTGCCTGGCCCCGGCTTCCGTGTACGCCAGCCAGCCCACCGCCCTCTTCAGGCCGTCAAGGGTGTCGCTGACTACTTCGGCGTCCATGCCGATGCCCGCAATCACCAGGAACGTGTGTTGCGCTGACTCCCCGGTGAGCGAATTTTCCAGGGTGAGCCGCGCCGTATCGATGAACCGCTGGTGCCCGAACAGGGCGGCCTGCACGTTGCCGGCGAGGTCGTTGACCTCCAGATGCACATTGCGGGCCAAGAGGTTTGCGGTGCCCAGCGGGATCACGCCCATGGCGGTGTGCGTCCCGGCGAGGACCTCCGCCACCACACGCACGGTACCGTCGCCGCCGCCGGCCAGGACGACGTCGGCCCCGTAGGCCACCGCAGCCCGCGCCTGCGAGAAGCCGGGATCCTCTGCGGTGGTTTCAAAGACGCGGGGCGCCGGCCAGCCGGCCGCCGCGCACGCTGCCTCAATCAGGCCCCGGGCCTCGGCAGACTTGGCTTTGATGGGGTTCAGGACCACGGCCACCTTCTGGCGGCCCGGGCCCGGGCTGTGGGTTTCCTCCCACACGGCACGGCGGGTGTGCTTGGCCTTCAGCCGGCGCACCCCCCACCAGCTGGAGACGGCAAAGACCAGGGCCCCAGCGATGACGAGGTAGAGCAGCCAGTCGCGCATTGTGATCCAACAGTATCCCGCCAGCGCATGCAGGCCGGCTTGCCGGGCAACCGTGACCGGATTGGATACTCTTGTCTGGTGATCGACGTAAAAGACCTCAGCGAAAATCCGGACAAGTTCCGTGCCAGCCAGCGCGCCCGAGGCGCCGACGAATCCGCGGTGGACGCGATCATCGCAGGGGACTCGGCCCGGCGGGCAGCCCTGATCCGGTTCGAGAACCTGCGGGCCGAGCAGAATGCGTACGGCAAGAAGGTCGCGCAGGCCAAGGGCGAGGAAAAGCAGACCCTCCTCGCCGAGGTCAAGGCTCTGGCGGCCTCCGTCAAAGCGGCATCGGCCGAGGCCGATCTCGTCCAGGCCGCCCAGGACGAACTCCTCCGGACCATCCCGAACCTGATCGAGGACGGCGTCCCGGCCGGCGGTGAGGACGACTACATTGTGGTCAAGACGGTGGGCACGCCGCGCGAATTCCCCGACTTCGAGCCGAAGGACCACCTCGAGATCGGTGAGCTGATCGGGGCCATCGATATGGAACGCGGGGCGAAGGTTTCCGGTTCACGCTTCTACTTCCTGCGCGGCGTCGGCGCCCGGCTGGAAATGGCGCTGCTCCAGATGGCCATGGAACAGGCGATCGACGCCGGGTTCGTCCCCATGATCACGCCCACCCTGGTCCGCCCGGAAACCATGCAGGGCACCGGCTTTGACGTCAAGCACGACGCCGAGATCTACCGTCTCGCCGAGGACGACCTGTACCTTGTGGGCACCTCGGAGGTGGCCCTCGCCGGCTACCACGCCGACGAGATCCTGGACCTTTCGGCCGGCCCCATCCGCTATGCGGGCCAGAGCTCGTGCTACCGGCGCGAGGCGGGCTCGCACGGCAAGGACACCCGCGGCATCATCCGGGTCCACCAGTTCAACAAGGTGGAGATGTTCATCTACACCACGGTTGAGGACGCTGCCGCCGAGCACGCCCGCCTGCTGGCATGGGAAGAGGAGATGCTCGCCAAGTGCGAGCTCCCGTACCGCGTCATTGACACCGCCGCCGGCGATCTGGGCAATTCCGCGGCCCGGAAGTTTGACTGTGAGGCCTGGGTCCCCACCCAGGGCGCATACCGGGAGCTGACCTCGACGTCGAACTGCACCACGTTCCAGGCGCGCCGGCTGAACATCCGGGAACGGGTTCTGAACGAGGACGGCGCGCCCAAGGGCACGCGGGCAGTCGCCACGCTCAACGGCACCCTGGCCACCACCCGCTGGATCGTCGCCATCCTGGAGCACCACCAGAACCCCGACGGCTCCGTCAACGTCCCCGCCGCCCTGCAGAAGTACCTCGGCGGCATGACGGTCTTCCCCGTCCTCTAACCCCGGTCCCGACCCCAGCCAGGCCTCCGATGGCCGCCGGGTAAAAGCCCACAACGGGGACATTCCGTGGGTGTTTACCGCAAGTTCACGCCTCGCTGTGGCGTGTGTCCTAGCGGCAGTCGGGGGTCTCTGCTCTACTTGTGAGATGACAACAATGACTGAATCCTCAGTCGCCGGCAACGATGACCGGCGCACCACACACCAGAACACGACAGACCAGAACACGGCGGCCCCGGCCAGCGCGGCCCGGGTGGGAAAATCCCGGAACCGGGCCGGCGACAAGATGCTGATCGCCCTGGACGTCGATGGCACCCTCGTGGACCACGACGGGCACATGTCGGTTCCCGTCCGCGAGGCCGCCCAGGCCGTGGTGGCCGCAGGCCACCACGTCATGATCGCGACCGGCCGCTCGCTCAACGCCACATTGCCCGTCATCGAACACATCGGGATCGAGAACGGTTACGCCGTGTGCTCCAACGGCGGTGTGATCCTGCGCGTCGACTCCGGCCTGCCCGAGGGCTACGAAATCCTCCACAAGGCAACGTTTGACCCCGGGCCGGTCCTTCGCGCGCTGCGCAAGCGGCTGCCCTCGGCCAAGTACGCGCTCGAGGACGGGGACGGCAACTTCCTGTCCACGGAACGCTTCCAGGACGCCAGCTTCGGCGTCGAAGCGGTCGGCGTCGACTTCCAGACCATGCTGGAGGCAACCGCCGTGCGCGTGGTGGTCTTCAGCTCGGAGAATACGCCCGAAGAATTCAACACCGCGATCCGCCACATCGGGCTCGCCGGCGTCACGTATTCGGTGGGCTGGACGGCGTGGCTGGACATCGCCGCTGCCGGTGTCACGAAGGCCAGCGCACTGGAACAGCTCCGCGACCGGCTCAGCATCGAAACGCACCGCACTGTCGCCGTCGGCGACGGCCGCAATGACATCGAGATGCTGACCTGGGCGCGCCGCGGCGTGGCCATGGGCCAGGCCCCCGTTGAGGTGATTGCCGCCGCTGACGAAGTGACGAAATCGGTCTACGACGACGGCGCCGCGCACGTGCTTCGCAGCCTCCTCTAAGGCCTCAAAGGCGCGGCCGGGTCGGGCGGTTCCGGGGAGGGGCCGGGACGGCTAGCGGACGTCGAGGATGAGGCCCAGGAGCCGCGCCGCAGCGGGCCGGGCCGCGTGTTCTTCATTCCACTGGGACCGGGCCACGGCCTTGCTCACGGCCTGGGTGGTGATCCCGAGTTCCTCTGCGACCGCCTTCTGCTGACCCCGCACCCCCGGGGTGAGCAAGTCCAGTACGCGCCATTCCGCGTGGCTGCGGTCGTGCACAATGTGGCCCAGGAGGCGCAGCACGGCTTCCGCCTCTGCGGCAAGATCGGCCAGCGGACCCTCCACGGCCACCCGGACGCGGTCCTTGTGGTTCCGGAGGCGATCCACCGCGCGCCGGGCATAGATCAGCCCGTGCCCGGAGGCGTCCTTGATCTGGTTCGGCAGGGGTTCATTGACCGGGCCCACGCCAATGCCCACGTACCAGCTGCCGCTGCGCAGGGCGATCATGGCCGCTTCCACCGTCTGATGCGGACAGTCCAGGATCCCCTGGACCTCATCCTCGACGGAACGGTCGAAATCAAGGCGCGCCGGAATGTGCCGCAGGTCCTTGAGGAGCTGCGGCACGCGGTCGCCGTCGCGCCGGCTGTCGGTTTGATTGATGGTCAGCGTGAACATTCTGATGACACACTACCTGCTGGCACTTGCGGGGCAAGTTGTTGGCGGGCGTGCTGTGCCGGGGCCGTAACAGAGGCGGTTACCGGGAAGCGAGGCCGGAAAGCTGGCCGGAGGGCAGGTGGATCCAGCCTTCGGTGAGGGCCGCCGCGGCGTGCCCGGGCCCGGGCCGCAGCGTCGCGCCGACGGCGACGGCCCGCGCGGACAGGGAGGCGATGAGGGCATCGAACATGTCATCGGACGCCGCAAGATCGGCCCGGTACTCCGCCAGGTCCAGCCACGGCGCCTTCACGGCCAGGTCCGCCACCGCTGAGGACAGCATTTCCGCCTCCGGCGCCCCGCGCCCCTTGTAGCCGCGGGCATGGATCCCCCAGAGCTTCAGCGACGCCGCCGGGTACACCTCGGCAAGCCGGCCGCTGCCGTCCCTGGCCTGCGGACCGTACTCCCTTGCGATCTTCGCCTGAATCACCGCGCAACGCATCGCCGGGTGGGCCAGCCGGTCCGCGGAGACGCTGAGCGGGATCATGCCGGTGTTGCCGGTGACGAAACGGTCGGTGTCGCGGTAGGCGAGCAGCCGGCGGCCCTCGATCCCGTCATGGTCCAGCACCGGATGGGGTTCGAAGCTCAGGTGCCCGGCGATGAAGGGAAGAAACGCGTCCGGCCAGCCGAGGGGGGAATCGATCCCCGTCATGGCGCTGGTGTCGAAGAGGCGGAGGATCTCCTCGTCGCCCACGTTCAACGACAGATGCGCCAGGCGCGCCGCGCCGCCATCCCATTCGATGACGGCCGCCGCCGTCTTCTTCGCGGCGGCAGCGAGGTCGACGCCGAGAGTCCGCATCACCGCGCCCCAGCCACTTGACTGAACGCCAATCGAAAAACGCCCAACAAAAACGCGGGGTCACGTACCGCCCGTTCCGGAACCCCGGATGGGCGGTACGTGACCCCGCGCTGGAGTGCAGGAACGGTCAGTGGCCGGCTGCCGGAACGTAACGCTTGATAGAGGCTGCCAGTTCGGCTTCGGCGGCGGCACGGTCGCCCCAGCCCTCGGCCTTGACCCACTTGCCCGGCTCCAGATCCTTGTAACGGGTAAAGAAGTGCTCGATTTCCTTGATCAGGAACTCGCTGACATCGCTGATCTCTTTGATGTGGTCGAACCGGGCATCGGTCGGGACGCACAGGACCTTGGCGTCGCCGCCGCCGTCGTCGGTCATGTTGAACACGCCGATCGGTCGGGACTCGACGATCACGCCGGGGTAGAGGTCGAAGTCCTGCAGGAGCACCAGCGCGTCCAGCGGATCCCCATCCTCACCCAGGGTGTTCTCGAAGAAACCGTAGTGGGTGGGGTACTGCATCGACGTGAACAGGACGCGGTCCAGGCGGACGCGGCCGGTCTCGTGGTCGACTTCGTACTTGACGCGCGATCCCTTGGGGATCTCGATGGTCACGTCATGCTTCATGGAATGCTCCTTGACGAATTCAGGGGGTGCGCGGCACGTGCATAAGGGCTGTCGGTGCCGCCGACTACTATTGAGGATATAGCGAGAGGCGCTGGTTTCAGGAACTAGTGGGGACATTTCAGGACTAAGGACCAGCAGCAGCATGAAACCGAGAACCAGCCGCGAGGGTACCCAGCCGGCGCCCGGCAGGGGTCGCAGGATGCCCGCGCTGCTGCTCCAGACCCTCCTCGTGGTGGCCGTGGCAGTGCCGGCCGGCATCGCCATCGCCCCGGCGTTCCTCGGCCATGACAGGTCCTCCGACGCCTCGCAGACAGCACCGCCCTGGCAGCAGATCCCCGCCACACTGAGCCCTCCCGGCAACAGTTCGGGGGCAATCGGGCCCCTCAGCGCTTCCGCGCCGGTTCCGGCCGGGGCCGCCCTCGCCGCGCAGCTGAACCAGACCCTTAAGCCCGACGGCGCCGGCACCTTCACCGGCATCGTCCAGGACGCCGCCACGGGGCAGGTCCTCTTCGACCGGGCTGCCGACGAGGCCCGCGTTCCGGCGTCGAACATGAAGCTCCTCACAGCCGGCGCGGCCCTGCGGGTCCTGGGCCCCGACCGCCGCTTCAGCACCCGGGTGCTGGCAGGGCCGACCCCCGGCTCGGTGGTCCTGACCGGCGGAGGCGATGTCCTCCTGGGCGCCGGGGAATCGGCCCCGGGCGCCGTTCTGGGCCGCGCCGGGCTGACCACGCTCGCGAAGGCCACTATCGATGCCCTCAAAGCCGGCGGCGTCACCGGCACGGTGAACGTCCTGCTGGATGACTCCCTCTTCAGCGGCCCCTCGCTCAGCCAGGCGTGGAGCCCAGAGGACGTCGCCGCCGGGGAGATGGCCCCGCTGTACCCGCTGGCGCTGAACTCCGCGAGGTTCGATCCCGCCAAGACCACCGGACCCCGCCCGCAGGACGCCGCCATGACCGCCGCCGAGGTGTTCGCCGCCCGGCTCACGGCGGCCGCGGCGGCCGGGGGGCTGTCCGTTGCCCCCGGCGTCGCCCGGGGCCGGACCGGTGACGCGCCGGAGGGCGGGCACGCCAAAGTCCTGGCCGAGGTCCAGTCCGCCACGGTGGGGCAGCAGGTGGACATGATGCTGCAGACCTCGGACAACTACCTCGCCGAGGTGATGGGACGGATGACCGCCCTCGGCGTCGGCCGGCCCGGCAGCAGCGACGACGCCATTGCCGCCGTGCTGCAGCAGGTCAAGGACATGGGCGTTCCCACTGACTCGCTCCGGGCCGCGGACGTCTCCGGCCTTGCCCTGGCCAACCGGGTCTCGGCCCGGCAGCTCACGGACGTGGTCCGGGCCATGACCTCGGGCACGGACCCCCGGCTGCGTGCCGCCCTGAGCGGGTTCCCGGTCGCCGGGCTCACCGGCACCCTGGGGGACCGCTACACGGATGCGGCCTCGGCCGCGGGCGCCGGGCTGGTCCGCGCCAAGACGGGCACACTGAACACGGTCATTGCGCTTAGCGGTTCCGTGGTCGACGCCGACGGCCGGCTCCTGGTCTTTTCCTTCGTCGGCAACGGGCTGACCCCCGGTGCCGCGAACAAAGCCGCACTGGACCGCTCCGCCGCCGTCCTCGCCGGCTGCGGCTGCCGCTGACAGCGCGGGCCGGCCCGGACCCCGCGCCGGTCTGGCCCTTCGCGCCGGTCTGGCCCTTCGCGCCGGTCTGGCCCTTCGGCCCGGTCTGGCCCTTCGCGCCGGTCTGGCCCTTCGGCCCGGTCTGGCCCTTCGGCCCGGGGTCACGGAGCCCCGGCCGGTTCGCCGGTCAGCGAAAATTAAGGCGCATTGTCGGGGCCCTGTGATCTGATGGACCCCATGGAGTCCTCTGCAAGCGAGACATCAAGCGAGACATCACCCAAGACGCCGAGTGCGGCATCGGTCCAGGTCCCGGATCTCATCAACTGGGAGCTCGCCGCGTCCACGGCAGCCCGGCTGACGCCGGCGGGCCCCGTCCTGGGCAGCGCCGAGATCGGCGCCGCCGTCGAAAATCTGCGGCTCATGGCGGACATTTCCGTGCCGCACGTCCACCACATCACCGGACTGGACGCCGCCCGGGACCTGCGCGACTCCGAGGTCCTCGTCGTGGACAGGGCCTCATGGGCCAAAGCCAACACGCAGAGCTTCGCCGTCATGCTCAAGCCCGCCATGGGAAAGCTGCTGGAGGGCCGCGGTTCCCTCAGCCCCGGAGCTGCCGGAGTCAGCGCGGCCATCACCGGCAGCCAGCTCGGCGCCATCCTGGCCTTCCTTTCGAGCAAAGTCCTGGGCCAGTACGATCCCTTCTCCGCGCTGGCCGAAAACTCCACGGCCCCCGCTTCCGGACGGCTGCTGCTCGTAGCGCCGAACATCATCTCCGTGGAACGCGAACTGAAAGTCGAACCCGCGGACTTCCGGCTCTGGGTCTGCCTCCACGAACAGACCCACCGGGTGCAGTTCGCCGCCGCACCGTGGCTGCGGCACCACATGCTCCAGGAGATCGAAAACCTCAGCGGACTGTTGCTGGGCAATGTCGATTCCCTGATGGAACGGGCCTCGGCGGCCGCGAAATCGCTGAAGGACCGCGCGGCACCCGGCGCCGCGCCCGGACGGGGCGCCATCCTGGACCTGCTCCAGAACCCGGAGGAAAAGGCGGCCCTGTCCCGCCTGACTGCGCTCATGAGCCTGCTCGAGGGTCACGCCAATGTGGTCATGGACGCCGTGGACGCCAGCATCGTTCCCTCGGTGAAGACCATCCGGCAACGTTTCAACGACCGAGGCCAGGACCGCGGCATGATCGAGAAATTCATCCGCAACCTGCTCGGCCTCGACGCCAAGATGCGCCAGTACAGTGACGGCGCCAAGTTCGTCCGGGAAGTGGTGGCCGCCGCCGGCATGGCAGGCTTCAACAAAGTCTGGGAGTCCGCGGACCACCTCCCCAGCGAACCCGAGATCCACGACTCCAGGCTCTGGCTCGACCGGATGGGCCTCTAGCCGCCATGACTGCCCCCGACGGCGCCGGCTCTACCTCGATTTTCAGCGGACGACGCCGGCCCGGCCGCCTCGCGCCGGTGGTCGGCACGGCACGAAAAATGCTGCAGGACGCCCTCGCCGCGGCCGGCTACCCGGACCGCGTCCTGGTTGCCTGCAGCGGCGGACCGGACTCGCTGGCTCTCGCCGCCGTTGCCGCCTATTTCGGGCGCCGGGGCCACGTGGACGGCCATCTTGTCTCTGTCGGCGCCGTCGTCGTGGACCACCAGCTGCAGCCGGGCTCGGCCGGGGTCGCGGCCACCACGGCCCGCACCCTCGAGGAGCTCGGGCTCTCTCCCGTGACGATCCGGACTGTCGACGTCGCCTCCAGCGGCGCGGGCCCAGAGGCCGCCGCCCGGGACGCCCGCCATGCTGCCCTTGAGGCCGCCGCGGACGAGGCAGGTGCAACCGCCATCCTGCTCGGCCACACCCTCGATGACCAGGCCGAACAAGTGCTCCTGGGCCTGGCGCGCGGGTCGGGCACCCGGTCCCTCGCCGGGATGCGGCCGGCCCGCGGCCGGCTGCTGCGCCCGTTCCTGGGCCTGCGGCGTGCGGACACCCTGGAGATCTGCCGGGTGGAGGACCTCGAGCCCTGGCACGACCCGTCCAATGCCGATCCCGTATACGCGCGTTCCCGGACCCGGGTTGAGGTGCTGCCCCTGCTGGAGGACAAGCTTGGCCCCGGCGTTGCCGAATCGCTCGCCCGCACGGCCGCGATCCTGCAGCTCGACGCCGATTACCTGGAGGACGTGGCGAACGACACGTTCGAGCGGCTGCGCCAGCAGACAGGGGAGGAGATCAGCCTTCCGGAGGCCGGGCTGAGGGACCTGGCCCCGGCCGTGAGGTTCCGGGTGATCGCCAAGGCCGCCGCCGCCGTCGGCGGTCAGCAGCCCAGCTACCAGCGGCTGCTCGCGGCGGAAGCGCTCCTGCGCCGGCAGGGATCGGCCGGCCCGGTGGAGCTTCCCGGCGCGGTCAGCGTCTACCGGCTCTCGCTCGCGCAGCTCCTTGCGGCGGAGCCGTCCGCCGCAAGTGTTCCCCGCGAAGCCGCCCGCTGTGGGAAGCTTGTATTCCGGCCTCAACAGCCGCCCCGAAATTAGTCGCACCCCGCATCTACACAGGAGCCATTGGTGGATTCAAACGACGTCCAGGCAGACCTCAAACACGTTCTCTACACCAAGGAACAGATCCAGCAACGGATCACCGAACTCGCGGCGCAGATCGACAAGGACTACGAGGGCCGCGACCTCCTGATCGTCGGCGTGCTCAAGGGCGCCGTCATGGTCATGGCGGATCTGGCCCGTGCGCTGCACACCCACGTCTCCATGGACTGGATGGCCGTGTCCTCGTACGGCTCGGGCACGCAGTCCTCAGGCGTCGTCCGCATCCTGAAGGACCTCGACACCGACCTCATGGGCAAAGACGTCCTGATAGTCGAGGACATCATCGATTCCGGCCTCACGCTGTCCTGGCTCAAGACGAACCTGGAATCCCGCGGCACGGCGTCGGTGGAAATCTGCACCGCCTTCCGCAAGCCGACGGCCGCCAAGGTCAAGATCGACGTCAAGTACGTCGGCTATGACATCCCCAACGAGTTCGTGGTGGGCTATGGCCTGGACTACGCCGAGAAGTACCGCAACCTGGACTTCGTCGGCACCCTGGCTCCGCACGTCTACGAGTAAATCGTTCACGCGAAGGCAACCCCGCCCGGGCCCCGGGCGGCCGGAGGCCCTGCCCCGCTACGCCCACAGGGAACTTTTGCCCTTTGCCGTGCGTGAGGTAGTGCGACGGTGTATAGCTAGAAGCTGACGCAGCACCACACGCGCGCAGACCGGTCGCCGTGCAGCACTACCAGGAGGGACGGGGCCAGCCCCGAACAGATGAAAGCTAAGAGTTTCTTCAAGGGCCCCGGCATCTGGATTGTCGTCGTGGTGGCCATGCTGCTGCTGGCATTTGCCACGCTTGCGCCGGGCGGCGCCAGCCGGATCGACACCGACAAGGGCCTTGAGCTGCTGACAGCCGGCGGCAAGGTTGAACAGGCCAAGATTTTTGACGCCGAGAACCGGGTGGACCTGGTCCTGAAGGACAACCTTCAGGTCGACGGGCAGGACAAGGGCAAGAACGTCCAGTTCTACTTCGTCAACGCCCGCGCCCAGGACGTCGTCAAGGCCGTCACGGACTCCAAACCGTCCGGCGGCTTCACCGACCAGCCGATCGAAAACAACTGGTTCTCCGGGCTCTTCTCCCTGCTGGTGCCCGTGCTGTTGCTCGGCGTCCTGTTCTGGTTCCTGCTCTCCCGGATGCAGGGCGGCGGGTCCAAGGTGATGCAGTTCGGCAAGTCCAAGGCCAAGCTCGTCAACAAGGACATGCCCCAGGTGACCTTCAGCGATGTCGCCGGCGCCGATGAGGCCGTCGAGGAACTCGAGGAGATCAAGGAATTCCTGCAGGAACCTGCCAAGTTCCAGGCCGTTGGCGCCAAAATCCCCAAGGGCGTGCTGCTCTACGGCCCTCCGGGCACCGGCAAAACCCTCCTGGCCCGCGCGGTTGCCGGCGAGGCCGGCGTACCCTTCTTCTCCATCTCAGGCTCCGACTTCGTGGAAATGTTCGTCGGCGTGGGTGCCTCCCGTGTCCGCGACCTCTTCGAGCAGGCCAAGTCCAACGCCCCGGCGATCATCTTCGTCGATGAGATCGACGCCGTCGGCCGGCACCGCGGCGCCGGCATCGGCGGCGGCAACGACGAGCGCGAGCAGACCCTGAACCAGCTGCTGGTGGAAATGGACGGCTTCGACGTCAAGACCAACGTCATCCTGATTGCCGCCACGAACCGCCCCGACGTCCTGGACCCCGCCCTGCTGCGCCCCGGCCGCTTCGACCGGCAGATCGGGGTTGAGGCCCCCGATTTGATCGGCCGCGACCAGATCCTGCAGGTGCACGCCAAGGGCAAGCCGATGGCTGCCGGCGTCGACCTCAAGGCTGTTGCCAAGAAGACCCCCGGCTACACGGGCGCCGACCTGGCCAACGTCCTGAACGAGGCCGCCCTGCTGACGGCCCGGTCCAACGCCAACCTGATCGATGACCGCGCCCTGGACGAGGCGATCGACCGCGTCATGGCCGGCCCGCAGAAGCGCAGCCGGGTCATGAAGGAACACGAACGCAAAGTCACCGCGTACCACGAAGGCGGCCACGCCCTCGTCGCGGCTGCCCTGCGGAACTCCGCCCCGGTCACCAAGATCACCATCCTGCCCCGCGGCCGTGCCCTCGGCTACACCATGGTGGTCCCGGAAAACGACAAGTACTCCATCACCCGCAACGAACTGCTCGATCAGATGGCCTACGCCATGGGCGGCCGCGTCGCCGAGGAACTCGTCTTCCATGATCCGTCCACGGGTGCATCCAATGACATCGAGAAGGCCACCGGGATCGCCCGGAAGATGGTCACCGAATTCGGCATGAGCGAACGGGTCGGGTCCGTGCGCCTCGGCCAGGGCGGCGGCGAGCCGTTCCTGGGCCGCGACGCCGGCCACGAGCGCAACTACTCGGACCAGATCGCCTACATCGTCGACGAGGAAGTGCGCCGCCTGATCGACGGTGCCCATGATGAGGCCTACGCCATCCTGACCGAGAACCGGGATGTCCTGGACGAGCTGGCGCTGGAACTGCTCGAACGCGAAACACTGAACCAGGCCGAAATCGCGCAAATATTCACCCACATCCGCAAGCGCGACTTCCGCGATGTCTGGCTCTCCAAGGAGACCCGCACGCTCCAGACCGCCGGCCCGGTGGAGTCGCGCCGTGAAAAGGCGGAGCGTGAAGCGCAGGAGGAAGCCACCCACGCCCGGCTCGAAGAGCCCTTGGATGCCCAGCCCCCGCATGCCCAGGGCGTCGGCGGGCAGGAGTCCTTCCAGGGCGGTGCAACAGATATCGGGACTGATGGTCATCCCGGCTAGGCTTCTTCTGTGACTTCTAACTTCGACGACGACGTTCCCGCCCCCGCCGCTGCTTCGGCGGGGGACGGGGGAGCCCCGCATTCAAAGTCCAAAGTGGACCGCCCCAGGATCGAAGCGGCAGTACGGGAAATCCTGCTGGCGATCGGTGAGGACCCGGACCGCGGCGGCCTCATTGACACCCCGAAGCGGGTGGCCAAGGCCTACGTGGAAATGTTCGCCGGCCTGCACCACGACCCCGCCGAGATCCTGGCCACCACCTTCGACCTCGAGCACGAGGAACTCGTGCTGGTCAAGGACATTCCGTTCTATTCCACCTGCGAGCACCACCTGGTGCCGTTCCACGGGGTGGCGCATGTGGGCTACATCCCGTCCCACGACGGCAAGGTCACGGGCCTGAGCAAGCTGGCGCGCGTGGTGGACATGTTCGCCAAGCGCCCGCAGGTCCAGGAACGCCTGACCACCCAGATCGTCGAGGCCCTCGTCACGCACCTCAATCCGCGTGGCGCGATCGTCGTCGTCGAATGTGAACACCTGTGCATGTCCATGCGGGGAATCCGCAAGCCCGGCGCCAAGACCGTCACCAGCGCAGTGCGCGGGCAACTCCATGACCCGGCCACCCGTGCCGAAGCCATGAGCCTCATACTCGGAAGGTAAGAACACAGACCATGGACTCCCTAGCTGCAGCCCCGGGCACCGGCCCCGCCACTTCGCCCCTGCCCATCCTGCGCAAACCGCGCCCGGCGGCGAAGTTCCAGGACCTGCCCACGGACCGGACACTGGTGATGGGAATCCTCAACGTCACCCCTGATTCCTTCAGCGACGGCGGAGCACACGCGACGGCGGACACAGCGATCGCGGCCGGGCTGCGGATGTTCTACGCCGGGGCGGACATCATCGACGTCGGCGGCGAGTCCACGCGCCCGGGTGCCACGGCAGTCGGCGCTGACGAGGAACAGCGCCGGGTCCTGCCGGTCATCGAGGCCCTGGTCAAGGCCGGCGCCCTGGTCAGCATCGACACCACCCACGCCGCGACGGCTGCCGCGGCCCTGAAGGCCGGCGCCGCGATCATCAACGACGTCTCGGGCCTGACCATGGAACCGGAAATGGCCGAACTCGCCGCCCGCACCAAGGTCCCCTACATCCTCACGCACCGCCGCGGCGACGCCAGCACCATGAACTCCCTGACGGACTACCGTGACGTCGCCGGGGAAGTCGTGACCGAGCTCGCCGGCGTCCGCGACAAGCTGTACGCCGCCGGGGTCGCGCCGGAACAGATCATTGTGGACCCGGGACTGGGCTTCGCCAAGAACGAGGGCCAGAACTGGGAGCTCCTGCAGCACCTGGATGTCCTGCAGGCCATGGGCCACAAGGTCCTCGTCGCCGGCTCACGCAAACGCTTCCTCGGCAGCCTCCTGACCGTGGCCGGCAAGGCCGCCCAGCCGGTTGAACGCGACGCCGCCACCGCCGCCATGACCGCCATCAGCGCCTTCCGCGGCGCCTGGGCTGTGCGCGTGCACGACGTCGGCGCGAGCCTGGACGCCGTCAAGGTCGCCGCCCGCATGGTTCCCCCGGCACCGGCCGGTTCCGCCCACGCCGGCACCAACTGATCCGGCCGGCACCATGGATCAGATCACGCTGAGCGGCGTCACCGCCGTCGGCCATCACGGTGTGTTCGATTTTGAGCGCCGCGACGGGCAGCCCTTCGTCGTCGACGCGGTGCTGCACCTGGACTTCAGCAAAGCGGCCGCTTCCGACGACGTCCTGGACACCGCGCATTACGGCGAGGTGGCCAACTGCATCCGGGACTGGATCACGGGTGAGCCGCTGAACCTGATCGAGGCCCTCGCGGTGCGGATTGCCGAGGACATCCTGCAGAAATTCGCCGTCGACGCCGTGGACATCACCGTGCACAAGCCCAAAGCCCCGATCGAAGTCGACTTTGGCGACGTCGCCGTCAGCGTGCACCGGAGACGGACGTGAGCCCGCTCTACACCCGTGCCGTGATCGCGCTCGGCAGCAACCTGGGGGAGCGCAGCGACACCCTGTCCGCCGCCGTCGCGGACCTCGTCGACCCGCCGGAGGTGCGCCTGCTCGCCATCTCGCCGATCGTCCAGACCAAGGCCGTGGGAGGCCCGCCGGACCAGCCTGACTTCCTGAACATGGTGATTGCCGTCGAGACGTCGCTGCCGCCGCGCGGTCTGCTCGAGCACTGCCACGACGTGGAGCAGAAGCATTTGCGCGTGCGCGAGGTCCGGTGGGGGCCGCGGACCCTGGACGTGGACATCATCACGTACGGGGATGTGGTCAGCTCCGATCCCGAGCTCACTCTGCCCCACCCCCGGGCCGCGGAACGGGCGTTCGTGCTCTACCCGTGGTCGCTGATCGATCCCGCGGCGGAGCTCAACGGCGAACGCGTGGGCGACCTCGCGGCGAAAGCCGCCGATTTCGCCGGCCTTGCCACCTTTGACGGCTTCCAGAACCCCGCCGCAGGGGATGTCACTGCCACGGAGATCACCGGCGTGCCCGGTGCGGCGGAGCGGCCGTGAAGCTGACCAGCCCCCTGCTCCTGCTGGCCATTTGCGTGGTCCTGGCCGTGGCCGGCTGGTTCGCCACCATGCTCTCCGGCCGCTACGGCCTGGCCACCCCGGTGCTGCCGCTGACGGGCCTGGTGACCATGGGCGTGATCGTGGCCCTCACGCTGGTGCTGGGCATCCGCGTGCTCCGGTGGCGCAACGGCAAGAAGAAGAAAATCCTCAACCCCATCCTGGCTGCCTGGACCCTGGTCCTCGCGCAGGCCTGCGCCTACACCGGGTCGGTCCTGCTGGGCTGGCATGCGGGAATCGTGGTGGAGCAACTGCGGCTGTGGAACCTGCGCAGCAACCAGGAGATCACCTGGCAGGCCCTGGCCATGGCTGGCGGCGGACTGATCATGGTGATCGTCGGGCTCGTCGTCGAGCGGTTCTGCCGGATTCCCCCCGAGGACGGCGACGCCGAATCCCGGCCCGGCGTGCAGGGAAAGCGCAGCAAGCCCTCGGCGGAAGGCGAATATGCCTACCGAAGCGATTGATCCTCCGGGCATCGACTGGCTCCGGGTGTCCCCGAAATACGTCACGGTGCGCCTCGCGGGATGGGCGCTGGGAACCCTGGTCGCGGTGGCCCTGCTGTCGCTTCCCCTAATCCTGGTGCTGACCGGCGTGTGGACCTGGCTGCCTGTCTGGCTGGCCGTCGCCCTGCCCGCTGTCGCGCTGCTGCTGGCCCTGTGGCGGCTCGCGCTGATTCCCCGGCAGGTGCGCTCGATCGGCTACGCCGAGCGTGATGATGACCTCCTGATCCGGCGCGGCATTTTCTTCCAGCGCACGCTCGTGGTTCCTTACGGGCGGATGCAGTACGTCGACATCGCGGTGGGCCCGGTCGAACGCCAGCTGGGCCTGTGCACACTGAAACTGCACACCGCGGCCGCCGCGACCAGCGCCGAGATTCCCGGGCTGCCCGCGAGCGAAGGCGCCCGGCTCCGCGAACAACTGTCCGCCCGCGGCGAAGCCCGGCTGGCCGGGCTGTGACGGGAAGGCCGTGACGGGATGGCGCTGACACCGGAGGATGCCGGGCGCGCCGCCGACGGAACCGCCGTCGGCTCCGGTATCGAAGGAACTGCCGACGCCGGCTGGCTGCGCGTGCACCCCGCGTCGCCCTTTGTCCGCGGCTGGGTGGCGCTGGCTGCACTGCTGTTCTTTTTTGGACGCGACAGTTTCGAACGGTTCCTGCAGGGCGGCCCGCTTTTTGACGAGCGGCTGGCCGGACGGGCGCCCTGGCTGCTGCTCGGCGGCGGCGCCCTGATTCTGCTGACCGTTCTCGGCTACGTCCTGAGCTGGTACTTCACCCGCTACCAGGTAGCCGGCGGCTACGTGCGCGTCAACACCGGTTTCCTGTTCAAGCAGCAGAGGCAGGCCAGGCTGGACCGGGTGCAGGCGATCGACGTCGTGCAACCCCTGCTGGCACGGATCTTCGGACTGGCTGAATTGCGGTTCGAAGTCGCCGACGCCGGCCAGTCCGCGGTGCGCCTGGCGTACCTGCGCGCGGACGAGGCCCGGCAGCTCCGCGCGACAATCCTGGCCCGAGCCTCCGGTGCCGCGGGCGGGACGCCGGCGCGGGAGCCGGGAGACCCGGAGTCCGGAGAGCCGGCGGCCGCCGCCGTGGAAGCCCCCGAACAGGCCGTGCTCACCGTGCCGCCGCCGCGCCTGGTGGGCTCGCTGCTCCTGAGCGAACAAAGTGTCGTGATCCTGGCTGGCGGCATTGCCTCGGTGATGCTCTCCGCCGTCACGGAAAACCGGAACTTCACGGTCTTCCTGATCCCAGCCGCAATCGGGCTCATCGCCTCCTACTGGTCCTCGTTCAACAAGGGCTACAACTTCACCGCCGCCATTTCCCCGGACGGCATCCGGCTGCGCTACGGCCTGCTGGACACGCAGGCGCAGACCGTTCCGCCGGGCAGGATCCAGGCGCTGAAGGTCAGCCAGCCGCCGCTGTGGCGGATGTTCGGCTGGTACCGGATCCAGGTCAACGTGGCCGGCTACGGCCTGGCCGGCAGCGCCGGCGAAGGATCGGCCCGGACCACGCTGCTTCCGGTGGGATACCTCGGCGACGTCATGGACATCCTCTCCCTGGTGCTCCCGGATCCCGGGACCCAGGACCCGGTGGGGCTGTTCACCGCGGGGATCACCGGCCTCGCGGACCCTGCCGGGACCCCGGGCAGCCCAGCAGGGAAGGCCGCCGACGGCGGCTTCGTCACCAGCCCGCGCCGGGCCCGGTTCCTGGCGCCGCTGGGCTGGCGCCGCAACGGCTTCGCGGCAACGGAGACCGCCCTGCTCCTGAGGTCGGGCCGCTGGTGGCGGAACTTCGTGGTGGTGCCGCACCAGCGCACCCAGTCCATGGCGCTCCAGCAGGGCCCGCTCGCCCGGCGGTTCCGGGTGGCCGACCTGGTCCTGCACACCACGGCGGGTCCGGTGGCCCCGCGGCTCATACAGGCCGGCCTCGACGAAGCCCGGGCACTGTTCGATGCCCAGTCGGCCCGTGCCCGTGCCGCGCGCAAGCACCAGAAGAGCGAACACTGGCTGGAGCCGGCGGCCCAGCCGGCCGCACCACCCGCAGAAGACCACCAGGAAGGCCCGCATCATGGCTAAACCAGGACGCCTCGGCGTCGGAATCATTGGCGCGGGGAAGGTCGGAGCCGTCCTGGGGGCGGCGCTGCGCGGAGCCGAGCACGCCGTCATCGGGGCGTCGGCCGTTTCGGAAGCCAGCAAAGAACGCGTCGAAACGCTCCTGCCCGGCGTCCCGATCCTGGACGTGCAGGACATCGTGGAGCGGGCCGAACTGGTCCTGCTCGCCGTCCCGGACGATGCACTGGGCCCGCTGGTGAACGGACTGGCCAAGCTCGGCGCCTGGCAGCCCGGCCAGCTCGTGGCGCACACCTCCGGGCGCTTCGGCGTCGGGATCCTGCATCCGGTCCGCGCCGCCGGTGCCGTGCCGCTCGCGCTGCACCCGGCCATGACGTTCACGGGCATGAGCCTGGACCTCACCAGGCTCCTGGACTGCACCTTCGGCGTCACGGCCGACGCCGCGATGCTGCCGATCGCCCAGGCACTCGTCGTCGAAATGGGCGCCGAGCCCGTCGCGATCGCCGAGGCCGACCGCGTCCTCTACCACGCTGCCCTCGCGCACGGCTCCAACCACCTGGTCACGCTCGTGGCGCAGGCCTCGCAGCTGCTCCGCGACGTCGGCGTCGACGCCCCGGACCGGATGCTGGGCCCGCTGCTGCGCGCCACCCTCGAGAACGCCCTCGCCTCCGGCGAAACGGCCCTGACCGGGCCCGTGGCCCGCGGCGACACCGGCACGGTGGCCGCGCACGCCGGCGCCCTCCGCGAGTACGACGGCGGCGCCGCCGGCGATATTCTTGAGGCGTACCTGGCCATGGCCCGGGCGACAGCCCGCCGGGCAGGAAGCCGCGGACTGCTGAAGCCGGAACAACTCGACGGCATCGAACAGGCGCTCGGCGGCCCCGGCCAGAACGGGACGCCCGCCCCGGAAGGACCCTGACATGGCAATCCAACTCGTCACCACTGCTGCCCAGCTCCGCGCCGCAAGCGCCCGGCTGCTGGCACAGAAAGGCGGCACGTCCCAGGGCCTCGTGCCCACCATGGGCGCCCTGCACGAGGGACATGCCCAGCTGGCCCGGACGGCCGTCGCCCAGAACGACGTCGTGGCGGCCACCATCTTCGTCAACCCGCTTCAGTTTGGCGAGGCCGCGGACCTCGAACGCTACCCCCGGACGCTCGACGCCGACCTCGCGCTGCTCGACGCCGAAGGGGTGGACCTGGCGTTCGCGCCGGGTGTTGAGGAGGTCTACCCCGGCGGGGCACCCCTCGTGCGGATCACGGCGGGACCCCTGGGCGAAAAATGGGAAGGCGCGTCCCGGCCAGGGCACTTCGACGGCGCGCTGACCGTCGTCGCGAAACTGCTCCACTACGGCATCCCTGGGGCCGGCCTGCCCGGTGGCGGCCAGCCCGCGTACCGCGCCTATTTCGGCCAGAAGGACGCGCAGCAGCTGGCCCTGGTCCAGCGCATGGTGGCTGACCTGAATTTTCCCGTGGAGATCGTGCCGGTGCCCATTGTGCGCTCGGCCGACGGCTTGGCGCTGTCCAGCCGCAACCGCTTCCTCTCCGAAGACCAGCGCGAGGCGGCCCTGGTGCTCTCCCGCGCACTGCGGCTCATCGAGGAGCGCGCCAACGCCCATGAGCCGCTGGACATCGAATCGGCGCAGGCCCTCGTCCGGTCCCAGCCGCTCGTGGAGCTGGACTATTTCGAGGTAGTGGATCCGCGCACCCTCGAGCCCCTCGCGGAGAACTGCCGGGACACCCCGTTCCGCGGCGAGGGGCTGGCGATTATCGCCGCCACGGTCGGCCCCGTCCGCCTCATCGACAACGTGCCCCTGAATTCCTAGCCCCAACCCCACCACAAAGCAACGCGGGGCCAGATACGGCCCATGCCGCCGCCCGTCATGGGCCGTAACTGACCCCGCGTTGCTTTCGCGGTGACGGGAATGCCCCCGGGCCCTAGACTGTTGGAACCTGCAGCAGCGCCGACGCTCGCCGGACCCACACCAAACTCCCTGAGGGAATTCCCATGTCAACAGACGTCTCTTCCAACGCCTCTGGCGATCCCGCACCGGGCGGTGCCCCCGCCGTCGCCGGATCGGCCACCCCGGCCGCATCCAGCGCGCCCACTGCGCCGGCAAAGATGCCCCGGGAGTCCGTGGCCATCATCGCCACGCTGCTGGTGGCCACCTTCGTCGTGATCCTCAACGAGACCATCATGAACGTGGCCCTGCAACGGCTGATGGTGGACCTGAACATCGATGCGCCCACCGTGCAGTGGCTGTCCACCGGTTTCATGCTCACCATGGCCGTCGTGATTCCCACCACCGGATTCATCCTGCAGCGGCTGACCACCCGTGCCGTGTTCATGCTGGCCATGGGACTGTTCTCCGGCGGCACCCTGCTGGCCGCCCTCGCGCCGGGCTTCGAAGTCCTGCTGCTGGCCCGCATCGTCCAGGCCGGCGGCACCGCCATCATGCTGCCGCTCCTGATGACCACCATCCTTACGCTCGTGCCGCTGGAGCGCCGCGGCGCCGTCATGGGCAACGTCAGCATCGCCATTTCGGTTGCGCCGGCACTGGGCCCGACAGTTTCCGGCCTGATCCTCCAGCATTTTTCCTGGCGGTTCATGTTCGTCTTCGTGCTGCCGATCGCCCTCGCCGCGCTGGCCATCGGGGCCAGGTACCTGACCAACATCGGTGAGACCGAGAAAACCCGGCTCGATGCCCTCTCCGTGGTGCTCACGGTCCCCGCCTTCGGCGGCCTGGTGTACGGCCTGAGCCAGATCGGCGGCGGCCAGGCCGGCTCCCGCACCCCCGCCGTGGTGGCGCTGGCCGTCGGTGTGCTGGCCCTGGCAGCGTTCGTCCTGCGCCAGCTGAAGCTGCAGAAGACCGGCGGCCCCCTGCTGGACCTGCGCGCCTTCACGTTCCGGATGTTCACCGTTTCGGTGCTGCTGCTGGTCGTGGCCATGATCGCGCTCTTCGGCGCGGTGATCCTGCTGCCGTTGTACCTGCAGGAAATCCGCGGCCTGACGTCCCTCGAGACCGGTCTGGTGCTGCTGCCCGGCGGCCTCGCCATGGGCCTGCTGGGGCCCTTCATCGGCCGCGTATTCGACAGGGTCGGGCCCCTGCCGCTGACAGTGACGGGCTCGATCATGATGGTGCTGTCCCTCTGGCAGTTCTCCATGCTGGACGCCACGTCGCCGCTGGGGTGGATCATCGCCCTGCACGTGGCACTGAGCCTGGGCCTGGCGCTGCTGTTCACCCCCGCCTTCACGACCGGGCTGAACCCGCTGCCGCCGCACCTGTACTCCCACGGCTCGGCCATCATGAGCACACTGCAGCAGGTGGCCGGTGCAGCCGGCACGGCGCTGCTGGTCTCGATCTACGCTTTCGTGGCCGTTGCCTCGGGCATGGTCGCCGGCATGCATGCTGCCTTCCTGACGGCGGCCGTCATAGCCATCGCCGCCGTCGTGCTGTCCACCATGATGCGCAAAACCGAAGGCGCGGCACACCCGGCCGCCCACTAGCTGCAATTAACAAACAACGCGGGGTCACTTAGCGCCGGTCTGGACCTCCGGAATGGGCGCTACGTGACCCCGCGTTGCTTGTAGGGCGTTGCTTGTAGGGCGTTGCGTGTTGCGGGTCAGCCTGCGTAAAACGCGCTGAGCTCGGCGATCAGCTTGTCCGGCGCCTTGTTGACACCGTCATGGCCCATGCCCGGCAGGATCGTATAGCTGGAGCCGGAGAGCACATCGTGGATCTGGGCGCAGGCCACGCCGAAATAGGCCGGGCTCTTCTCGCCCACGATGATCAGCGTTTCCAGCGGCAGTTCCAGGAAGGGTTCGGCCGGCATGTCCGCGGCGATGATCGCCTTAATCTCGCGGACGCCGGTCTGCATGAGGTCGCGCAGCTGCTTGCCGATCGGGGTGCCCGCCGAAAGCTTGTTCGCCAGCGTCAGCATGGACAGCGGCATCCGGGACAGGGCGCTGCCGGTCTCCAGGCCCTTGAGCAGGACGGCGAGGGCGCGGTCGTCGTCGCCGGCTGCGGTCGCCCGCTCGTATTCGGGCGTCCAGTCCGCCGTGACGCTGTGGTTGACGGACACGGCGGGGTCGTACACGGCCAGCCGTTCCACCGGCAGGGTGCGGGCCGCGTGCAGGGCCACTGCCCCGCCGAAGCTGTGGCCGAAGACGTCCGTGCTGGCGGTGTGCTTCATGACGGCGTCGAGGTCGTGGATGTCCACGTCGAGGGTGTAATCCTCAGGCTGCGGGGAGGACGAGCCGCGGCCGCGACGGTTGAAGGTGTGCACCGGCCGCCCCAGTGACGCGCTGAGTTTCTGCGCGAAACGGGTGTAGTCGGCGGCCGTCACCATCGAGGCCGGCACGACGACGATGCCCGAACCCGCCGAGGCGAGCTCGGCGCCCGTGCTCAAAAGCTCGATCGTTCCGCCGTTGGGGGTTCTGATGTTCTCGCGGGTCATGCTCCGAGCCTAGCCGAGGCCACGCCCCAGTGCAGTAAGCCGCGGTGCACTATGGCGCCAGTCAAGTAGGGTGCAGTCCACTATGACCGCAGTTCAGTTGTGGTCCCGTCGCAGCGGCGCTGCATGATCGCGCCGGCGCTAGTTGCCCAGCCGGCCGCCGGAGACCTCGAGGTAGCAGGCGCCGCAGAGCGACTCGTACCAGACGTCCTGGCCATCGATCGCAACCTGGTTCCCGTCGAACACCACGTGGTCCCCGATCCGGCGCGTGTTGAAGATGGCCTTCCGTCCGCAGCGGCAGATGGTCTTGAGCTCTTCGAGGGTGTGCGCGATCTCCAGCAGGCGCAGGGAACCGGGGAACGCGCGGGTCCGGAAGTCGGTACGGATGCCGTAGGCGAGGACGGGGACGTTGTCCAGGACCGCGATGCGGAAGAGGTCGTCCACCTGCTCCGGTTCCAGGAACTGGGCCTCGTCCACCAGCAGGCAGGCCACCGGCGGGGTGTCCACGTGCTGCAGCAAGGCGTCGGGATCGTCGCCGTGGGCCTGGGCGGTGAACAGGTCGCGGGCCGACGCGCCGGCGGGGATCAGGAAGTCCACCGAACGGGTCATGCCCAGGCGGGACACGACGTCGGAGTCGCCCTTGGTGTCCACGTCCGGCTTGGCCAGCAGGACCCGCTGGCCGCGTTCCTCATAGTTGAAGGCCGCCTGCAGAAGCCCCGTAGATTTGCCGGAGTTCATGGCGCCGTAGCGGAAGTAGAGCTTGGCCAAGGGGGTCCTTTCGAAAGGGTCGCCCCCGATTCTAGCGGTCGGTCGCGTCGCGGCCCTCAGCGGCCGGGCCCACTGCGCCGCCACCGGGCCGGCACGCCCGCGGCTGCAAGGCTGCCGGCCAGGCTGACGGGCGGCGGGGTCGCTGCCCCGGGCCCGCCGTAGAGGAACCGGGCCGTGCGGAGGGCCAGCCGGCTTCCCGGCCGGATGGGGCCTTCGTGGAGCTGCCCGGGGACCACGGCGAAGCTGACCGCGGGGACGGCATCGGCAAGCTGGTGGCTCGTGTCGGCGAAGTAGCCGGGGCTCCAGCCGCCGCTGAGCATGAGGGTGGGGGTGGTGATGGCGGCAAAATCCTCGAGTTCGGCGTCGGCATCCAGCACGGCGCGCATCTCGGCGACGGCCGTGGGCAGCAGTTGCCGCATTTCGGCGCCGAGCCTGGTCCGGGCCGAGAGGATGCTGAGCATGCGCAGCGCGCCCAGGGGCAGCATGGACACCGGGCCGGCCGTCTCCAGGCCCTGCACCAAATGCGCCCAGGCGTGGTCGAGTTCGCCGGCAGCCACGGACCTTTCCAGTTCGGGCCGCCAGCGCTGGGTGAGGTTCCCGGAGAGGCTCACGGCGGCGTCGTAAGTCACCATCCTGCGGATCGGCAGTCGCCGGGCGGCCTCGAGGGCCACGAACCCGCCATAGCTGTGGGCCACGACGTCGCTGGCGCCGGTCTCGCGGAGCACGGTTGCCAGGTCGGCCACCTCGGTGGCGGCGGAATAGTCGGCCGGCTGGTGCGAGGAACCTGCGCGTCCGCGGCGGTTGTAGCAGTGCACCGGCTGGTCCAGCAGCCGGCAAAGTTTTCGGGCAAAGGACCGGTAGAGCGCATCGGTGATCAGGGTCCCGTGCACGACGACGACGCCGGATCCTTCGCCGCGGGACGCCACGGCGGCGTCGGACGCGGCTGTTCTGCCCGGTGCGTGCCCCGCCGGGCGGATGGTGTGCAGCTCAAGGTGTCCCTTGCCGTCGTCGGTCCTCACTGTCCATGTCTCCACAACTTCGAGTCTATTCCCGCACCCCGTCCGCCTGGCTGCCGCCCGGGCAGAACCGGGCCGGGACCTTCCCGGACGCAAATCGACGGTAAACTTGGGGATTGTGACTTCCCAAAACACCCCCACCCCGAACAACGCCGCCGAGCCGCATGATGCCAGCGAACAGACCCGCATCCGCATGGAGAAGCGCGCCAAGCTGATCGAACGCGGCGTCGAGGCATATCCGGTGGGTGTCGAACGCACGCACTCGCTCACGGAAATCCGGGAGAAATACGCCTACCTGCAGGCCGATGAAACCACTGGCGACGCCGTTGGCGTGACCGGCCGCATCGTCTTCATCCGCAACACGGGCAAACTCTGCTTCGCCACCCTCCAGGAGGGCGGCCTGGACGGGAAGGCCGTGCGGCTGCAGGTCATGCTGAGCCTGGCCAACATCGGTGAGGAGGCGCTCGCGGAGTGGAAGTCTCTCGTGGACCTCGGCGATCACGTCTTCATCAAGGGCGAGGTCATTTCCTCACGCCGCGGCGAACTCTCCGTCATGGCGGATTCCTGGACCATGGCCTCGAAGGCGCTGCGCCCGCTGCCCGTGCTGCACGCCGGGCTGAACGAAGAAACGCGTGTCCGCCAGCGCTACGTGGACCTCATTGTCCGAGACGAAGCCCGCGAGATGGTGTACACCCGCGCCGCGATCACCCGCTCCATCCGCGAAACCCTGCACCGCCAGGGCTACGTTGAGGTGGAAACCCCCATGCTGCAGCTGGTTCACGGCGGCGCCACGGCCCGTCCCTTCGAGACGCACATGAACGCCTTCGACCAGAAGATGACGCTGCGCATCGCTACCGAGCTCTACCTCAAGCGCACGGTGGTCGGCGGGATCGACCGCGTCTACGACATGGGCCGGGTCTTCCGCAACGAGGGCGTGGACTCCACGCACAGCCCCGAGTTCACCACCCTGGAGTCCTACGAGGCGTGGGCGGACCAGTTCGTCATGGCGGACCGGATCAAGGAGATCATCCTGGACGCCGCCGACGCCGCCGGTGTGGGCCGCGTGCTGCAGACCGAAGCCGGGGAGATCAACCTCGACGGCGAATGGACCTGGCTGGCGGTCTACCCGGGACTGTCCGACTTCGTGGGCCAGGAAGTAACCCCCGACACCCCGGTTGCCGAGCTGCTGGAGCTGGCTGCCAAGCACGAGGTCAAGGTCGACGCCGCCTGGGAAGCCGAGAAGCTCGTCGTCGAACTCTTCGGTGAACTGGTGGAGCCGACGTTGCTCAACCCCACGTTCGTCTACGACTATCCGCCGTCCGCGCAGCCGCTGGCCCGCCAGCACCGCGAAGACGGCCGCCTGATCGAGGCCTGGGACCTCATCATCGGCGGCATGGAGCGGGGCACGGCGTTCTCCGAACTGATCGACCCGGTCATCCAGCGCGAACGCCTCACCGAACAGTCCCGCCGTTCCGCCGCGGGTGACGTGGAGGCAATGCAGCTGGACGAAGACTTCCTCCGTGCGCTCGAGTATGGCGCGCCGCCCATGGGCGGGATCGGCCTCGGCATCGACCGGCTCGTGATGCTCTTCACCGGAGCCGGCATCCGCGAAACGATCCTCTTCCCCCTGTTGAAGCCCGAAGGACACTGAGCATGGACTATATCGCCGTATTGCTGCCCCCCATCGTGGTGGGCCTGCTTTTCTGGTTTGCCATGAAATCCATATTCAATGCCGACAAATCAGAGCGGCAGGCAGAAGCCCGCGCCCATGCCGAGGCCGAAACTAGGGCCAAAGGACCGGAATCCGGGACCCTGGGAAGCTAATTACCCGAAAGAAGTAATAGTTCCCTATTGCCGCCTTAGGTTTTCCTTTGGACAGAGTTTTGCGCTTTGACTCCCTGCTGTAACGCGGAGGATACTTATTCCAGATACATCCTGCTTTTCTAAACGCTCGATCTTTGGAAAGAGAGTCCTTTATGGCACAGAAAGTAAAAATCATCCTCGTTGATGATCTGGATGGGGGATCCGCGGACGAAACTGTCCGGTTTGGCCTTGACGGCGTCAGCTACGAAATTGACCTGTCGTCAAGCAATGCATCAGAACTGCGCTCCGCGGTGGACCGATTTGTGACGCACGCGCGCAAAACGTCAAGCGGACGCGCCACGCGCACGAAAATTTCCAGCGGACGGAATCAGGACTCTGCCCAGATCCGCCAGTGGGCACGGGACAACGGCTATGCGGTAAACAGCCGCGGACGCATCCAGGCTGAAATTCAGGAAGCCTACCAAAAGGCTAATTCCTAGCAGGGCCCGGCGTCAGGCCGCAGTGCCGGGCCCGGCATGTGGGCGCAGTATCAAGCCGCAATCACGTTTCATGCCGTCGTAATCGAGCGACTGTCAAATGCCAATGCCCCCGTTATCTGACGGGGGCATTGCCATGCCGGCGTCGGTGCGCCCGTCCGGCAGATCGGCTCGCCCGCCCGGCGATGAACAGGCTCCGCCGCCCATGTTCCTCCGCTGCAGCATTTCCAGGGAGATGTCCCGCACGAGGTGAACAATTTGCCGAAGATGGCCGCTATGGGTCCAGGCTTAGCGGCCATCTTCGTCAATTCGGGCACCTTTGCCATGCCGACGGCGCCCTTCCGTCGGTGCGTCCGTCCATCCGGCCGGCCAGCTTAGCGGCCGGTTGCGCCGATCCGGAAGGGCCGAATGCGCCCTTCCGGATCGGCGGGTTGCGCCCGTCCGGTGGGGTTCCGGGCGGTTCTTGCCCCTTGTCCGGGACCCAGTCCGGGCGCGGTTGCGCAACCCTCCGGTTTCCCCTGTGGCGAACAAGCCCCAAATCTGGAACCCGGCCACGTAGCATCAAAGTACGTCGTAGCTAGGAGTGTGGCGAAATGTTTGAGCGATTTACGGACCGTGCCCGTCGCGTAGTTGTGCTTGCCCAAGAAGAGGCACGCATGCTGAACCACAATTACATTGGTACCGAACACATCCTCTTGGGTCTGATCCATGAGGGTGAAGGTGTTGCCGCAAAAGCCCTTGAATCCTTGAGCATTTCGCTCGACGGTGTCCGCGAGCAGGTCCAGGAGATCATCGGCCAGGGCCAGCAGGCGCCCTCCGGCCACATCCCCTTTACCCCCCGCGCCAAGAAGGTCCTGGAGCTCTCGCTGCGCGAGGCGCTGCAGCTGGGCCATAACTACATTGGTACCGAGCACATCCTCCTCGGCCTTATCCGGGAGGGCGAAGGCGTTGCCGCCCAGGTGCTCGTCAAGCTCGGCGCAGACCTGAACCGGGTCCGCTCGCAGGTCATCCAGCTGCTCTCGGGTTACCAGGGCAAGGAAGCCACGGGCGCCGGTGTCGGCCCCGGGCAGGCTGAGGGGACCCCGGCCGGGTCCGTTGTCCTGGACCAGTTCGGCCGCAACCTGACCCAGGCGGCGCGCGAGAACAAACTGGACCCCGTGATCGGCCGCGAGCAGGAAATGGAACGCGTCATGCAGGTCCTTTCCCGCCGCACCAAGAACAACCCCGTGCTGATCGGTGAGCCCGGCGTCGGCAAGACCGCCGTCGTCGAGGGCTTGGCCCAGGCGATCGTCCGCGGGGACGTCCCGGAGACCATCAAGGACAAGCAGCTTTACACGCTGGACCTCGGGTCCCTCGTGGCCGGCTCCCGCTACCGCGGCGACTTCGAAGAGCGCCTGAAGAAGGTCCTCAAGGAGATCCGCACGCGCGGTGACATCATCCTGTTCATCGATGAGATCCACACCCTGGTGGGTGCCGGTGCCGCCGAAGGCGCCATCGATGCGGCCTCGATCCTGAAGCCCATGCTGGCCCGCGGCGAACTCCAGACCATCGGGGCCACCACGCTGGACGAATACCGCAAGCACATCGAGAAGGATGCCGCGCTGGAGCGCCGCTTCCAGCCGATCCAGGTCAAGGAACCCTCCGTCGCGCACGCGATTGAGATCCTCAAGGGCCTCCGCGACCGGTATGAGGCACACCACCGCGTCACCATCACCGACGGCGCCCTCGCCTCGGCGGCGGCCCTTTCCGAGCGCTACATCTCGGACCGCTTCCTGCCGGACAAGGCGATCGACCTGATCGACGAGGCAGGTGCGCGGCTCCGCATCCGCCGCATGACTGCCCCGCCGGAGCTCAAGATCATGGACGAGAAGATCGCCGCCATGAAGCTGGAGAAGGAATCCGCGATCGACGCGCAGGACTTCGAAGGCGCCGCGTCGCTGCGCGACAAGGAGCAGAAGCTCATTGCCGAGCGCGCCGAAAAGGAACGCCAGTGGAAGACCGGCGGCATGGACGACATCTCCGAAGTTGATGAAGACCTCATCGCTGAAGTGCTGGCGAACTCCACCGGCATCCCGGTCTTCAAGCTGACCGAGGAAGAGTCCTCGCGCCTGCTGAAGATGGAAGACGAGCTCCACAAGCGCGTGGTCGGCCAGAACGAGGCCATCAAGGCCCTGTCCCAGGCGATCCGGCGCACCCGTGCAGGCCTCAAGGACCCCAAGCGTCCGGGCGGCTCGTTCATCTTCGCCGGCCCCACCGGCGTCGGCAAGACCGAACTGGCCAAGGCCCTCGCCGAGTTCCTGTTCGGCGAGGAAGACGCCCTGATCACCCTGGACATGTCCGAGTACTCGGAGAAGCACACGGTGTCGCGGCTCTTCGGTGCCCCTCCGGGCTACGTGGGCTACGAGGAAGGCGGCCAGCTGACCGAGAAGGTCCGCCGTCGTCCGTTCTCCGTGGTCCTGTTCGATGAAGTGGAGAAGGCGCACGCCGATCTCTTCAACTCGCTCCTGCAGATCCTGGAAGACGGCCGCCTGACCGACTCCCAGGGCCGCGTGGTGGACTTCAAGAACACCGTGATCATCATGACCACGAACCTCGGCACCCGGGACATCTCCAAGAGCGTTGCCACCGGCTTCCAGTCCGGCACGGACACGCAGACCGGCTACAACCGGATGCGGGCCCGGGTCACGGAAGAGCTCAAGCAGCACTTCCGCCCCGAGTTCCTGAACCGTGTTGACGATGTTGTGGTCTTCCCGCAGCTGACCCAGGACGAGATCATCGAGATCGTGGACATGTTCGTCGCCCGCCTGGAGAAGCGCCTCAAGGACAAGGACATGGGCATCGAGCTCACGTCCGCGGCCAAGGTGCTCCTGGCGACCCGCGGCTACGACCCCGCCATGGGTGCCCGGCCGCTGCGACGCACCATCCAGCGCGAGATCGAGGACCAGCTCTCCGAGAAGATCCTCTTCGGCGAACTGCACGCCGGCGACATCGTGGTGGTGGACGTTGAAGGCGAAGGCGACGACGCGAAGTTCACCTTCGCCGGCAACGCCAAGCCGCGCATCCCGGAGATCGCTCCGAGCGTCTAAGCACCATCAACAACGGCCCCGCTGCCCCGAAAGGGACGGCGGGGCCTTTGCGTTGCCCGCCGCCGTCGTGAACCATTTGCCAGAGATGGCCGCTATGGGAGCTGGCTTAGCGGCCATCTTCGGCGAACGGTGGGCGGTGTCCGTGCTAAAGCGCCAGGGCCCGTCCCGCATGATTCGGGAGCCCTATCTGAAAGCAATGTTTCACTCTTAGTGAACGTTTTGTGATCGATGCCACATTCGGTGTTGAATCGGTGCATGGCTGCTAAGGACTCAGAGACCCTGAGCGAACAACCCGAGACCCCCTTCCACGATCTGGACCACTACCTCGCGATCCCCAGAGTGAGCGGTTTGACGCTGAGCCCGGACGGCACCCGGCTGGTGACCACAGTGGCGACCCTCGGCGCGAAGGGCACCGAATACTGCACCGCGCTGTGGGAGGTGGATCCGGGCGGGGCCAAACAGGCCCGCCGGATCACGCGCAGCGCCAAGGGGGAGGCCGGTGCGGTGTTTGCCGCCAACGGCGACCTGTACTTCACCTCGGCCCGTCCCGATCCGGAGAGCCCCGAGGCAGACCCGGTGAACGCCCTATGGATCCTGCCGTCCGACGGCGGCGAAGCCCGGGTGGCCTTGTCCCGGGCCGGCGGAATCGGCGGGGTCCACGCCGCCAAGGACGCCGACACCGTGGTGGTCGCGGCCTCGGTCCTGGCAGGCTCCACGGACGAGGACAATGACGAGGAACGCCGGAAAGCGCGCAAGGACAACAAGGTCGCGGCCATCCTGCACAGCGGCTACCCAGTCCGCTACTGGGACGCGGACCTGGGCCCGGCGCAGCCGCGGCTGTTCGCCGTCGAACCCGGAGACCCGTTGGAGGCCGGAAAGCCGGCCACCGTCGACGCCGCGCCGCCGCTGAAGCTGCGCAACCTGACGCCCGACGCCGGAACGCGGCTCAGGGACGCCGAATCGGTGCTCAGTCCGGACGGCACGACGATCTACAGCAGCTTCGCCAAGCCCCTCGCCAACGCCGATTCACGTTCCGTGCTGGTCGCCATCGACGTCGCCACCGGCACCCGCACGGTCCTGCTGGACACGGAAGGCCTGAGCTACTTCCCGGGCCCGGTCAGCCCGGACGGCCGGAGCCTGGTGGTGGTCAGCGAAAGCGACACCACGCCGCTGGCGGCGCCGCAGGTCAAGCTGCACCTCCTCCACGTCACTGGCCTGGCGGCAGGGGGCAGCGCCCTGACGCCGCTCGCCCATGACTGGGACCGCTGGGCCCGCCCCGCCGCATGGCTGCCGGACGGATCGGCCCTGCTGGTCACCGCCGACGAGGACGGCGCATCGCCGGTATTCCGGATCGGTGTGGCCGGAGACCCGGACGGGGCGGCCCAGGTGCTACGCCTGACGGCCGACGCCGCGGCGTACACCGACGTCGTCGTCGCACCGGACGGACGCAGCGCCTACGCCCTGCGCAGCTCCTACGAATTCCCCGCCGAACCTGTGCGGATCGACCTCGCCTCCGGTGACGTCGTCCGCCTGCCCGCGCCCGCGGAACGCCCGCACTTCAAGGGCACGCTGGAGCGCGTGGAGACGACGGCGGCCGACGGCGCCCGTGTGCCCGCGTACCTGGCCCTGCCCGAGGGCGCGTCCGCCGCGGCCCCGGCCCCGCTGCTGCTCTGGATCCATGGCGGCCCGCTGGGATCCTGGAACGCCTGGACGTGGCGCTGGAACCCGTGGCTGCTGGTGGCGCGCGGCTACGCGGTGCTGCTCCCGGACCCTGCCCTTTCCACCGGCTACGGTCAGGACCACATCCAGCGGGGCTGGGGGGAATGGGGCAAGGCTCCGTTCACCGACCTGATGGCCATCACCGACGCCGTCGTGCAGCGCTCCGACATCGACCAGACGCGCACGGCCGCCATGGGCGGCTCGTTCGGCGGGTACATGGCCAACTGGGTGGCCGGGCAGACGGACCGCTTCAAGGCAATCGTCACGCACGCCAGCCTCTGGGCCCTGGACCAGTTCGGCCCCACCACCGACGCCGCGCAGTACTGGCTCAAGGAGATGACGGCAGAGATGGCGCTGGAGAACTCCCCGCACCTGCACGTGGAGAACATCCGCACTCCCATGCTGGTCATCCATGGCGACAAGGACTACCGCGTACCGATCGGCGAGGGACTCCGGCTCTGGTACGAGCTGCTCGCCAAGTCGCAGCTGGCGGCGGACGGAAACGGCGAAACGGACCACCGTTTCCTGTATTTCCCGGACGAGAACCACTGGATCCTTCAGCCGCAGCACGCCAAGGTCTGGTACGGCGTCGTGGAGCACTTCCTGGCCAGGAACCTGCTGGACAAGGACGTTCCCGTCCCCGACGAACTAGGTCTCTGACGGCCCGGGGCCGTGCCGGCAGGGAGCCGGCCGCGCCCGGGGCACCCGTAAGATTGGGCTGTGACTGAGACCGTGACTGAGACCGCCACTGAGACGATCCGCATCCGCCCCGCCCGCACCGACGACGTTGGCGCCATCAAGACCCTCGTGGCGCCGCTGGCTGACCAGCGGATCCTCATGGCCAAGGAAACCGTGGCCTATTACGAAAGCCTGCAGGAGTTCCGGATCGCAGAATCCGAAGACGGCGAGGTGATCGGCTGCGGGGCGCTGCACGTCATGTGGGAGGACCTCGCCGAGGTCCGCACCCTCGCGGCCTCGGACGCCTGGCGCGGCAAGGGCGTGGGCCACGCGCTGGTGGAGCGCCTGCTGGAGGATGCCCGCGCGCTGGGAGTCTCCCGGGTCTTCTGCCTGACGTTCGAAGTGGAGTTCTTCAAGAAGCACGGCTTTGAAGTCATGGCTGACCAGACCGCCGTCGACCCCGTGGTGTATTCCGAGCTCCTGCGCTCGCACGACGAAGGCGTGGCCGAGTTCCTGGACCTGGCGCGGGTTAAACCGAACACGCTGGGCAACACCAGGATGATCAAGGAGCTGTAGCCCCCGCCGGGGTGCGGCTGCGCCCGGGCCAGCGAGGGCTGCGCCCCGGCCGGCGAGGGCGGCCCCGGCCGGCGAAGGCGGCGCCGGCATCGGCGGCCGCCAGGAACTCGACGTCCACGCAGGGCTTCCCTTCAATAAATTTGATGGATAAACTGATGCCGGCCCAGGGGGTGGGCCGCCATACTTCCGGAGGCAAAAAATTGCACAAAGCCGTGATTTTTCCCGATCTCTCCGCAATCCACAGGTCAATCGCCAGCGCTCCGGCAGGGCCGCCGGACCAGCCGCTGGAAGCGCTGCCGCCCGAGCCCGCCAACCACTCCTCGCCCGGCGCCGGCGCCGGCGTGACGGGGCAGACCGCCGGGGCGGTATCTGCCGCGTCAGGACCGCCGGCCGCGTCCCGCGCCCGCAAGGGCCGGCTCGCCGCGCCGCCGTTCTCATGGCTGGGCGTCGATGCCTGGCCGCATTCTCCGGCGTGGGCCGACCAACAAGCCTGAAGCGCGTGGGTTCGGAACGCACGGCCACAACCCCGCCGCCCCGGGATTCGCAGCCCGCCAGGGAGCCCGGGCCGGGGGAACGGGGAGCCTACCGCCGGCCGTGCCCCGGTAGTAGGGTCTAAGCAAGCAGCCAGGACACCATCCAGGGAGCACCGCCATGAAGAAACTCATCAATGATCCCAAAGCCGTGGTCGACGAGTCAGTGGAAGGGTTCGGGCTTGCTCACGCCGACCTCGTGACCGTCTTCCCGGACCCGAAATACATCGTGCGCAAGGACGCTCCCGTCGCAGGGAAAGTCGGGCTCGTCTCCGGCGGCGGCAGCGGACACGAGCCGCTGCACGGCGGGTACGTGGGCCTGGGCATGCTCGACGCCGCCGTCCCGGGCGCCGTGTTCACCTCTCCCACTCCGGACCAGATCCTGCCGGCCACGCTGGCCGTAAGCTCCGGCGCCGGCGTCGTGCACATCGTGAAGAACTACACCGGTGACGTCCTGAACTTCGAAACCGCCGCCGAACTCGCGCAGGCCGAAGGCGTCGAGATCCGCACCGTGCTCGTCAACGACGACGTCGCCGTGGAGGATTCGCTGTACACGGCCGGGCGCCGGGGCGTCGGCGGCACCGTCCTGGTCGAGAAAATTGCCGGTGCGGCCGCCGAGCGCGGTGACAACCTGGACGCCGTCGCCGCGATCGGTGACCGCGTCAACCAGAACGTGCGCAGCATGGGCGTGGCGTTGTCCGCCTGCACCGTTCCTCATGCCGGGGTGCCCAGTTTTGAGCTCGAGGAAAACGAGATCGAGATCGGCATCGGCATCCACGGCGAACCGGGACGGCACCGCATCCCGATGGAAAACGCCGACGGCATCACCGACCGGCTCCTGGACCCGGTGGTCAGCGACCTCGGCCTTGCTTCCGGGGACCAGGTGCTCCTGTTCGTCAACGGCATGGGCGGCACCCCGCAAAGCGAGCTGTACATCGTCTACCGCAGGGCCGCGCAGAAACTGGCCGAGCAGGGCGTCACCGTGGCCCGCTCCCTGGTGGGCAACTTCATCACCTCCCTCGAAATGCAGGGCTGCTCCATCACTGTCCTGCGCCTCGATGACGAGATGACAACGCTCTGGGACGCTCCAGTGCACACTCCGGCCCTTCGCTGGGGCGTCTGACCGTGGGCTTGGACGTCGGCTGGGCGGTGCGGTGGCTGACGCTTTCGGCGCAGGCCATGGCGGAACACCGGGTGGAACTGATCGAGCTGGACCGGCCCATCGGGGACTCGGACCACGGCGAGAACATGGACCGCGGCTTCAGGGCCGTGATGGACAAACTTGCCGAGGCGCCGCCGGAAACCCCGGCCGCGGCGCTGAAACTGACGGCCATGACCCTGATGTCCAAGGTCGGCGGGGCGGCCGGCCCGCTTTACGGCACGGCGTTCCTGCGGGCCGCCACGGCCCTGGGTGAGAGCTCCGACGTCGACGCCGCCACCCTCGCCGCCGCGCTGCAGGCCGCCCGCGACGGGATCGTCGCCCGCGGCAAGGCCGAATCCGGCGACAAGACCATGGTGGACGCCTGGACTCCCGCGATCGAGGCGGCCGCCGCAGCGGCTGGCGACGGCGACGGGGACGTCAGAAAGGTGCTGCTTGCCGCGGCGGAAGCCGCCGAAGCCGGCGCCGTGTCCACGGATCCGATGCTCGCCCGCAAGGGCCGGGCCAGCTACCTGGGGGAGCGCAGCATCGGCCACCGCGACCCCGGAGCGGTCTCCAGCGCGCTGATTCTGCGCGCCGCGGCCGGAGCGGCCGAATGACAGTCCGGCTGGTGGTCGTCTCGCACAGCTCCAAGATCGCGGACGGCGCCGTCGAACTCGCCGCGCAGATGGCTCCCGACGTCCTGATCCTCCCCGCCGGCGGCACCGACGACGGCCGCATCGGCACGAGCCTGGACAAGGTCATGGCGGCCCTGGAGCAGGCTGCCGGTGACGGTGTGGTGGTGCTCGCCGACCTCGGCTCCGCGGTGATGACGGCCGAGTCCGCTGCGGAGTTTGCAGCCGATCCAGGCTCGGTGCTGATTGCTGACGCGCCCATCGTCGAAGGACTCGTCGCGGCCGCGGTGGCTGCCCAGGCAGGGGCCGAAGCGGCAGCGGTGAAGGACGCGGCCGAGGCCGTCTACCGGCCCCCCGCCCATCCCGCGGAGGCGGGGCATGTGCACCAGCAGCCGCCGGACGCCACCGGTGACTTTGTGCTCGTCAACCAGACCGGCATGCATGCCCGGCCGGCAGCGAAGATCGCCGGAGGCCTGTCCGCCATGGACGCCGAGGTGACCGTGAACGGCGCCGATGGCGCCTCCATGACCGAGCTCATGATGCTTGCCGCCGGCAAGGGAACCGTCCTGCACGTGGAGGCCAGCGGCCCGGACGCCGCCAAGGCGGTCGACTACCTTGAACGCCTGGTCGGCTCGGGGTTCGGAGAACCGTAAGCGCTAGGGTGTCTGGCGGAGGCCGGCCGCGTCGAGCACCACGCTGGCGGTGATGAAGGTTCCGCACTGCTCACCAAACGGGTGTGCCGCCCGGGGCGTGAACGCCGCGGTCCTGGCCGGCAGCGGGTTCCCGGCGGTGTCCGTGCCCGTGGCCGTCACCTCGATCCGGCTGGCGCTCAGCGTCTCCATCATCAGCATTCCGGTCAGGGTGCCGTCGGGCGAAGAAGTGGCCGAGCAGACGCCGTCGCCGCCGTAGGGGCCCGGCTCGCAGCCTTGGTCCACGGCCGTGCTCCCGGGAACCAGTTCGAGGTCCGCCTCCTTGCAGCGGCCGTCCTGGCACGCGGCCAGATGGATGGTCCGCACTGACGGGGCGTACTCCCGGTCCACCGTGAGCGACACAACGGGCGCCTGGGCGATCGCCGGGCAGGCGGCCTCCGGCCGGCACGCGACAGCCACGACTGCGGTGAGGACCAGCACGGCCGCGGCCGCCAGCTTGCGCATGCTCCAGCGTAGATCCTCAGCCCGGGAGCCGGAAGCCGCCCTGGTGCAGTTCGGCGAGGCCGTCGCCCAGCAGCCCTGCCAGCGCCCGTTCCAGCTGCTCGGGGGCCGCGTTGAGCCGGTGCAGGGCCGCGAGCGGAATGCCGATGCCCTGCGGTTCGAAGCCCAGGTCCGCGGGAGCCTGGTGGAACAGGACCGGCGCCACGGGCTCCTCGGCTGCCCGCAGGACGGCCATCACGGCGCCGCGCACCTGCCGGTCCGTGCCGTGCCAGGCCTGTCCCTTGGGCGTGTACGTCGGCGCCGGCTCCCCGGCCGCCAACCAGGCGCAGGACTCCCGGACAGGGCACTGGCCGCACTTGGGGGACCGCGCAGTGCAGACCAGGGCGCCGAGTTCCATGACCGCGGCGTTCCAGCGCACCGAGGCGCCGGGGCGTTCCGGAAGCAGCGATGCCGCCAGCCGCATTTCGGCGGCGGTCAGGGCCTGCGCCGGCAGGGCAGAGCCGGTGACCAGCCGCGCGTGGACCCGGCGGATGTTCGTGTCCACCACCGTTTCGCGGCATCCGTAGGCGAACGCGGCGACGGCCGCGGCCGTGTAGCTGCCCACGCCCGGCAGGTCCAGGAGCTCGGTGTAGGTGCCGGGGACGGCCCCGCCGTGGCTGTCCCTGATGGCGACGGCGGCAGCATGAAGGCGCAGGGCGCGCCGGGGATATCCCAGCCGGCCCCAGGACCGGACGGCCTCCCCGGCGGGTTCGCCGGCCAGATCTGCCGGTTCCGGCCAGCGGCGCAGCCACTCCTCCCAGACCGGCAGGACCCGGACCACCGGCGTCTGCTGGAGCATCACTTCGCTGACCAGCACACCCCAGGGCGAGCAGTCCGCGGCCCGCCACGGCAGATCCCTGGCGTTGGACGCGAACCAGTCATCCAGGGCCGCATGGAGCGCTGGGAGATTGTCGGCACGGCCGGGCGCCCTGGCGGGCAGGGGGCCCCGCGGTGCCGCGGCGGATACGGGGGGCGTGGGGGCTAGAGTTTCGATCCATTCAGCGTAATAGATCGGGGTAACGGATCGGGACGGCGTCAGGTCCCGCGGCGTGGTCGGGCGCCATAGCCCGCGCGGTTCTCTAGGCTAGAAGAATGGTCAGGCAAGGCACTTCAGGTACGGGCGGTTCGCGGCCGAAAGGTTTGGCCCCGGGGCAATCCGGGCGCAAATCCGGACGGCCCCCGCTGCGCCGGGTCTACCGCCGCCGCCGGCTGTTTGCAGGGGTGGTCCTGCTGCTCGTCATCGCAGTGGCCTTCGGCGGCTTTGTGGCGGTCTCGAATGCCATGGGCGGGGGCCCGTCTTCCGGCGCCCAGCCGTCCGGGGCAGGAGCGTCGCCGGCGGCCAGCCCGGCTGGCTCCGCGTCGGGGAGCCCGACGGCGTCCGGGGAGGCTTCCGCCTCACCCACGGCCACATCGGGGGAGGGCTGCGAGCAGAATCTGATCACCGTTACGGCCGCCACCGACAAACAGGCTTACGCCGCCGGTGAGAAGCCGCTGCTGAGCCTCACGGTGACCAACAACAACAAGGTCCCGTGCGAGGTCAACATCGGGACGTCGCAGATGGAGTACATGATCACCAGCGGCTCGGACCGGATCTTCTCCTCCAAGGACTGCCAGGCGGAGAGCGCGGACCTGATGAAGACCATTGCTCCGGGCAAGAGCGAGACGGCGAACTTCCCGTGGCAGCGCAACCGCACGGTGCAGGGCTGCGAGCCCGTCGAGGCCACGCCCGGTGCCGGCGGCGCCTACTACGTCTTCACCGCGCGCCTGGCGAACAAGAACAGCCCCAAGGCCGTGTTCCAGCTCAGCTGACCCGCATAACTCCTGTTACCCCCCCGATTACCCCCCGGTGGGCTTGTGGAGGGGATTAGAGGAAGCGGTCCAGCAGGCTGGCCTCGGCCATGCGGCTCAGGCCCTCCCTGACGGTCCTGGCACGCTGGTCACCGATCCCGTCGACGGTCATGAGGTCATCGATTGTTGCCGCCATCAGGAACTGCAGGCCGCCGAAGTGGTCGACGAGCCGGTCGGCGACGGCCTTCGGCACGGCCTTGAGCCCGGAGAGCAGGCGGTAGCCGCGCGGCTGCACGACGGCGTCGAGGTTGGCCTCGCCGCCGGCGAAGCCGACGATCCCGGCGATCTTGCCCAGGTCGATCAGCTCGGTTGGGCCCAGGCTGACGAGGGCCTTGACCGCTTTGTCGATGTCCTCCGCTGTTGCGGCCGGCCCGGAGTAGTCGCGGATGATGACGTCGCTGCCCGGGCCGCGGCCGACGGTGAGCTCGTCCAGCTGCAGCGAGAGCAGGCGGCCGTCCTCGCCCAGTTCCAGGACGTACTGGGAGATTTCCTCGGAGATCCTGCGCACCATTTCCTGGCGCTGCAGGGTGACCGCGACGTCACGGACCGTCACCATGGCCTCGATTTCCAGGGCCGAGAGCGAGCTGGTGACCTGGTCCAGGCGCGAGCGGTAGCGTTCCAGGGTTGCCAGGGCCTGGTTGGCGCGGGCCAGTACCTTTTCGGAGCCCTCCAGGACGTGGCGCAGCCCGTGCACGTACAGCGCGATGATCTGCATTGACTGGCTGACCGAAATGACCGGGACGCCCGTCTGGATGGCCACGCGTTCCGCGGTCCGGTGCCTGGTGCCCGATTCCTGCGTTTCGATGCTCGAATCCGGGACGAGCTGGACCGCCGCGCGCAGGATGTTGCTGGCATCCTTGTCGCAGACGATGGCGCCGTCCATCTTCGCCAGTTCCCGCAGCCGGGTGGGGGAGAAGTCGATGCCGATCTCGAAGCCGCCCGAACAGATGGACTCGATGGTCCTGTCGATGCCCAGCACGATCAGCGCGCCGGTCCGGCCGCGGAGGATGCGTTCCAGGCCGTCGCGGAGGGCTGTGCCCGGTGCCACCCTGGCCAGGGTCGCCTTGAGCGCATCTTCAGGGCTCCGAGCCATAGATTTCCCTTCAAAGGTGCAGGGACGAGCCTGCAAGTGCGCCGGATTCCAGGGTCTCCCGGCAGGATCAAAGTACTCAGTTCCCCGCTCTCCCCATGATAGGGGTAAAGCAAGGCCACTTCCGCACAGGCAAGCCTTAAAGTGGTCCATTGCGGCGTGCCGCCGCGGGCCTCCTGAAGGGCTGCCCCGGGCGCCGTCCGTGACGGCATTTTGGTGCCCCAAGGCCGCAGCTTTGTGCCCGGGCCTCGCGCAGCTTCATGCGCGGTCGGGACGCAGCTTCGACCGTGGTCCGCGGCCTGCGATAAACTTGGATCCTTGGGTGTACCGCGGGCTCTCCGCGCCGTGACCCGTCCACTGCCGCAGCGAAAGTAGCATCGTGTCTCAAGAAGTCCTCAGCCCCGCCCGAGTCCAGGAGATTCACAAGCAGGCGGCCCGGCGCCGGACTTTCGCGGTCATTTCGCACCCCGACGCCGGCAAATCCACCCTGACGGAGGCCCTGGCGCTGCACGCAAAGGTGATCGGCACGGCCGGCGCCTCCAGCGGAAAGGCCAACCGCAAGGAGACGGTCTCGGACTGGATGCAGATGGAAAAGGACCGCGGCATCTCCATCAGCTCTGCCGCTCTGCAGTTCGCCTACCGGGACACCGTCATCAACCTCCTGGACACCCCGGGCCACGCCGACTTCTCCGAGGACACCTACCGCGTGCTCGCGGCCGTGGACTGTGCCGTCATGCTGGTCGACGCAGCGAAGGGCCTGGAAACCCAGACCATGAAGCTCTTCGAGGTCTGCAAGCAGCGCAACCTGCCCATCATCACGGTCATCAACAAGTGGGACCGGCCCGGCCTGGACGCCCTGGCGCTGATGGACGAGATCACCGAGCGCACCGGCCTGCAGCCGATGCCGCTGACCTGGGCTGTTGGCATCTCCGGCGACTTCCGCGGCGTCTGGGACCTGCGCAACGACCGCTTCGCGCAGTTCAAGCGCAACAACGCCGGCGCCAACATCGCCCTCACCGAATACTTCACCCCCGACGAGGCCGCCGCCAGCCAGGGCGACGATTGGTCCAACGCCGTGGACGAGGCCGGGCTGGTCATCGAATCCAACCTGGCGTTCGACGTCGCGGCCTTCCACGCCGGCAAGGCGACGCCGATCCTGTTCAGCTCGGCCGCGCTGAACTTCGGCGTCAAGGAAATCCTCGACGCCCTCGTTGACTTCGCCCCGCCCGCTGCCCCGCGGCCCGACGTCGACGGCGACCCCCGCCCCGTGGATGCCCCGTTCGCCGGGTTCGTCTTCAAGGTCCAGGCCGGCATGAACAAGGCCCACCGCGACCACGTTGCCTTCATCCGTGTCTGCTCCGGCATGTTCGAGCGCGGCATGGTGGTCACCCAGACCCGGACGGGGAAATCCTTCGCCACCAAGTACGCCCAGCAGGTTTTCGGCCGCGAACGCGAGGTGATCGACGAGGCCTTCCCGGGCGATGTGGTGGGGCTCGTGAACGCCTCCTCCCTCCGGGTGGGGGACAGCCTGTTCCTGGACCAGCCCGTGGAGTTCCCGGCGATCCCGCTGTTCGCCCCGGAACACTTCCAGGTGGCGCGCTCCAAGGACCCGAGCCGGTTCAAGCAGTTCCGCCGCGGCATCGAACAACTAGAGCACGAGGGTGTCATCCAGGTGCTCCGCTCCGACATCCGCGGTGACCAGGCGCCCGTTCTTGCCGCCGTCGGCCCCATGCAGTTCGAAGTGGTCGAGGACCGCATGGCGCACGACTTCAGCGCCCCGATGCGGCTGGAGCGGCTCCCGTATTCCATGGCCCGGATCTCGACCGCCGACGCCATGCCGGCGCTGGCCAACGTCCCCGGCGCCGAAGTCCTGTTGCGCTCCGACGGGGAATACCTGGCCCTGTTCAACGACGTCTGGGCCCTGCGCCGGATCGAAAAGAACCACCCTGATCTCACCCTGGTGCCGATCGGGACCCACAACCCCGCAAAATAGCCCAAGGCGGCGGACCGAAAGACTCCAGGGAAGTCTTCCGGAATCCGGTTTCCGCGTTATGATAAGTAAGCTTGCTTATGGTGCGGGTGCCGGGATTTGTCCCGGCTTTGGACTGATCCGCCCGCTTCCAGCGGCGGCCCCATTAGAGGGACCACGTAGACCTTTGACAACCATGGACCCCGGTTTCCTGCTCAGCGGGCGCTACCGGATCGAAGAACTCATTGGCAGGGGCAGCCAATCGAGCGTGTACCGTGCCACGGACGAGGTCCTGGGGCGTGAAGTGGCAGTCAAACTCTTCCGCGAGGGGACAGTGGACGAAGAGCGGACCCGCAGGCAGGCCGATGAAGTGCGGATCCTGGCGGGGATGGCCCACCACGCCCTCGTGACACTGTTCGACGCCGGCACGGACCTCAGTGACCCGACCCGCCGGCTCAGTTATCTGGTGATGGAACTCGTCCGCGGCCCCGACCTGCGCCGCCGCTCGGCCGAGGGTCCGCTGTCGGCGGCCCACATGGCGCTGATCGGACACGATCTCGCCGACGGTCTTGCGCACATCCACCACCACGGCATCATCCACCGGGACGTCAAGCCGGCCAACATCCTGCTCGTGGACTACAGCGTCGAGGACCGGCGCGCCCGCGCCAAACTCAGCGACTTCGGTGTGGCCATCACCATCCGCGAAGGCCACCACGGCGACCCCGATGACAGCTCCGGCACCCCGGCCTACCTCAGCCCTGAACAGGCGGCCGGCGAACCGGCTGGCCCCGCCAGCGACGTCTATTCGCTGGGGCTGGTCCTGCTGGAAGGCCTGACAGGGAAAGTGGCTTATCCGGGCGCGCCGGTGCAGTCCGCCCTGGCCCGGCTGCTCCACGACCCGGACGTCCCCGAAGACATCGCGCCCATGTGGGCGGCCCTGCTGACCTCCATGCTGGACAGGGATCCGGCCGCCCGCCCGCCGGCCCGGGAAGTGTCCCTGGCCCTGCGCCAGGAAGTCATCAACGGCACAGGGCGCCGCCGCCGGGACCCGGCCGCGCTGTTGACCGACGAAGAAGGGCGCATGCGTGCGGTCGAGCGGTACCGGATCCTGGACACTCCCGCGGACGGCGTCTTTGACCGGATCGCGGCGCTGGCCGCACGCATGTTCTCGGTGCCCGTGGCGATTGTCAGTGTTGTGGACCATGACCGCATCTGGTTCAAGTCCCACCACGGCACGGATGTCACCGAAATCGGCCGGGACCCCGGATTGTGCGCCTCCGCCGTCCTGCAGGGCGATGCCTGGATTGTCCGGGACGCTGTCAACGATCCCCGGACGCTGGCCAACCCCCTCGTGGCAGGCGAGTTCGGCCTGCAGTTCTATGCCGGGGTGCCGCTGCGCACTCCGGACGGCTACAACCTGGGCACCTTCTGCATCCTGGACCGTGAGCCCCGCGAGTTTAGCGATGAGGACACTGCCGCGCTGGAGGACCTGGCGGCGCTCGTGATGCACGACCTGGAGCTGCGGCTCCACAGCCGGCGGGCGCTCGCCGGGTAACCTGCGGTCCGCCCGACGGGCTTGGCCTACCGCCGGCCGGCGTGCAGGGCCAGTTCGAGTTCGAAGCGCGCCGTTGGGTCCTCGAGGGCGTCGCCAAAGAGCTCGCGCAGCTGGGCCGCCCGGTAGCCCACGGTCTGCGGGTGGATCCCGAGCTCGGCGGCCACGGGCGCCCGCTGGCCCCAGTGGCGCAACCAGGAGAGCAGGGTTTCGGCGAGCCGGTCGCGCTGTGCGGGCCGGAGCCCTTCCAGCGGCGCGAGCCGGCGGTTGGCGAGTTCGGTGATCGCCGAGGGTTCTGCACCGAGAATCACCTGCGCCAAGTGCTCGTCGGCCCAGATCGGGGGGTCATCCGGTCCCTCCCGCGGAGGCAGTGCTGCGGCGGCCAGCACGGCCAGCCGCAGCGAATCCGGAACCCTCTCCCAGCCCCCGGCCGGTCCCACGGAAGCGCCGCGCCCCTTCAGGGCACGGTCCAGGTCGTCCCGGGCGGAGCGCGACATCCGCGCCGGCACCAGGGCGACAACATCGGTCTCGCGCTCAATCACAAGGGTGCCCGGGCCCAGGCGCAGCCGCAGCCCGGCCGCGCGGTCCAGCGGCAGCGTCACCACCGCCATGCGCTGGGGCAGGGACCAGTCCGCCATCGCCGCCGTCTGGCGCAGGGCCGCCTCGTCGGCCTGGCCGAGCAGGAGCAGGTCCAGCAGTTCGGTGCGCCGCCGGTCCACTGCTCCGGCCCGTTCGGACTGCTCAAAGGCGTAGGCCTCGGCGCTGACCGCCGACAGCTCATCGATGTACGCGAGGATCGATTCGCCCAGATCCACCACGACGCCCTGGCCCAGATGGTGTTCGACTGAGACTTTGGACATCTCCCGGAACGTCACGCGGGCGCCCATCCGGTAGGCGCTCAGGAGCGCGTCCATGCTCCGCCCCTGCCGGAACTCGCCGCTGCCCAGCCCGGCCACCAGCTCCCGGCTTTCCTCGGACAGCGCTGGCAGCCGGGTCCCGGGCAGTTGCAGGAAGCGGTCCAGTGCCGCGGCCACGCCCCTGCGCAGCCCCCTGCCAAAGCGCCCCTCGATCGGCCTGGCGTATGCCGGGACGAGCTGCGGGACGGCTTCGATGATGGCCTCCACAATGCCGGGCATCCGCGGCCGCAGCATGTCGCTGACCTCCCGCGGCAGGGCCAGCCAGGGAGGATCGTAGGCGGGGGTGGGGCCGGCAGGCTCCCGGGCAGGGGATGTGTTCATGAACAGTCCGATGAGTTGTTGCGGCGGGATAGTTTTCTTGAGTCGATCGTATGCCTTGGGTGAAGAAGTATGGCGCAATCTGACATAAGCTTGATGAATGATCCGGCTCCGTAAGCTGGCGCGCGCCGCATCTCTACTGACCACCCCACTAGCTCCAGAAGACATTCTGTCGCTGTTCAATCCTGTGTTTTCCGCCCGCCAATTGCGCGGCGTAGTCACCAGGGTGGTTCCAGAAACGGCCGATTCCGCCACCATTTTCTTCCGTCCCGGCCGCGGCTGGCAAGCACATCTTGCCGGCCAGTGGGCCCGTATTGGCGTCGAGCTCGACGGTGTCCGCCACTGGCGGTCCTACTCGCTCAGCGCCCCCGCCGGACAGGACCCGGCAATCACCGTGACCGACATGGGCGCCGTCTCCGGGGCCCTCGTGCGCGGCACCAAGCCCGGCGACGTCCTGTTCCTGGCGCCCCCGCAGGGCGATTTCGTCCTGCCCGAGCATCCGCGGCCGCTGCTCATGCTCACGGCCGGCAGCGGGATCACCCCGGTGATGTCGATGATCCGCACGCTCGTTCCGCACCGCCCGGATTCGGACGTCGTCCTGATCCACACCGCCCGCACCGCCGCGGACACCATCTTCCGTGAAGAACTCGCCGAGCTCGCCGACCAGTTCCCCAACCTGCGCGTCACGCACTGGTTCACCGGTGAGAGCGGACGGCTGGACTTCACCTCGGCCGCCGACCTGGACCGGCTCTGCCCGGACTGGCGCCAGCGCGCCGCCTACGCATGCGGTCCGGAAGGGTTCCTCAACGACGCCGAGGCGCTGTGGGAGGCCGAAGCGGAGGACGCCCAGCAGGCCGCGGCCAGCTCGGGCACCCTGACCATCGAACGCTTCAGCACCAGCCTCGCCGGCGGCGCCGGGCACGACGGCGGCCTGGTCACCTTCGAGGCCTCCGACCGTGAAGTCGAGGCCGATGGCGACACCCCGCTGCTCGATGTCGGCGAGGACGCCGGCATCCTCATGCCCAGCGGCTGCCGGATGGGTATCTGCCACAGCTGCCTCATCCCGCTGCGGGCAGGCCACGTCCGTGACCTGCGCACCAACGAAGTGCACGGCGAGCCCGGCCAACTAATCCAGACGTGCGTGTCGGCAGCCGCCGGCCCCGTTAACCTCGACCTCTGAGGAGTATCACCGCATGACGATTGTTTCCAACAAACCGGACCTTTCCGACGCCGACACCCCCGCCACCAGCGGTTCAGCCGACACAGCGAAGGTCGTCACGGTCGCGAAGACGCGGCCCGGCGCCCTCGCCGAGACCGGCAGCCCGCTGCTGCGTCCGCCCGCGGCCGCCCACCTCTCCGACGAGCAGGTGGCGGAGCTGGGGCGCGAACTCGACGCCATCAAGGATGACATCCTCGCCAAGCGCGGGTCCGCCGATGCCGCCTACATCCGCCGCATGATCAAGATCCAGCGCGGCCTGGAGCTCTCCGGCCGTGCCCTGCTCCTTGTCAGCAAGAAGAAGCCCGCCTGGTTCGCCGGCACCGCGCTGCTGAGCTTCGCCAAGATCCTGGAAAACATGGAACTTGGGCACAACATCCTGCACGGGCAGTGGGACTGGATGCGGGACCCGGACATCCACTCCACCACCTGGGAATGGGACTTCGTCACCCCCGCGCGCTCCTGGCAGCACACCCACAACGATCTCCACCACCGCTGGACAAATGTGGTCGGCAAGGACAACGACATCGGATACAACCTGCTGCGGATGGATCCGGACCAGAAATGGACGCCCTTCAACCTGGGCAACCCGCTGTACAACGCGCTGCTGGCACCGGTCTTCGAGTGGGGCATCGCGATCTACGACCTCGAACTGGTGGACTACAAAGAGGGCCGGAAGTCCAAGGAAGCCCTGACCAAGGACCTGAAGGCCCTCGGCCGCAAGGCACTGACGCAGTTCACCAAGGACTACGCCGCCACTCCCGCCGTCGCCATGCTGACCGGTTCCGGCAAGCAGGCCCTCTACGGCACGCTGACCGCCAACGCCGTCCGCAACGTGTGGGCGCACGCAGTGATCTTCTGCGGCCACTTCCCCGAAGGCACCGACACCTTCACCGAGGAAATGGTGGAGGGCGAGACCCGCGGTGACTGGTATGTGCGGCAGATGATCGGCTCGGCCAACATCTCCGGCTCCAAGTTCATGCACCTCATGACCGGCAACCTCTCGCACCAGATTGAGCACCACCTGTTCCCGGACCTGCCCTCGAACCGCTACGCGGAGGTGCAGCCGAAGGTGCAGGAGATCTGCAAGCGCTACGGACTGCCGTACACCACGGGTCCGCTGCTGAAGCAGGTCGGCTCCACGTGGGCGAAGATCTTCAAGCTGGCCCTGCCGCCCAAGAAGGCCTAGCAAATCCAGGCCGGCTCAGCCGGAGCGAAATCATGAGAGGGGTTTCTGCCATCGGGGCAGGCGCCCCTCTTCGTTGTGCCGGGGCGGGGTCAGGATTTGCCCGCCATGCCGAGGACGTGGGCCAGCCGCGGATTGCCGGGAAGCACCGAAAAGCCGAAGCGCTCGATGCCCTGCACGCTCAGGCCTGCCGCGGCGATCATGGCTGCGGTGTCACGGTTCGGGTGGCATCCGCCTGCCATCCGGCCCCACAGCGGTGTGAGCAGGTCTTCGGCGGCCCCCAACAGGCGGTGCGCTGAGCGGACATGTTCGTAGAACAGCAGCAGGCCGCCGGGGCGCAGGACCCGGACCACCTCCGCCAGGGCGAGGGGCGGGTCCGCCACGCTGCAAAGCACCAAACTGGAGACGACGACGTCGGCCGAGTCATCCGCCGCCGGCAGCGCTTCCGCCACGCCGTCCCTCACCGTGACGGGCACAGGCGCCTTGCCGGCGGCGGCGAGGGCCAGCGCACGGAGCGTGGGGTCCGGTTCGAGGGCCAGCACGCCGGACACCGTGGAAGGGTAGAACGGGAAGGTGGCCCCGTAGCCCGCCCCGATTTCGATGACGAAGCCGTGCGCCGGCGCGACGAGCCGGCGGCGGTGCTCTGCTGCGCCGCGGGCGTCCATCCGCGGACCCACCCGGGCATACGATCTCCCGAATGATGACTCACGGCGGGTGGTTTCCGGCATCGGGGCCTCCACCAGGTCAGCTGACCGCGGCCGGGTTGAGCTTGAGCCCGCGCAGCAACTGGGCGTTCAGGGCAACCACAATGGTCGACGCCGACATCATCACGGCGCCCGCGGCGGGGGACAGGACAATTCCGGCGAAGGCGAGGACACCGGCAGCCAGCGGCACCGAGATGATGTTGTATCCGGTGGCCCACACGAGGTTTTGCCACATCTTCCGGTAGCTCGCCCTGGAAAGATCGAGCATTGACAGCACAGCCCGCGGATCGTTGCCGGCCAGGACCACGCCGGCGGATTCCACGGCCACGTCCGTGCCGCCGCCAATCGCGATCCCCACCTCCGCCCGTGCCAGCGCGGGGGAGTCGTTGACGCCGTCGCCCACCATGGCCACCTTCAGCCCGCGGCCCTGGAGCTCCGCCACTTTCTTGTCCTTGTCGGCGGGGAGGACCTCGGCGAACACTTCGTCGATGCCGAGCTCGGCGGCGACGGCGTGCGCCACCTGCCGGGCGTCGCCGGTGACCATGGCCACCTTGATGCCGCGTGCCTGCAGGGCCCGGACGGCCTGGCGGGACTCGGGCCGTACAGCGTCCTCGAGGCTGACAGCACCCAGGACCCTGCCGCCGTCCACGACATGGAGCACCGCCGCGCCGCGCTCCAGCCAGGTGCCGGTCGTGGCGGCCAACTCCGGCGGCTCCTGCAGACCCAGCTCCCGGAGCAGGGCCGGACCGCCCACCTGGACCGTGCGGCCATCGACCGTGGCGCGGACCCCGCGACCGGTCAGCGACGTGAACCCGTCCGCCGTCGGAAGATTCAGTCCCCGTTCCCGGGCGGCGGCAACGATTGAGCGGGCCAGGGGATGTTCGCTGTCGGCCTCCACGGCGGCCGCGAGTGCCAGCACCGTATCCTGCGCAGCGTCTTGGCCGGTTGTTCCCGCGTCTGCGGCGGCGACTTCCTTGAGTTCCGGTTCGCCCCTGGTCAGGGTTCCGGTCTTGTCGAACAGCACGACATCGACTGTCCGCATGCGCTCCAGCGCCATCCGGTTCTTGATCAGGACGCCCGCCCGGGCGGCGCGCTCGGTGGAAATGGCGATGACGAGCGGGATGGCAAGGCCGAGGGCGTGGGGGCAGGCGATCACCAGGACCGTCACGGTGCGGGTGACCGCGTCTCCTATGCTGCCCATCAGGGTCCAGAAGATGAACGTCAGGACGCCGGTGCCGGCTGCGAAGTAGAAGAGGAAGGCCGCAGCCCGGTCGGCCAGGGCCTGGGCCCGGGAGGAGGACGCCTGCGCCTCGGCCACGAGGCGCCGGATCCCGGCGAGGGCCGTGTCCTCGCCGATGGCCGACACCCGGACCCGCACGGAGTTGTCAGTGGCGATGGTTCCGGCCACCACGGGATCCCCCGGGGCCCGCAGGACGGTTTTTGATTCGCCCGTGATCATGGATTCGTCGAATTCGGCCTGCCCTCCGCTGACGGTGCCGTCGGCCGGCATCCGGCCGCCGGGGCGGACCAGGATAGTGTCCCCGGCGCGGAGTTCGGCGAGGCTGACGGTCTCCGTGCCGGCGGCCGTGACGCGTTCCGCTTCGTCGGGCAGCAGCGCCGCCAGGGCATCCAGCGCACCCTGCGCCGAGCCGAGGGCGCGCATCTCGATCCAGTGGCCCAGCAGCATGATGGGGACCAGCAGCGCCAGCTCCCACCAGAAGTCGAGATCGAAGCCGCCGATGCCGAGGCTGGTCACCCACGAGGCGATAAAGGCGACGCTGATGGCCATGGCAATCAGCAGCATCATCCCCGGTTTTCGCGTCTTCAGTTCATTGAGTCCGCCCTTGAGGAACGGACGGCCGCCGTAGAGGTAGATCGCCGTGCCGAACACCGGCGGGATCCACGCTGAGCCGGGGAAAGCGGGAGGAGCGTAGCCCAGGAGTTCCGCGAACATGGGGCTGAAGAAGACCACCGGCACGGCCAGGGCCAGCGTCAGCCAGAACCTGTCCCTGAACATCGCGACGCTGTGCCCGGCATGCTGGCCGTGGCTGTGTACCGTGTGCTCATCCGCGGCGGAGCCCACGGCATGGTTGCCGTGCGGCGTCCCGCCCGGGCTGTGGTTCCTGAGGCCCTGGTCCGCGCCGGGGCTGCTGTGCCGGTGTTCCATGGTGTGTGCTCCTGACGGATGCTCAGTCATCTGCGGCTACGCCAAACATACCCCCGGGGGGTATCTTTGGCAAGAGGGCATTTCCAGCCTCAGCGGACCTCGATAACGCCCATCATCCCGAGGTCCCAGACCACCAGACCACCCGGCATTCGCGGCGTCAGCTGATCAGCAGTCCCAGGGCCTCGGCCAGGTGGCCGACCTCGCGGACCGAGAAGCCCGCCGGAACCGGTCCGTGCCCGTTGGGGCTGGCCGGTACCACGGCATGGGTGAAGCCGAGCCGGTGCGCCTCCTGGATGCGCTGGTTGATGCCGGGCACCGGGCGGACTTCGCCCGCCAGGCCCACCTCGCCGAAGGCTATGAGCCGCTGGGGGAGCGGCTTCCTGGCCTTGGCGGAGGCCACCGCCAGGGCCACGGCGAGGTCCGTCGCGGGTTCGCTGAGCTTGACCCCGCCGACCGTTGCCACGTATGAGTCGTCCTTGTTCAGCAGGCAGCCGGCGCGCTGCTGCAGGACGGCCAGCAGCATCGCGACGCGCGAGCTGTCGAGCCCGCTGGTGGCGCGGCGGGGCTGGGAGCTGGCGCTCTCGGCGAGCAGCGCCTGCACCTCGGCCAGCAGCGGCCGGCGGCCCTCCAGCGTGACCGTGATGCAGGTTCCCGAAACGGGCTCCTTGGTCCGGGAGACGAACAGCCCACTGGGATCGGCGAGGCCCTCGATGCCGTCCTCGTTCAGATCGAAGCAGCCGACGTCGTCGGTGGGTCCGTAGCGGTTCTTGACCGCGCGCAGCAGCCGCAGCCGCGAGTGCCGTTCGCCTTCGAACTGGCAGACGACGTCCACGAGGTGTTCCAGCAGCCGGGGCCCGGCGATGGAGCCGTCCTTGGTCACGTGCCCGACCAGCAGCGTGGTCATGTTGCGGCGCTTGGCCGCGGCGATCAGGGACGCCGCCACCTCGCGCACCTGGGACACGCCGCCGGCGCTGCCCTCGACGTCGGCGCTGCTGAGGGTCTGCACGGAGTCCACCACCAGCAGGCGCGGCTCCAGCTTCTCCACCTGCCCCAGGGCCTGCCCCAGGTCAGTTTCGGCGGACAGGTACAGGGATTCGGCGACGGCGTCGATCCGGTCCGCGCGGAGCTTGACCTGGGCCGCGGATTCCTCACCGGTGATGTAGAGGACGTCCTGCGCCGTGCGGGCGAACTTGGCCGCAACGTCCAGCAGCAGCGTCGACTTGCCCACCCCGGGCTCGCCCGCCAGCAGGATCACGGCGCCTGGCACCAGCCCGCCGCCGAGCACACGGTCGAGTTCATCCACGCCGGTGGGCAGGAAAGCGGCGGTAGTGGCGTCGACGTCGGCGATCCGGCGGGCCGGTTCCAGGACCGTCGTGGCCGCCGTCGTCCGGGCGACGGCGGTGCCGGTCTCCTCCACGCTGCCCCACGCCTGGCACTCGCCGCAGCGGCCCACCCACTTGGCCGTCGTCCAGCCGCATTCGGCGCATTTATAGCCGGGCGCCTTCGGCCCCCGGGAAGTCTTCGTAGCCATTGGTCCACACTATCGGGGGCCAGCGACAACAAGTGCGCCGGCGGGGGGCCAGTGACAACAAGCGCGCCGTGCGCCAGCTGCAGCAGCTACAGCGGGGGCAGGATGTCCCGGGCTTCCTTGGAATCCAGCCCCGCGGCCTCGAGCAGGTCCACCATGAGCGGGCGGAACAACATGACCACCGTTTCGCCCTCCAGCCGCTGGACGTCCAGTATCCGCGGATGCAGCCGGACGGCGATCTCGCGCAGCTCCGAGCGTGCTGTCCGCAGGTGGGCGCGGCGGGCGCCGTCGTGTACTTCCGCCAGGCCGAGCGAGAGTTCGTCGACGGCGGCGGCCGTCTCCTGCAGGACCTCGGCGATGTTCTGGGTGGCCTCGTCCGAGAGCGCCGCATGGTTGATGGCGCTGGTCAGGCGGCGCGCAAAGACCCGGCTGTTGCGCAGCGCAAGATCGATGTAGTCCAGCGACTGCTCCATCTGGTCCAGCTCGTCCCGGTGCCGCCGGTAGGCTGGGGCCAGGGTTGCCACTTCGCCGGAGGCACGCAGCGACTGGCGCATGGCGTCGACGAGCGGCTGGCAGTTCCGGCCCCTGATGAGGGCATGCCAGGCCTGGGTGGAATCGCTGTAGCTCAGCGCCGAGGCGCATTCCCGCAGCACCTCGGCGAGTTCGTGCAGGAGCTTCTTGACGTCGCTGCGGGGTTCGCGCCGCGGATCCTTGGGAACGAGGACGGTCATCAGCAGCGCGAACACTCCGCCCACCACGGCGTCGATGCTGCGGGTGAACGGGCCCCCGATCGGTGCGGGCAGGAGCACCACGAGGACCGACTGCAGGCCCAGTTGCGTCGTGAAAATCGTCCCGCTGTCCAGGAACCTGGCCAGCAGGATGGAGAAAAGGAGCACGACGGCGGCCTGCCAGATTCCGGAGCCCAGCCAGTGCAGCAGCAGGTCTCCGACCACGATTCCGAGCGTGCAGCCCAAGCCCACCTCGATGACGCGGCGCAGTCTGGGGTCGCGGGAAAAACCGAGCGCAATAAGGGATGACGTGGCCGCAAACAACGGCCCGCTGTGGCCCAGGACGTATTCTGCGAAAGCGTAAGCGCCCACGGCGCATGTGGTCATCTGGATGGCCGGGCCCAGGGAGTTCCGGCTCCGGACAAAGCCGGTGCGGACCCGGCCGCGCAGGAATCGTGCGCTTGCGGAGAGTCCAGTCGCGGAGGCCATGCCCTCCAGTCTATTTGCTGCGCCGGGACGGCCGGCACGGCAGGACACGGCACGGGCCGCGGGCACTGTGTGGCTGATACGACTGTGACGCACAGAACACAATGGCGGCCCGGCATATGTAAGCCAATAGTCCCGCGTCGTTCACCGGCCGTTCACTTTGGTCCGCAATTCTCTTCACCTGGGCCACTTACGGTCGGTAAAGGTACAAACCCGTACGCATCCCTGCGGGCCTTCTCCAGGCCCGGCACTCACAGCCCTGGAAGGGGTACAACTCAGTGAAGGCTCTCCGCTTCGGCCGCAACGCGGCTATTGCTGTAATCGCCGTCGGCGCACTTGCGCTGACCGCCTGCGGTTCGGACAACGCAACCAACACGGCCCAGACCGCGGCGCCGTCCGCCTCGGGTCCCGCGGTCACCGGCACCCTGACCGGCATCGGTTCTTCCGCCCAGGGCGCAGCCATGGATGTCTGGAAGACCAACTTCGCTACCGCGAACCAGGGCGCAACTGTGCAGTACTCCCCGGACGGTTCCGGCGCCGGACGCAAGGCGATCCTCGACGGCTCGGCCCAGTTCGCCGGCTCCGATGCCTACCTCAAGGATGACGAACTCGCCAGCTCCAAGGAAAAGTGTGGTCCCGACGGAGCCATTGACATTCCGGTCTACATTTCCCCGATCGCCGTCGCCTTCAACGTCCCTGGCATCACGGACCTGAAGCTCGACGCCGCCACCGTCGCAAAGATCTTCCGCGGCGAGGTCGCCAACTGGAATGACCCCGCCATCGCGGCTATGAACCCGGGCGTCCAGCTGCCGGACCTCAAGGTCACACCGGTGAACCGCTCCGATGACTCGGGCACCACCACCAACTTCACCGACTACCTGTCCGCCGTAGCCCCCTCCGTGTGGACCGACAAGGCAGCCGGCGTCTGGCCCGCCAGCCTGAAGGGCGAGAACGCCAAGGGCACCTCCGGCGTCGTCAAGACTGTCACCGACACCCCCGGCGCCGTGACCTACGCCGACGACTCCGCTGTCAGCGGCAAGCTCGGCACCGCGCAGATCAAGGTCGGCGACTCCTTCACGAAGATCTCCGCCGAGGCAGCTTCCAAGGCAGTCGACCAGGGCAAGCCGGTCGAGGGCCGCAACGCCAACGACCTCGCCATCAAGCTGGACCGCACCACCACGGCCGCGGGTGCCTACCCGATCGTCCTGGTGTCCTACCACATCGTCTGCACCACCTACGACACGCAGGCCACCGCTGACCTGGTCAAGGCCTTCGTCAAGTACGCCGCCTCCGACGCGGGCCAGCAGGCCGCCGCCGACGCCGCCAAGTCGGCGCCGCTGTCCAAGACCCTCCAGGACAAGGCAATGGCTGCCGTCGACTCCGTCAAGGCCAAGGCCTAGGAATACGCTGCGCCGCGAGGCGAAGTGGAAAAGGGCATAGTGGAAACACGGGCCTGATCAAGGTTCCCTGCATCATGGCGGCCGTCACCGGCGGCCGCCATGGAGCAGGGAACTGACGCGTTTGTTCCATACATCAAGATTTGCCGGGCACCGGCCGCGGAGGCCTCCGCACCCGGCGCCCGGATCCCATCCAAACCGAAGGACCGTGAAGTGACCACCACCTCCCTGACCAAGTCCCGGGGCGCAGGCCACGCCGGTGACAAAGTCTTTTCCGCAGCCACCTTGGCAGCAGGGTGTTTGATCCTCGTCGTGCTCTTCGGCGTGGCACTGTTTCTCGTGATCCAGGCGCTCCCCGCCCTCGTGGCTCCGGCGGACAAGATCCAGGGCGGCGAAGGATTCTTCACCTACATCTGGCCGCTCGTCATCGGCACCCTCATCGCCTCGGTGATCGCTCTCGTGATCGCGACGCCGATCGCGATCGGCGTCGCGCTGTTCATTTCGCACTTCGCGCCGCGCCAGCTCGCCTCCGGCCTGGGTTACGTGATTGACCTCCTCGCCGCCATCCCGTCCGTGGTCTACGGCGCCTGGGGCGTCGCGTTCCTGGCCAAGGAAATCTCGCCGTCGTACAACTGGCTGGCCGAGAACATGGGCTGGCTGCCGATCTTCCAGGGCCCCGCCTCCGCCACCGGCAAGACCATCCTGACGGCCGGCATCGTGCTCGCCGTCATGGTCCTGCCGATCATCACCTCCCTGACCCGCGAAATCTTCCTGCAGACCCCCAGGCTGCACGAAGAGGCCGCGCTGGCGCTCGGGGCCACCCGCTGGGAGATGATCCGGATGACCGTGCTGCCGTTCGGCCGGCCGGGAATCATCAGCGCCGTGATGCTGGGACTGGGCCGGGCCCTCGGCGAGACCATGGCCGTCGCGCTGGTGCTGTCCTCCGGAGCCCTGACCGCCAGCCTGATCCAGACCGGCAACCAGACCATCGCCGCCGAAATCGCCCTGAACTTCCCCGAGGCCAGTGGGCTCAAGGTCAGCACGCTGATCGCCGCGGGCCTGGTGCTGTTCGTCATTACCCTCGGAGTGAACATGATTGCCCGGGGAATCATCAGCCGGCACAAAGAATTCTCGGGAGCCAACTAAATGACCTCCACCCTGACTCCGGTACGCAAGCGCTCGGCGCTGACCAGGGGCCAACTGCCCAAGGCCGCGCCGTACATCGTCCTGGCCGTTGCCTTGATCCTCGGCGCCGCGATCCTCGCGCTGATCGGCTTCAATGCCTTCGGCTGGGGAATCGTCTCCGCCATCCTCTTCGCCGCCGGCCTGGTGGGCTGGAGCCTTATTGTGGAAGGCGCCCGCAAAGCCAAGGACAAGCTGGCCACCTGCCTGGTTGTGGGGGCCTTCCTGGTTGCCCTGCTGCCCCTGTTCTCGGTGATCTGGACCGTGCTGATCAATGGGCTCCCCGGGCTCCTGGATCCCGGTTTCCTCACCACCTCCATGAACGGTGTCACCGGCGCCTTTGACAACAAGACGGTCGAGGAAGGTGCCCCCCTGCTGGGCGGCATCTACCACGCGCTCATGGGCACCTTGCTGATCACGGTGCTCGCCACCCTCATCTCGGTCCCCGTGGGCCTGCTGACCGCGATCTACCTCGTGGAATACGGCGAGGACCGCGCACTGGCCCGGGCCATCACCTTCTTCGTGGACGTCATGACCGGCATCCCCTCGATTGTCGCCGGCCTGTTCGCCGCCGCCGCGTTCTTCGCGGTGGTCGGCCCGGGCACCAAGACCGGCGCCGTCGCCGCCGTCGCACTGTCGGTGCTGATGATCCCGGTGGTGGTCCGCTCCAGCGAGGAAATGCTCAAGATCGTGCCCAACGAACTCCGCGAGGCCGCCTACGCCCTCGGCGTCCGCAAGTGGCGGACCATCCTCAAGGTGGTCCTCCCGACGGCGATCTCCGGCATCGCGTCCGGCATCACCCTGGCGATCGCCCGCGTGATCGGCGAAACCGCGCCGATTCTGGTCACCGCCGGATTCGCGACCACCATCAACACCAACGTGTTCAGCGGCTGGATGGCCTCGCTGCCGACCTTCATCTACACCCAGATCCTGAACCCCACCTCGCCGTCCAACCCGGATCCGTCCTCCCAACGGGCCTGGGGGGCGGCCCTGGTGCTCATCATCCTGGTGATGCTGCTCAACCTCGGCGCCCGCCTGATTGCCCGCATCTTCGCCCCCAAGACAGGCCGCTAGGCCATCCGCGCCCGCCGCCCCTACCTCCAGCAAGTGAAGGAACACCATGTCTAAGCGCATCGACGTCAAGGACCTGAACGTCTACTACAGCAAATTCCTGGCCGTCGAAGGCGTCAACATCAACATCGACGCCAAGTCCGTCACGGCCTTCATCGGCCCCTCGGGCTGCGGCAAGTCCACCTTCCTGCGCACCCTGAACCGCATGCACGAGGTCATTCCCGGTGCGAGGGTTGAGGGCGAAGTGCTGCTGGACGGGGACAACCTGTACGGCCCCGGCGTCGATCCGGTCACCGTCCGGTCCCAGATCGGCATGGTGTTCCAGCGCCCCAACCCGTTCCCCACCATGTCCATCCGGGACAACGTGCTGGCCGGCGTGAAGCTGAACAACACGAAGATCTCCAAGGGCGAGGCCGATGTCCTGGTGGAGCGGTCCCTGCAGGGGGCCAACCTCTGGAATGAGGTCAAGGACCGTCTGGCCAAGCCCGGCTCCGGGCTCTCCGGCGGCCAGCAGCAGCGCCTGTGCATTGCGCGCGCGATTGCCGTTGAACCCCAGGTGATCCTCATGGACGAGCCCTGCTCCGCCCTGGACCCGATCTCGACGCTGGCCATTGAGGACCTCATCAACGAGCTCAAGGACCAGTACACGGTGGTGATCGTGACGCACAACATGCAGCAGGCGGCCCGCGTGTCGGACAAGACGGCCTTCTTCAACATTGCCGGCACCGGCAAGCCGGGCAAGCTGATCGAGTTCGGCGACACCCCCACGATCTTCAGCAACCCGACCGAGAAGGCCACCGAGGACTACGTCTCCGGCCGCTTCGGATAACCAACCGAGTCCTACAGGCCGGCCACCGTCGATAGCGCCAACTGCAGGACGAACGCGGCGGCGGCGGTGACAACCGGGGTCGCTACCCAGAACACCAGGATGCGGATCACCAGCCGCCGGTCGGTGCCCGGGAAACTCTGGTTGGCGCCGGCGCCAAGGGTTGCCGCCGTCACCGTGTGCGTGGTGGAGACGGGCCAGTGCAGCCCGATCGCGCCCACCAGCAGCATCACCGCGCTGTACATCTGCGCGACGAATCCGCGCAGGGGATCGACCCGGGTCAGCCGGTAGCCGATGGTGTAGGAAATCCGCCACCCGCCCGCCAGGGTTCCCGCCGACAGCAAGACGGCCGTCAGCAGGGCCACCCACGCCGGCACTGAACCGCCGTCGGAGAGACCGGCCGCCAGCAGCGCCAGGATCACCACGGCGCTGGTGCGTTGGCCGTCCTGCAGCCCGTGCCCGAAGGCGACGGCGCCCGCGGCAATGGCCTGGGCCCGCCGGGAGCGGGTGTTGACGACATTGGGCGGCGTGTACCGGGCCGCCCAGCCCGCGGGCCAGACCAGCAGGAACGACCCCGCATAGGCGATCACCGGTGAGATCAGCAGCGGGAGCACCACCTGGGACAGGAGCGAGGCGTCAACGCCCATGACGGGGTTTCCGCCGACGGCGACGCTCGCGACCCCCGCCCCGGCGAGGCCGCCGACCAGGGCATGGGTGGAGGACGAGGGAATGCCGCGCCACCACAAGTAGACGCCCCAGAGGATGGCGCTCAGCAGCGCGGCCAGCAGAATCGTCAGGCCGTTTGTGCCCGGCGGCAGCGACAGCCACGCCTGGCTGACGGCCAGCGCCAGGACGGCGCTCAGCCCGGCACCGATGAAGTTGAACAGGCTGGCCAGAATCACCGCCACAGTTGGGGTCAGCGCCCGCGTCCGCACGGCCAGCGCCACCGACGAGGACGCGTCCCTGAACCCGTTGAGGAATGCAAAGGCCCCGGCGCAGAGCAGCACCAGGGCAAGGAAGAAGAGCACCACGTCAGGATTCCTTGACGATGATGCTGCCCACCTGGGTGGCGATCCGGCGCATGTCCTTCGTGACTTCCACGAGCTGGTTCGCGACGTCGCGGTTGCGCGCGTACTGCATGGCCTTCATCTCGTGGAGCATGTCCGCGACCCAGACCCGGTGCGTGCGCTCGGCACGCTTGGCCAGGCGCAGGATCTCGATCCAGTAGTCCTCGAGGTCGTCCAGATTGTTTAGCCGCCGCATCGCATCGACCGTTAGTTCGGCCTGGCGGCTGATGATTTCCAGCTGGTCGGCGGCCCGCCTGGGCAGCCGTTCGAGCTTGTAGAGGGAGACGAGCTCGGCGGCGGCGTCGAGCTTCTCCATGGCCTCGTTGAGGAACCGGGACAGCGTGTACATGTCCTCGCGCGGCAGCGGGTTCACGAAGCTGGTGCGCATGTGGGTCAGGAGGGCAAAGTGCAGCTCCGCGGATTTGGCCTCGTGGTTGTGCATGTCCTCCACCAGCCGGGCATGCTCGCTGGCCGGGGCGCCGAGGATCTCCGAGAGTGTTCCGGTCCCCAGCACGATCTGGCGCGCCATTTGGGAGAGCAGGTTCAGTCCGGCGGACTCCTGGGGGAACAGGCGCAGCTTCACGTGGTGTCACCGGTCTTCCGGGAGGAGGTTCGCGGGTGGAGCCGGCCGGCCGTGTGACTTGACGGTGACCAGTGCATACGCATCACTTTACCGTCCGCGGCGGGTCCGGCCGGCCCGACGCGGCGTGTGACGGCGCAGGTGAAAACCGGGCGAACATCAGGGTAAGAAGGCATGAAAATGGTGCCGAACCGGATACGCCTCTCGGCGGTAGGCCGCTCTAGGCGGCTAAATGTTGAAGCCCGGGGGTTTCGCGGTTCGGCACCGCTTTTAGTTTTCTACGTAGGTTCATGCAAGTCAACATTGACAGCCTGCCCGCGTCGTGCGTGTCCTGGGTGCTGCGGGCCCTTCATCCGGGCCCCTGCCGCCAGGCCCCTCAGTCCAGCTCGCCCAGCCGCCACGCGTTGGCGGCGTGCTCGAGGTCCTCGGCCGTCTTGACGAGCAGATGCGAGTTGCGGGTGAGTTTGCTGGCGTGGTTTTCGTTGCTGTGCTCGGCGTTGTCCGCAAGCGTTGCCTGGCCCAGGGCCACCACGCGGCAGAACGCTGCGGAGCGTTCCAGGGCGACGTCGAATTCGCCGTCGAACGCCCCGGAGAGGATGGCGTCCGCCATGGATTTCATCTCATCGGCGCCGGGCGGTTCGGCCGCGCCGGCGACCACATGCGAAACCTGGGCCGTGTCCTTGCCCGCCTTGAAGTAGACGGAGATCCGCTCGGGATCCTGGATGGTGGCGGCCCGCAGGGCGTACAGGCGCCACAGTGCGCCGGGGAGGGACCGGGCGGGGCTTTCGGCCCACATTTCGGCGATTGCTTCCAGGCCCTGCTCATCGGCGAGTTTGACGAGCCGTTTGGTGACTTTGGGGTCGTCGCTGTCCCGGCCGCGGCGCACGAGAGCCTGCGCGGCCAGATGGGCCGCCTCCGAGACGCGGGCAGGATCGGCCCCTCCGGCGAAAGGCTCAAAGTCGATCGGTGCGAAGGGTTTCGGCTTGTGGTGCCGCGGGCCGGGGGCGCTTGATCCTGCTTGCTCGCTCATGCCCCCACGCTACTCCAGTGCCGCAAGGGAATCGAGGATCGGTGCGCGCTGCTGCCGTAGACGCCGGGGGCCGACGCCGCCGGTGCGGCCAACGTGAAAAAAGCCGGCCCGGGTCTGGGGTACAGTGTTAACGTCCAGAAATGGACTGGGCCGAAACGCGCTGCATCAGCGGATTTATCCGCTGATTCGGGGCTGTCGGCTGGGGCCTTTAGCTCAGTTGGTAGAGCATCGGACTTTTAATCCGTGGGTCGTGGGTTCGATCCCCACAGGGCCCACTCTTTTAGCGAAGAGTGGAAAAACCCCGGTTTTCTGCAATTGCAGGGGATCGGGGTTTTTTTTGTGTGCGTTTTCTGATTGTTTTGGAAGATGGGCTAGGCCCTTCGTGGGGACATTTTGGAGACATTGCCCTGGGTGGCCTCCAGACCGGCAGCCCTGGCGGACTCAAATGCGCGCGATACTTTCGTCCAGCCGTTCCGGCCATGAATGCCCGTAAGTGTTCAGTGTCGCCGTGGCATCTTTGTGTCCAAGCAGGGGCTAAACGACGTTGACGTCGGCGCCAGCAACTACGGCGGCGCTTGCCGCGGTGTGCCTGAGCTTGTGGGAAGTTAGCCCGGTTCCGCCCAAACCGACGTCGTGCGTGGCGAGGTTGAACACGCGGTTACGCCAGTTGTGCGCATTCAGAGCCTCCGGCAGCCGCGGCTGGAAAACGGACGCCTCGTGGAAATCCAGAACCGGCCGCGGGGTTGCGGTCAGCAGGGTGTGAATGTGGCCGAGGCTTAGGGTTTCAGCGGGCCGCGCATTGGGGCTGCCTCGACCCTGGCGGACGGCTGCCCCGGGCTCACTCCTGCCAAGGGCTGCTGACCCAGCGGTGCGGATAGTGGGCCCGGCCATCTGCCCCGGCACCTCGACCGATCAGCGCTGTCGATCGTGGCTTTTCGCGCTCAGTCTCTCGGGCCGATCTCGTCCTTCCGGTACCCCAGCGTCTTCAGGGTTTCTATCATCTTGTTGGCCATTTGCACGTCACCGTCTGCCACGCCCTCCCGGGCGTGGATCAGGGACATCCTGTATCCGTCGGGGAGGACGGCCGTGACGATCCACTCGTGCCTGGTCCAACGAAACGTGGAGAAGATCCCAGTTGCGTTATGAACGAGCAATTCCATCCGCTCGGCTAGTTCCATCCCCTGCCTGTCTATTGCAATCCGGGCCATCAGTTTCCCTTGGCGTCCCAGTGCCGTTTATCAGCCGTGAGCAGTCTTTATTGGGTTGTGCGCCTTAGCGTATATAGATTGTGGACGCCGGTATAGGCTCATTTGCACGGCTGGCTAGTTACCAGTTCCGCTAGGCTTGGCGAATGGACTCCCACGGCGCCTCCGGATACTGGTATGGCCCCGATGACAGCCTGGATCCTCCGGCGGCGATCCTGCAGGCCCTCCGCGACTATCGGATCTCGGAGGTGGCGACCAGGCGGTCCACCCGCGATTCGATGGGCATGGGAGAGACGGACCTGCTGGCTTTGCGCTACCTGCTGCGGGCTAAGGCGACAGGCGAACGGGTTGGCCCGAAGGATCTCAGCCGCGTCCTGGGCATCACCACCGCTTCCACAACGTCCCTGATCGACCGGCTGGTAGCAAGCGGGCACGTCCGGCGGGAGCCGCACCCGACGGACCGGCGCTCCCTTGTGATCGTGCCGACGGTGGCGACGGATTCCGAAGTCCGCGCCACGCTTGGACACATGCACCGGCGCATGATGGAGGTGGCAGAGTCCATGAGCGCGGAGGACGCCCGCGTGGTCATTACTTTCCTCCGCCGGATGAGCGCGGCCATCGGCGCCGAGCGGCATAACTAGCTCGTTTAACTAGTTATATGTATGCTTACTACTTGTTTTTTAGATCTCAACGAGAGTAGGCGCCGTGGCTGAATCCGCAACCCTGACCGGGGACCCTGCGACAGTGCTCCCGCCCGGCGCCCCGCTGCACTGCGGCGCACCCATGCAGTGGACCTCGCCGGAGCCGGCGATGCCCTCCTACTCGTTCGGGCCCGCGGACCCGTCCCTCGATCTTCCGGCCCTGTGGCGCTGTCCCTGTGGCTTCCAGCTCGACGGCGGTATCCAGCCGGGGGACGGACTCCACTTCGCCGACGGTTTCCAGGCGGAGAGCGTGTTCCAGCCGGAGGGAGGGTTTCAGTTGGGCGGGATCCAGTTGGATGGGGGCGAACAGGGCGTCCATCAGGCTGCTGCGGGGCTTGCCGCGGCCTGCTGACCCGGCGGCCTGCTCTTCGCCGCAGCACCGCGTCAGCCGGGCGCCGGCTCCTCACCCCCGGTGCGCCAGCCGGGGCCGGGCCGGCACCAGCGCCGTGGGGGAGGCCACCTGCAGCCGGTCCGCAGGGATACCCGGCAACCCTGATGCCGCGTCCAGAGGAAACGTCACGATGTCGCCGGAGCGTTCGTGGGCGACGTGCAGCAAGCCGTCGCGGACCACGTGGTGCCGGGGCCAGTCGCCGCCGCTGGGGACGTCGGCCACCGGACGCAGCGCCGCGCCCCCGGCCTCCACCTCCAGCACGCAGACCCGGTTCGAACCGCGGACGCCCACATAGGCGTACCTGCCGTCGGCCGCCAACGCGATCTCTGCCGCCGAATCATCCGGCTGCGCCCCGGCGGCGCCGGCGGGCCCGACGAATCCGAGCCGGAAGTCCCCGGAGTCCGGCGACAACCCGGCCACAGCCACCTCGATTGAATACTCGGTCACCACAAAGACATGGCCGCCCTGATGCTGGACCAGGTGCCGGGGGCCGCTGCCCCGCGGCAGGACCACCTCGTGGTCCAGGGCCGGCCCCAGAGCCAGCCCCGGTCCGGATCCGACATTCCAGATCCGCAGCAGGTCGTGGCCGAGGTCGGTGGTCATCACCCTGCCGTCGGCCAGCATAAGTGCCGCATGAGCGCGGCTCGGCCGTTTTTCCCGTTCGCCGGGGCCGCCGCCGGGAGTCTCACCGTACGGGTCGCGCGATTCGACGCCGGCCGTCCGGTCAACAATGCCGCCGTCGGCGTCGAGCTCATAGAACAGCACCCGGCCGTCGCCCCAGCAGCAGACAACGAGGAAACGGCCGGAAGGCTCGACGGCGACATGGCAGGCCGCGTCACCGGCCGGCCACGCCGGGCCCGCGGGCTCCAGTCCAAACGCGCCGGCCCGGCGGTAGGCCCGGACGGTCCTGGCCTGCTCGGCCACGGCATAGACCACAGGGAGAGACGGGTGGACCGCCAGGAAGGACGGCGAGTCGGCCGCCGCCGCAACACCCAACCAGCGCAATGTGCCGTCGGCCGCCGCGGCAACCGCGCCGATCCCCGTGCCGCGGCCGCCGGAATCTGCCGTGTAGGAGCCGGTCCAGATGAGATCGTGGGCAGGGAGGGAGTCCATGCTGCCATCCTGCCAGCCGCCGCCGCCAAGGCATCCCAAGCAGGCGTCACAATCCGCCGCCGCAGTCCGCCGCAAAACCCGGACTAATCACAGCAGACCCAATCACAGCTGGCCGCGGGCGGCTTCGGTAGCATGGGGCAATCGAGCAACTGCAGCAAAAGGAGGTGGGTCCCGTTCACGCAAGTCCAGAAAGGATGCCCGCCCAGCAGTGCCGGCCTCGGCCAGCTCACGGTGAGGGCGTCTGACACCCGACCGAAAGGCGCACCCATGCCAGTAATCCGCCATCTTTCCCCGCACGAGATACTCACGGCCAGGCTCCGGGCAGCCGGCTGCGTGTTTGCCGAAGACGAGGCCCGCCTGCTGATCGACGCGGCCCCGACCCCGGAGGCGCTCGAACGGATGGCCGGCCGGAGGGTCGCCGGCCTTCCCCTTGAACACATTCTCGGTTGGGCGGAATTCTGCGGACTCCGCATCGCGGTCGACGCCGGAGTCTTCGTGCCCCGCCGCCGGACGGAATTCCTCGTCCGGCAGGCCGCTGCGTTCCTGGACGCAAGCCGCATGGCGCGGGGCGACGCCCCGGCACCGGTCGTTGTCGATCTGTGCTGCGGGTCCGGCGCTGTCGGTGCGGCGCTCGCGGCCCTCGCCGGCCCCGCCGAACTCCACTGCGCCGATATCGACCCCGCGGCCGTGTCCTGTGCACGCACCAACGTCCTGCCCCTGGGCGGGGAGGTCCACGAGGGTGATCTCTATGCTCCCCTCCCGGCGGCCCTCCGGGGCCGGGTCCGGCTGCTGGCCGTCAACGCCCCCTACGTTCCCTCGGCAGACATCGAAACCATGCCGCAGGAAGCGCGCGTCCACGAGCCGCGGGCCTGCCTCGACGGCGGCGCCGACGGGCTTCAGGTGCAGCGGCGGGTCGCCGCCGGCGCGCGGCAGTGGCTGGCGCCCGGCGGCCACGTGCTGATAGAGACCAGCCGCCGGCAGTCCGCGCAGACGGCCGGAATCCTCCGCGGGCACGGACTGGCGGCCCGGGTGCTGCGCTCGGAGGAACTGGGGGCCACCGTGGTGGCCGGCGTGCTGCTGCCCTCCGGCGGGCGGTAGCCGGCAGGGGCGGCGACGGTGGCCCCTCAAAGAAACTCCTAGGGCAGTTTGTCCCCGTCCACGTTGGTGGCGGGGCCCGCCGGGGTGGCGCCGCCCTCGTCCGACCAGTCCTGGCCCGTCTGGTCGGTGAGCGCAGGGTCGGAATGGACATCGCGGGCCGCGGGTGTCGGCGTTCCGGGCGTGGCTGCTCCCTGTTTTCCTGGCGTGGCCGTTCCGGGCGTGGCCGCGGACGTGCTTCCGTGGCCGGCGTCGCGGTGGACAGCGGAGCTTAGGACGGTACCGGCGCGGCGGGCGGCTTCGCCGAGATGCTCGGAGACCTCGGGGGCTTTGTCTTTGACCGTTTCTGCTGCCGCGGCCACCTTGTCCTGGACCGGCTTGCTGTGCCAGAGCTCTGCCGACCTGGCCTTGAGCTTGTCATAGGCTGCGCGGCCTGACCGCGATCCCAGGACGTACCCTGCTGCCAGTCCGGTGGCGAAAAGAAATTTGCCCTTCATGCTGTGCTCCTGCTCCCTGACGTAGGTGAAAAGTAGACGTTGTTGAACAGTTCCTGGACAGTGGGTGGCAGTGCCGGCCCGTGCGGCCGGCAGGCCGCCTTGCTGTCAAAATAGTGCAAAAAACCGGCCCCGGGAACAACCCAGGGCCGGTTTCCGGTCAGCTTCCGTGTTAGCGGGCTGAGCGCTTGCTGATCATGCCGTAAACGAGCAGGACGATGATCGCACCGCCGATGGCCAGCAGCCAAGTCGACAGCGAGAAGAACTCGTTGATGCCCACGCCGAACAGTGCGCTGCCAATGAATCCGCCGAGCAGGGCGCCGACGACGCCCAGGATCAGAGTGATGATGATGCCACCGCCCTGACGTCCCGGGAGGATAGCCTTAGCGATGGCGCCGGCGATGAGGCCCAGAATCAGAAATGCGAGAAAACCCATTTTTCGTTCCTTCTTCTTTCATAGAGGAGGCACCCGGATCGCCGGGTGCGCTACATCCTTCTGCCCTAATACTAATCATGCTTAGTATCAAAGAGCCACCCGACACCCGTGGGTTCGCCGGGCGGGGTGCCAAAACAGCCGACTGCGCCCTACCATGCGTAGTCTTCCGGAGCCGTCCTGTGGCCCGGGAAGATCTCGTCGAGGCGCTTGAGCGCATCGGTGTCGAGCTTCAATTTGTGCGCCCTGACGGAGGCTTCGAGCTGCTCGAGGGTACGCGGGCCGATGATCGGGGCGGTGACTGCCGGCTGGTGGAGCAGCCACGCGAGTGCCACGTCCGCGGGTTCCTGACCCAGTTCGGCGGCGAATTCCTCGTATCGTCGGATCTGTTTCTGGTGCGACTTGAGCGCCTCGAGGGCACGGCCCGCGATGCGGCGGACGCCGTCGTTCTCCTTTTTCAGCACTCCGCCGAGCAGGCCGCCGTGCAACGGCGACCATGGCAGGATCCCCAGGCCATACTGCTGGGCGGCCGGGATGACCTCCAGTTCCACGTCCCGGGTCAGCAGGTTGTAAATCGACTGTTCGCTGACCAGCCCGTTGTAGTTGCGGCGGCCGGCGGTTTCCTGGGCCCGGGCGATGTGCCAGCCGGCGAAGTTGCTGCTGCCGGAGTACAGGATCTTGCCTTGCTGGACGGCGACCTCGATAGCCTGCCAGATCTCATCCCAGGGCGTGTTCCGGTCCACGTGATGGAACTGGTACAGATCGATGTAGTCCGTCTGCAGCCGTTTCAGGCTGGCATCGAGCGCCCGGCGGATGTGCAGTGCCGAGAGTTTGGACTCGTTGGGCCGGTCGGTCATGGTGCCGAACAACTTGGTGGCAAGCACCGTGCGCTCGCGGCGCTCGCCCCCCTGGGCGAACCAGCGGCCAAGTATTTCCTCCGTCCAGCCGCGGTGGCTGGACCCGCCATACACATTGGCCGTGTCGACGAAGTTGATGCCGGCGGCCTGCGCGGTGTCCAGGATGGCGAAGGCCTGCGTCTCCTCGGTCTGCGGGCCAAAGTTCATGGTGCCCAGGCAAAGGCGCGAGACTGTCAGGCCCGAGCGGCCCAGATGCGTATAGCGCATGAAGTTTTCCTCTCCGCCCTGGCCTCCTCTGCCCTGACGGGTTGCGGGTTTCTCCGGAGCGGGACGGTGCGTGCCGGCCCGCTCCGGAGTCTGGCGTCAACGCTCCAGGCGGAACCCGAGCTTGATGGTGACCTGCCAGTCGGCGACCTGCCCGTTTTCAAGGTGGCCGCGGATCTCCTTGACTTCGAACCAGTCAAGGTTCCGGAGGGTCTTGGCGGCCTCGGCGATGCCGTTCCGGACGGCCGCATCGACGCCCTCGTTCGAGGTTCCGACAATTTCAGAAATGCTGTAAGTGTGATTAGGCAACTTCGCTCCTCGTGATCGCCATCGATGCCCGGCTGTGGGCCGTTCCTGCAGACTAGCCGACCGAACCCGGCCGGACTAGGGGTTTGTGCCCGGAGTCCGGGACCCCGGGGGGCGGTCCGGGCAGCGGGCGTTTGGCCTGCCGGGGCGGGGTGTCTGCGCGCGGCCTGATCCGGCTCACCATCCAGGGCAGCATGTAGTGCGCCATCCATGCCAGGTCACCGGCCCGGGTCTCCCGCCAGTTGCCCGGCGGCATCGGCTTCGGTTCCAGCGGCCGCAGACGGTGTGGCACGCTGAGCGTGTCCAGGACCATGGCCGCAATGGTGTGGTGTCCCAGCGGCGAGAAGTGCAGGCGGTCCGGATCCCACATCCGCGGATCGCTCAGTTGCCGCAGGGCCCACAAATCGGCGATGACGACATCACGCCGGGCGGCGATGACACGGATGTTCTCGTTGAATACCGCGACCTTCCCCCGGATGTGTCCGAACACGGCGGTTTCGCCCCAGTCCGGCCCGGTGAACAGGACCACCGTGGCCCCGGTGGCAGAGAGGGCTGCCACGGCGTCGTCCAGGGCCGCGGCCATCCGGTCCGGATCGCCGCGATGAAACACGAGATCGTTCCCGCCGGCGGAGAGCGAGACGAGGTCAGGCTTCAGGTTCAGGGCCGGTCCGAGTTGCTGGTCGAGTATTTCGCGCAGGACCAGGCCGCTGATGGCAAGGTTTGCGTACCCGAACTCGCGGCGGCCCTCGCCGAGTTCCTCGGCGATGCGGTCCGCCCACCCCCGAATGCCCCCGGGGCTCAGCGGTTCCGGGTCGCCGACGCCTGCCGTGAACGAGTCGCCCAAAGCGACATACCGGCTCCAGGGCCGGGAACGCAGGTCACCGGCACGGCCGCGTGCGGAGCTCTGATCCCCTGGATGCCACGGCCCCGCGGCGGGGAGGTTGACGCCGGTACCGCCGGCGTCCGGCTCTAGGAACCTGGCGGCGTTCACATCACCAGCAATACGCCGATATTCCATGCCTCGCTAGGTACTTATGCCCCTAGCGGGGCGGCATGCGGCCGCGAGGCCACCCCCGGCCGTCCGCCACCCGGGAGGCGGAATACTCAGGGGGGTATAATGTGGAGCCTGACGCATCGAACCGGAGGAACCAATGGAACTCGATCCCACCGACATGAAGCCTGTCATTAACCGGCTTCGCCGCGCCCAGGGCCAGCTCGCGGCCGTCACCAGGATGATCGAGGAGGGCCGTGACTGCAAGAGTGTCGTGACCCAGCTGGCGGCCGTGTCGAGTGCCCTGGACAAGGCTGGGTTCTCCATCATTGCCACGGGCCTGCAGCAGTGCATGCAGCAGGAAGACCCCAGCCTGGACCGCGCCGAACTCGAGAAGCTCTTCCTCTCGCTCGCCTGAGCTCATTATCCGGGCAAAGTGCGGGTCCGCGTCAGGCGGGGCCCCCGGCCAGCACGAAGGTCTTCAGATCGTCAAGGGTCTGCTGCATGTGGGCGTCCATGGCGTCGCGGGCGCGGTGCGGGTCGCGGGAGGCCAGGGCGTCAGCGATGTTCTGATGGTGCCCGATGGCGTGCTCCTGGATCTCCGGCACCTTGGAAGTTTCCGTCCGCCGTTTTTCCAGCACGCGGTGCAAGGGTTCGAATAACACGGCGACGAAGACGTTTTCCGAGGCCTGCAGGATGAGGTCGTGGAAAGCGAGGTCTTCCTCCACGAATGCCGCGAGATCATTCCTCTCGTGGGCCAGCCGCATCCTGTCGACGTGCGCGCGGAGGGCCTGGATGTCCGTGTCCGACATTCGCCCGGCAGCCAGTTCGCAGGCGCCCGTCTCCAGCATCCGCCGGAGCTCAATGAGCTGGATGGCGGCCGAGGCGTCGTTTGTGCCCTCCGAGGCTGCCCGCAGCACGGCGTCTAGGGAGCCCCAGCGGTTCACCGGGTTCACGAACGTGCCCCGGCCCCGTTCCACGCTGAGGATCCGCTGGGCTTCAAGGGTTTTCATGGCTTCGCGCACGGTCATGCGGCTGACTTCGTGCCGGGAGCTGAGCTCCAGTTCGCCGGGGACGCTCGCGCCGGGCGGGAACTCGCCGCCAATAATCCGGTCCAGCAGTTCGTCGGCCACAACGCCGACCAGCGATTTCCTAGCCAATTCTCCCCGTCCAGCGACTTGTTGCCTGATGGCGTGCTCCGTGATGGCCAAGTCTACTTGCGCGTCGTTGTGCCATATGCCACACTAGCATTCATATGCAAGATGTCTGACATCTTACATTTTGTTCCTGCTGCGGCTCGCGGAGAACCGCAGTTTTCCACTGAAAGATCCACACACAATGGAGTGCATAGTGCCCCTCGAAGCAGACGTGCTGGCCGCTTTCCCCGCGGAAGTACAGATCCCCGCCCGGCTGGTGGCAGACAGCGTGGCCGCCTCCTCCGAGGCATCCCCCCGTGTCCTGGTCGTACTCGACGACGACCCCACCGGCACCCAGTCCGTGGCGAACCTGCCGGTCCTCACCCGCTGGGAAGTGGCGGACTTTGCCTGGGCGTTCGCCTACGAAGTCGACGGCCAGCGCCAGCGCGCGGTCTACGTGCTCACCAACACCCGCAGCCTTGACCCTGCCGAGGCGGCTGCCCGCAACGAGGAGATCGTCCGCAACGCACTCGCGGCCGCAGCGTCCGCTGAACCCGCGCTTCGGCTCAGCTTTGTCAGCCGCAGCGACTCCACCCTCCGCGGACACTACCCGCTCGAACCGGACGTCATCGCAGCCACCGTCACCGCCGTCAACGGCGAGAAGACGGACGGCGTCGTGATTGTTCCCGCGTTCCCCGACGCCGGCCGCGTCACGGTCGGCGGCGTGCACTTCACCCGCGGCACAGGCCCGGACGCCGGGCAGCTCACCCCCGTGGCCGAGACCGAATTCGCCCGGGACGCCAGCTTCGGCTTCGCCAACTCGGAGATGGCCAAGTATGTCGAGGAGAAGTCGAACGGCCGGTTCCCCGCGGATTCGGTGATCGTGCTGGATCTGGACATCATCCGGGCGTCCGCCGATCCGATGATCTCCGCCAAGGCCATTGCCGATGCCATCGACGCCGCCACGGATTCGACTCCGATCGTGGCGGACATCGTCACCGAAAACGACCTGCGGGCGCTGGCCCTGGGCCTGGAAGAAGCGGAAAGCCGCGGCAAGAAGCTGCTCTACCGCGTGGGCCCGCCGTTTGTTCGGGCACGGATCGGCCAGGAAATCCGCACCGAACTCAGCGGCGAGGAAGCCTATGCGGGCAACATCCCCTCGGAAGCCGGTGGCCTGATCGTGGTCGGTTCGCACGTCGGTGTCACCACCCGCCAGCTCAACGCCCTCACCGAGCAGCACAGCGCGGCCCGGATCGTGGAGATCGACGTCGAGAAGCTCCTCGGCGACAACGCGGGGGAGTACCTGGACGAAACCGTGGACACGGTCGTCGCTGCCCTCCGCGGCGGCGACGTGATCGTGCACACGAGCCGGCTCCTGATCAAGACCTCCGACGCCGCCGAAAGCCTGCGGATCGCCCGCACCGTCTCTGCCGCCGTCGTTGCCGTGGTGAACCGCACGCTAAAGACCTTCCCGCCCCGCTTCGTGATCGCCAAGGGCGGCATCACGTCCTCGGACGTGGCCGCACACGGCCTGGAAATCCGGCACGCGATAGTCCGCGGGCCCATGCTGCCGGGCATCGTCAGCCTGTGGGAACCGGTGGACGGTCCCGCCAAGGGCATCCCGTACATCGTCTTCGCCGGCAACGTGGGCGACGACCAGTCCCTCGCCGATGTCACGCGCAAGCTCAGCAACACCTTCTAATCCCCGACGGCTCCCAGCCTTCACAACCTCAGGCAGGGCCCCTCGCCGGTATGGGCCCAGCACCACACGTCATTCGATGGAGAACACCATGACCAGCAACTACACCATCACCGTCCTTGGCCTTGGCGCCATGGGCCTGCCCATGGCCACGCGCCTGGCAAGCGAGCTCACCGTCCACGGCTTCGACATCGCCGAACCGCGCCTGAAGCTGGCTGAAGAGGCCGGCATCCGCACCTTCGCCTCCGCACGGGAAGCCTCGAAAGGCGCCGACGCGCTGCTGCTGGCAGTGCGCAACGGTGAACAGCTAAACGATGTCCTGTTCGGCGAGAACGGCGTGGCCTCCGTGCTCAAGCCGGGCGCCGTCGTGATCCTGGGCAGCACCGTGGGCACCGAGGCCATCCCGGCCGCCGTCGACCGCCTGGCCGAATACGGCGTCGAACTGGTTGATGCCCCGCTGTCCGGCGGCCCCAAGCGTGCCGGCGAGGGCGACCTCCTGATCGTGGTGGGCGCCTCGCCCGAGGCCCAGGAAAAGGCCCGCCCGGCCCTTGAGCTGCTGGCCTCCACCCTGACCGTGGTCGGCGACAAGCCCGGCGACGGCCAGGCCCTCAAGACCGTCAACCAGCTGCTCTGCGGCATCCACATCGCCGCCGCCGCCGAGGCGATGGCCCTGGCCGACGCCCTCGGCCTGGACCAGGCCAAGACCCTCGCCGCCCTTGAAGCCGGCGCGGCGGGTTCCTTCATGCTTTCCAACCGCGGACCGCGCATCCTGGAGGCCTACACCGAGGACGGCGCCGAAGTCCTCAGCCGGCTGGACATCTTCGTCAAGGACATGGGGATCGTCGGCAAGGCCACCCGCGCCGCCGGCCTCGCCGCCCCGGTGGCCGCCGCCGCCGAGCAGCTCTACCTCCTTGGCCAGGCCCAGGGCCTCGCCGCCGCCGATGACTCCGCCGTCATCAAGGTCGTCGCGCCCACCAGGCGCACCGCCTAACCAGCCACCCCCATCCCCGACGACGGCGGTCCCCCCTCCGCCGTCGCCGGGTCCCCACCCCACTGTTCCCGGCGACTGACTCGCTGGGCGACCTTCCTGTCAAAGGAGACACCTCTTCATGACCCCCCTGCTCAATTCCCTGATGGTGCGCGCAGCCGACGCGCCCGTCATCAAGCCGGCCGTGGAGCTGGGAACTCCGCTGCTGCTGACAATCGCGGCGGCCGGCGTCGCCCTGCTGCTGGTGATGATCATCCGCTTCAAGATCCAGGCCTTCGTGGCCCTGCTGACCGTCAGCATCCTGGTGGCCGTGGCCGCGCAGATCCCGCTCAAGGACGTGTTCACTGTGGTGGCCGCCGGGGTGGGAGGCACCATGGGCAAGGTCGCCCTCCTGATTGCGCTCGGCGCGATCCTGGGGCGGATGATCGAGGTCTCCGGCGGCGTCCAGTCCCTCGCCGACCACTTCACCGCCAAGCTCGGGGCCACCCGGGTGGCCGTCGCCCTCACCGCAGTCGGCTTCCTGGTGGCGATTCCGGTGTTCTTCGAGGTCGGCATCATTGTCCTGGTACCGGTCGTCTACGCCTTCGCTAAAATTGCCAACGTCCACCCGGTGAAGTTCGGCCTGCCCATGGCCGGCATCATGCTGGCCATCCACGTGGCCGTGCCCCCGCACCCGGGGATTGTTGCCGGTGCCGGCGTGCTCGGCGCCGACATCGGACTGATCGCCCTGATCTCGCTGACGATCTGCGTGCCGCTGGGCTTCCTGTCCTACTGGGTCGCGTCCATCATGAACCGCAAGACCTACGAACTGCTGCCGGCCGTCAAAACCCAGGTGGACGAGTTCGGCTCCGCCACCATGGTCCGCGTCGGCCACGAGGGCCCGGGCAGCAAAGCCATCGCCCCGCCCCGTCCGGGACTGATCATCTTCCTCATCGCCACCCCGATCGTGCTGATCCTCCTCGGCACCGTCGGCACCCTGGTGATCGACAAGAACGACTTCTGGTACGGCGTCGCGGCGTTCGTGGGCAACCCCGTCTTCGCCCTGCTGGTGGCCGTTGCGCTCTGCTTCTTCCTTCTGGCCGTCCGCCGGCAGTGGTCGCTGACGGAAACCGGCGAAATCTTCGAAGGCGCGCTGCCTCCGATCGCGTCCATCCTGATGGTTGTTGCGGCAGGCGGCGTGTTCGGCAGCGTCCTGCAGGTGAGCGGAATCGGCAAGGCTCTCTCCGAATCCCTCGACACGCTCGGCGTTCCGCTGCTGCTGCTTGGCTTCATCATCTCCCTCGCCCTCCGCGCAGCCCAGGGCTCGGCCACCGTCGCGATCGTCACCACGGCCGGCCTGCTCTCCTCCGCCGTCGCCGGCGGCGGCTACACGCCGGCGCAGACCGCCGTGATCGTGATCGCCATCGGATTCGGCGCTCTCGGCCTCTCCCACGTGACCGACGCCGGTTTCTGGGTGGTTGTGCGCTACTACGGACTGACCGTCGCCGACGGCCTCAGGACCTGGACCGTGCTCACCACCGTGCTGGGACTGGCAGGCTTCGCCCTGACATTCGTCGCCTGGATGCTGGTGGGGGGACTGAGCGCCTGATGCGTACCCAACTGGACACCCTGGTGACCGGCGCCCTGCAGCAAGGCTCTGCCGTTCCGGCGTTCACCTGTTACGACTTCACCACCGCGCTCGCCGTTGTGGGGGCGGCCGAGGAATCCGGCCGGGGCGCCATCCTGCTGGTCGCACCGAAGACCGCGGCAACGCCCAACGGGCTGCGGCTGATCGCCGCCCTTCGCGGACTTGCCGACGCAGCCTCCGTGCCGATTGCGGTGCAGCTGGATCATGCCACCGACCCGCAGGTGATCGCCGACGCCGTCAGTGCCGGGGCCGACTCGGTGCTGGTCGACGGGTCCTCGCTGCCGTACGAGGACAACATCGCCCTGGTCCGGAACGTCCGCGCGGCCTTGGCAGCGCAGGGCCGGGCCGACGTCGTCATTGAAGCAGAACTCGGCGGACTCGCCGGCGACGAGGACCGGGCCTTCGGGACCGACGCCGCGGATAACGCAGGCAGCACAGTGGCGGACGCCCCCGCCGGGCTCACCGACTCCGCCCAGGTGGAGGACTTCGTGGCCCGCACCGGGGCGCAGCTTCTCGCCGTGGCTGTGGGCAATGTCCATGGCAAGTACAAAGGGGAGCCCCGGCTGCGCTGGGACGTGCTGCAGGACATCGCCGTGCGGACCCGGATCCCGCTGGTCCTGCACGGCGCCTCCGGCATTCCGGCCGAGGAACTGGTCAAGGCCGCCGCGATGAACGTGGGCAAGGTCAACTTCAACACGGAGCTGCGCACCGGCGTCCTGGCGGTCCTTGAGGAACAGACCACAGCGCACCGGGCCGACGGCGAGAACCTCCAGGCACTGCTGGGCCTGTGGAATGCCTCGGCCAGGACCTTCGCGGCCACCGCCCTGGCCACACTCTCGCGCTGACACTGTGACTGCCAGAGCAGTATGGCCCGCAGCCGGCGCGCATCCGGGCCATACTGCTCTGGCAGCCAGGGCGCCGCGGCCCGACAATGATGGCAACACAGCCTGTCTTCCCGAGGGGTGCCATGCTTGCGCAGCAGCGGCCAACCGGCGACCCGGCGCCGATGCCGGACCGAGACCCGGTGATCGACCTTGTCCGGTTCTTTTGCCTGGCATTGGTGGTGGTCGCGCACACCATGATGGTGAGTCCCGTACTGCACCCGGACGGCACCGTGACGTCCGAGAACACCTTGGGCGATCAGCACTGGTTTGAACCAGTGGTGTGGGTCTTCCAGATCATGCCGCTGTTCTTTGTGGCCGGAGGCATCACCGGGCTGCAGTCCTGGCGCCGGCTCCGCGCCAGGGGCGGCAACGCCTTCGATTTCATGCAGGCCCGGCTGCTGCGCCTGATCCGGCCGGCCGCCGTCCTGCTGGCGGTCATGTTCGTTGGCCTGTCGGCGGCCCGCCTCGCAGGGGTTGACCCTCAGGTCATCGAGCTGCTCACCAGCGGAGCCGGCATGCCGCTGTGGTTCCTGGCCGCGTACCTCGCCGCGCAACTCAACCTTCCCTGGCTGGCGGCCCTCCACACCCGCGCGCCATGGCTGACCTTCGCCGGCCTCACCGCCCTGGTGGTGACGGTCGATTGCCTGCGGGGAGTGCTGCCGCTGCTGGCATACCTGAACATGCTGTTCCTGTGGTGCGCCGTGCAGCAGCTCGGATTCATCGTGGCGGATGGCCCGCGGCTGCTGCCGGGCCGGCCGGCGCACCTGGGCATCATGGTTGCCAGCAACATGCTGCTGGGGCTGATAGTCCTGCTGGGGCTGTATTCGGGGAACATGCTGGTGAACCTCAATCCGCCCAATGTGACGCTGCTGCTCCTGGGCATCTCGCAGGCCGCCGCCCTCCAGCTCTTCCGGCCGGTGCTGTCCCGGATCGCGTCCGTGGCCGGGGTGCGCCGGATGATGGGCGTGGCCGGCCGGCGGTCCATGACTGTTTATCTGTGGCATCTGCCCCTGCTGGCGGCGATGTCCGGTGTGCTGCTGCTGACGGATTTCCCGCAGCCCCCCGGGGGTAGTGCGGCCTGGTGGTGGGGGCGGCCCCTGGTGCTGTTGGGGGTCATCGCCCTGCTGCTGCCGGTGGTGGCATTGTTTGGCAGGCTGGAGGAGCGGCCGACGGCGTCCGGCCCGTCGCCGAGCCGGCCGGCGGCCGCCGTGCTGCTGGCCGCAGTCGCCGTTTTTGTCCCGGCAGTCAACGCCGCGCTCACCGGGCTCACGCCCGGGCTCCTCGGCGGGGGTGCCGCCTGCTTCGCGCTCGCCGTCGTGCTCCTGGGCCGGATTCCGGTTCGGCTCACGACGCCACCTGACGGGCAGGGCGGATCGGAACCGCCATTGCCACGCCCGCCATTAAGTGCCAATGTCGAACCATGACGGAGAACTCGGCAACCACGGAAGACACCTTCACCCCGGACGTCTCCACCACCCGGAACGACGAGCTGCACCGTTACGAACTCCGTGTCGGCGACAAGCTGGCCGTCCAGGTGCGCTTCATCGACAGGCCGGGCCATATCGACTTTATCCACACGGATACCGCAGAGCAGTTCCAGGGCCAAGGGCTCGCCAAAGTGCTGGCGCACTTCGCCCTCGATGACGTGGTTGCCTCCGGCAAGCGGATCATCCCGAATTGCCCGTTCATGTACCGCTACCTGCGCAAACATGAGTCGTACCACCAGTATGTGGATTGGCCGGAGCGGGTCCCAGAGGGAGCCTGAGCGCCTGGCGCGGGGGCCGGAACGGAGTCATCGGCCTGCCCGCTTGTGGGCAGCGGACCAACCTCGTAAAGTTTGACCAGAGTTATGCAGTTGGCTCTTGGACAGGTGACTTTGGAGTACCCCATGAACCATAAACTGCGTGTGCTTGTCCGGGTGGACGTCGATCCCGCACAGGTCACCCTCGAAATTACCGGCTGCGTTACCCAGTCTGACTCAGCAACCCTCCTGCACATCGTGCGCCGCGCCTGCCGCCTCGAACCGGGCGCCGCCGTGGTCATCGATCTCCACGGCGCCTCCCACCTGGACCCTGAGGTGCTGCTGGACCTCCGGCGTCTCGCTGATGCCGGACACCTGCACTCTCCCGATGCCGGGGGCTCCGCAGAGGCCGGACCGCTTCGTTTCGCCCTCGACGAGCCGGCGGTGCTGCCAATCTGCCTCGTGCACGTCGGTGCCGACGCCGAAGTCCTCGCCGGACTCGACACCGACGACCGCCCGGCCCCCGTCGCCGTCGCCGGGGGCCGGGACAGCGAAGCTGCCGGGCTGCTTGACGTCGGACCCGGCTCCGGGCTGGGGGAGGCCAACAGCCCGCTGGCCGCGGAAACCGGCGGCGCCAGCGACCTTGGCTCCATCGGCGGGCTGGCGCTTTCGGAGTACTTCGAGGGAACGCTGGATCCTGTGGCCACGGTCCGGGCACTGTCCGACACGGCGTTGTGCCGGCTCGCGGACGCTCTCTACCGCCACCTCGACACCAGCAGCCCCTCTTTCGGGGCGCACACCTGGTACGAGCTTGCGGCCGAAGAGCTTCAAAACCGCCACCTGCTCGATGACGGTGACCCGGCAGGGGACGAACTGGCGCAGGACACGGCCCTGGCCTGAGCCGGGACGAGACTAGGCTGTCGCTATGAACCCTCAAACAGCCTCTACATCCGGCAGCACAGCCCTGGTCACGGGCGCGACGGCAGGCCTTGGCGCCGAGTTCGCCCGCCAGCTCGCCGAGCAGGGCCACCGCGTGGTGCTCGTGGCCCGCGACGCCGGCCGCCTCGCGGCCACCGCTGCGGAGCTGGAGAACAGCTACGGGACCGCGACGGAGACGATCGCCGCGGACCTGACCGACGACGCAGGGATTGCCGCCGTCGTCGCGCGCCTGACCGACCCCGCGCGGCCGGTGGAGATCCTGGTCAACAACGCGGGAATCGGCCTGCTGCGGCCCTTCGAGGACAACGACATTGCCGAGGAGAAGAAACACCTGAAGCTCCATGTCGAAACCGCCATGGAGCTCAGCCACGCCGCCCTGCAAGGCATGCTCGGGCGCCAGTCCGGCAGGATCATCAACGTCGCCAGCGTGGCGGCCTTCCTGCCCCGCGGCACGTACTCCGCAGCGAAGGCCTGGCTGCTGAGTTTCTCGCGCTCGGCCAACATGGCCTATGCGGCGCGGGGGGTGAAGGTCACCGCCGTGTGCCCCGGTTTCACCCACACCGAGTTCCACGACCGGATGGGGATGGACAAGTCGGCGACGCCGCGCTGGATGTGGCTCGAGGCCCGGCAAGTGGTCAGCGAGGGACTGGCGGACAACGCCAAGGGCAAGGCCGTCTCGATCCCCAGCAAGCGCTACAAAGTCCTGACCTCGGTTTCGCGGGTGCTGCCCTCAAAGCTCATCGCCGGGCCGGCGCGGCGCGCCAAGTAGCCGCCGGGTACATCAGCGGACGGCCAGGCGCCGTCGGCGGATCAGTACGACGACGGCGATCCCGACGGCGGCGCCCACCAGTGTTTCGACGGCCCGTTCGGTCACCAGCACGGCGGGATCGGCCGGCGCGGCGAGCTGTCCGACCAGCAGGATCACCGGGGTGAAGGAGACCATGGCAAGGCCGTAGTGCCGGGTCATGAACAGCTCGGTGCTGAACTGCAACACGATCACCAGGCAAACCAGGACGGCGGCCTCCTGCCCGGGGAAGGCCAGCAGCGGTGACCCCGGCCACGGGAACAGGACCGCCGCGACCACCACGAGACCGCCCAGTGTCCCGACGATCCGGTGGACGCCGCGGTACACGCTGCTGGGCAGGTCCGCACCGGCAAGCGGCACCGCCGCCGCGGCCATGGCCCAGTGAGGGTGGCCGCTGCCACTGAGGACCCCCAGGGTCCCGGCGCCGCCGACAGCGGTGACGTAGCGGGCGGCATGCAGCCACGCCGCCCGGCGCCCGGCCCCGCGCAGCACTGCGACGTCCCGCCGCCTCCCGCGCTGCCAGGTGCGGCCGACAAACCAGCCGCCAAAGCCGACCATGATGGAGAACGCGGCCGATCCCGCGGCGATGAGAACGCCCGTGTGCCAGGGGACGGCGGCGGGAACGGAGGCGCACGCGCCCAGGGCCAGGATCCCGAAGAAGGGACCGGCGGGTTTCAGGGCCGTCTTGTCCGTGAACAGCGAGCCCGCGCCGGCGAACGCGGCCTCAATGATCACCAGGGCCCACGAATGAATGTGGTGGGCCGAGAGGAAGACGCCGACTCCTACGCCGGCAACCAAAAGGACAGCCGCCTGGCCCTGATGCCGGAGCCGGAGCTGGTGAGGCTCGGTGCGGCCGTACATGCCGGTCAGCGCGCCGAAAACAGCGTAGCCCGCCAGCCCGGGGCGACCGGCCGCCAGGAGCGCCAGGGACGGAACGGCCACGCTGATCGCCACCCGCCAAGCCGACACGTGGTCCTTGTTGGCCGGGGCCAGGCTGTGCAGCGAACGGATGTGGTGCAGCAGGGACATCACAACTGCCTCTCCGGTTCCTGTGGTTCCTGTGGTTTCCCCGGGGGCCCGGGGTTTGCGGGGTTCGCGGGGCCCGGGTGCTGATAGTGGTTCGGACACGCCTAAGGCCTGCCCGGATGCGTCCCCAACGGGTAAGCATCCGGAACAGGCCTCAAAGGGCGGGGCTGTCAGCTACGTAGCCTGGACTGCTGCTGCCGGTCCGGTCGGACCGGCAGGCTTAGGCTGTGGCCGGGACTTTCTCGGCATCCCCGCGCCCTGCCGTGGAATCGACGGCCGGTGCGACCATGGGCATGTCCATGTGCTCGAGGTCGATCAGCGGGTTCTCGTCCTGCGTCGCGACCAGCTCGCGGGCCTCAGCCTGGGTGTCCACGCTCGGCATGGAGCCGGGCAGCGGCATCTGCGCGGATTCCTTGAGGAAGTAGATCGCTACTGCGCCGATCGCCGAGGTGGCCATCAGGTAGTAGGCCGGCATCATGTCGTTGCCGGTTGCGCTGATCAGGGCGGCAACGATGAACGGCGTGGTGCCGCCGAAGATGGCCACAGAGAAGTTGTACGCGATGCCCATGGCGCCGTAGCGGCTGGCCGTCGGGAACTGGGCCGGCAGGGCCGACGCCAGGTTGGCCACGTAGAACGTCACGGGGAAGGCAATCAGGGAAAGGCCGGCCAGCGTGGACCAGATTTCACCGATGCCGATCAGCAGGAAGGCGGGGGTGGCGAGGACGACGGTGCTGATGGCGCCGATCCACAGCACGGGGCGGCGGCCGATCCGGTCAGAAAGCCTGCCGGTCAGCGGGATGCAGAGGCTCATGATGACCAGCACGGGGATGGTCAGCAGCGTGCCGTGCAGCTCGTCGTAGCCCTTGGACTCCGTCAGGTACGTCGGCATGTAGGAGGTCAGTGCGTAGCCGGCGGTGTTTGCTGCCGCGACCAGGATCATCGCGACGATGAGGGAGCGCCAGTACGCCTTCACGATGCCCACCGGGCCCTTGGAGGCTGTGGTGTCCGAGGCGGTGGCGTCCTTGGCGAGGTTCTCCTGGGCATCCAGGGTTGCCTGGAACTGCGGGGATTCCTCGATCTTGCTCCGGAAGTACACGGCGATCAGGCCGAGCGGGCCGGCAAGGAGGAACGGGATGCGCCAGCCCCACTGCTCCATGGTGTCCTGGCCGAGGGTCAGCTGCAGCACCGAAACGAGGGCCGCGCCAAGGGCGAAACCGAGGTAGCTGCCCATGTCCAGGAAGCTGGCGAAGAATCCGCGGCGCTTGTCAGGGGCGTACTCGCTCACAAAGGTCGTGGCGCCGGCGTATTCACCGCCGGTAGAGAAGCCCTGGATAACTTTGAACAGGACCAGCAGGACCGCAGCCCAGATGCCGATCTGTGCGTAGCCGGGCAGGAGCCCGACGGCGAAGGTGCTGGCGGCCATGATCATCAGGGTCGCGGCGAGGACCTTCTGGCGGCCGATCTTGTCGCCAAGCCAGCCGAACACGACTCCGCCGAGGGGGCGGGCGATGAAGGTGGCGGCGAAGGTTCCGAGCAGGAACAGTGTCTGGACGGACTTGTCCGCCTCCGGCAGGAATACCGGTCCCATGGTGGTGATCAGGTAGCCGAACACGCCGACGTCGTACCACTCCATGGTGTTACCCACGATGGTGCCGCCGAGTGCCTTCTTTAGCATCGGCTGGTCGACAACGTTGACGTCGGACTCGCGGAGTCGACGGCGACGTAGCTTCGGTTTCTTCACACCCTTGGGTGCGCCTTGGTTGGTTCTGCTGGCGTCGATGACGCCTGCTGAAGAGTCGGTCGTGCTTCGGTCTGTGGGCATTTGGGAAGCTCCTAGGGAGATCATTTGCTTGCGACTTGTAGCTGCCCCGCTCTGGGCAGGCTTTCAATTTTACGGGAATTCTCTGGAGTTTCCGAGTTGTGTGCCGTATGATCGCCCATTTCGGGTGCAAATTGGGGGCAATTCATTAATTTCTTTTGCCCACTTTCGCCGCGCGGATACTGGGAACCGGCCTTCCCGGCGGCGCCGCGCCCAAAATTTTCCGCGCCAGCCCTCGATTGCGGGGGTTTCCGACGGGATTCGGGCCGACGGAAAGTCCGACGGCGGGCGCTACAGACATCTCCCCGGGGCAGTCCTACGATTGATGGACACTTCATTTCACAGCGGTTAATTACAGCGGAAAGGAAGATCAATGGCGGATCATCAGTTCGGAGAAGAAATCGAGCCCGAGGTCGCGAGCCATCTGGCGCAGTCCATGGCTGAAGCCCCGGGACCCGAGGCCCTGCACCACGCTCCCCCCGGGCCCGGCCAGGGACAGCAATGGCCGGACGGCAGCGGCAAGCAGCGGCACCCCAAGGACCGCGACACCGCCCGCGGGCGGCAGGGCCAGCAGGTGGCCGCCGGCGCCATGCACCGGCAAAGCCGTCCGCAGCTGCCCCACCACGACTAGCCCCATCACCGCTGGCCCCACACGACTAGGGGCCGGCGGCAGGGTCAGCCACGACGTCGGCTGGCGCCTTATCCAGGCGCCAGCCGCGCCACACCGGGTGCCGGAGCTTCCCGTTGCCGGTCCATTCCCCGAAGGTGACCTCGCCGACGAGTTTTGCGCTCACCCAGTTGGCGTCTGCCGCGTCAGCGTCCGGCACGTCCCGGAACGGGGAGGTCTTCCGTGGCAGGGCGTCGAGTTGTTGCCTGAGTTCCTTGAGTTCACGGGTGCTGAAGCCGCTGCCCACCCGGCCCACATACCGTAGTTTCGAGCCGTCCGGAATCCCCAGCAGCAGCGAGCCCACGGATTCCCGGCGCCCCCCTTTCCCGGGCCGCCAGCCGCCCACCACCACCTCCTGGGTCCGTTCAACCTTGAGCTTGAGCCAGGACCGGCTGCGCTGGCCGACGTAGCGCCCGTCCGTGCGCTTGGCCATGACCCCCTCGAGTCCGAGCTCGGCGGCGCTTTCCAGGATGTGCGCGACGTCGCCATCGATCACGCCGGAAAGCTCCACCGGGGCGGCGGAAGGGCGGAAAAACTGCTCCAGCCGGCGGCGCCGCTCACTCAGCGGCTGGCGCCGCAGGTCCTCGCCGGCGTCGAAGAGCAGATCGAACAGCATCAGCCGCACGGGCGTCGACTGCTGCGCCCGGGCGACGTCGGCGGCCCTGCTCAGTTTCATCCGGCCCTGCAGCAGCCCGAAGTCGGGCCGGCCGGAGCGGCCGACGGCGATGATCTCGGCGTCGGCGACGAAGCCCTGCTCCGGCCAGGAGGACCGGTCCGTCAGCTCGGGGTAGCTCACTGACATGTCGATGCCATTGCGGCTGATGAGCCGGACTGTCGTTGCGTCGCCGATCACCAGGGCCCGCACCCCGTCCCACTTGAGCTCGATCTGCCAGTCCAGGTCCGGAAGGTCCGCCAGGGTCCCTGATGTGGCCAGCATCGGGCTGAACCCTGAGGCGTCGGGGGCACGTTCGGTGCCGGCGGCGGTTTCCGCTCCGCCCTCACCATGGCCGCGGCCGTCCCCTGAGCCGTCCTCCCCGCCCTCGTCCGCTGCCTCGTCGGTGTCTTTCTCGGTATGCTCCGCCGTGCCGGCCGGGTTGTCCGCTGTGCCGGCCGGGGGCCGCGGGCCGGGACGGCCCTGCGGGCCCGCAGGGTCCATCAGGTGGATCAGCCACTGGTCATCGGCCCGGCCGGTGTGGATCAGGGCGAACCTGCGCGCTCCGCCGAGGCCGCCGCCCTCCGCGCCGGTCAGGGTGGCGATGACCTCCTTGCCCGCGATCCATTTTTCGCATTCGTAGTGTCCGTGGTCCCAGATGCTGACCGTCCCGGCGCCGTACTCGCCCTTGGGAATGTCACCCTCGAAGTCGGCGTAGTCCAGCGGGTGGTCCTCGGTCTGGACCGCGAGGTGGTTCTTGGTTTTGCTGGTCGGGACACCCTTGGGCAGCGCCCAGGACACCAGCACGCCGTCGCGTTCCAGCCGGAAGTCGTAGTGGAGCCGGCTGGCGTGGTGCTCCTGGATGACGAACTTCTCCCGCCGTGTCCCGCCGTCGTCCCCGGCGTGGTGCCGGTCCGCGGTGAAGGGCTCGGGAGTGGCCGCCCTGTCCCGTTTGGTGCGGTACTTTTCCAGCCGCGGATCGGTGTCGCCGCCGTCGCCGGCCGGCTCGGGAGAGATTTCGGCCCGCCCTCCGGGCAGGTGGACGTCCCGGTGGTCCACCCGGCGGTCCGGCGCGTGCGCCGCCGGGGCTCCGGCGCCGTGCCGGCCACCGGAAACCGGGGCGAACGGATCCTTGCCGGCTGCGACGCGCTTCATCACCTCCTGGAAATCCAGCTGGTGCAGCGACGCGGAGCTGAGTTCCCGCCATGTCCGCGGGGCGGCCACCGTCGGCCGGAGCCGGCCGCGCAGCGAGTACGGCACGATCGTGGTCTTGGCCGCGTTGTTCTGGCTCCAGTCCACCAGCACCTTGCCCGTGCGCAGGGTCTTTTTCATGTCGCTGACGGCGAGATCCGGGTGGTCTGCCTCGAGCGAGCGGGCCAGTTCGCGGGCGAAGTCGGAAATCCGGTCCGAGGTCTGGGACCCGTCCAGGGCCGCGTAGAGGTGGATGCCCTTGCTGCCGCTCGTCACCGGTACGGGGTCCAGGCCAACGTCCTGCAGGATGGTGCGGGCCAGCCTGGCCACCTCCACGCACTCCGCCAGTCCCGCGCCCTCGCCCGGGTCCAGGTCCAGCACCAGCCGGTCGGGCGGCATGGCGTTGCCGTGGGAGTCAACCCGCCACTGCGGCACGTGGATCTCCAGGGCCGCGATCTGGGCCAGCCAGGTGAGGGTGGCGGGATCATTGACCAGGGGATATTGGATGGTCCGGTCCTTGTGCGTGATGGCGGCACGGGGCACCCAGCCGGGCGTTGAATGGTCCAGGTTCTTCTGGAAGAACATCTCTCCCGGGGCATCTGCGGTCCCGACGCCGTGGACCCAGCGCTTCCGCGTGGCCGGCCGGTTGCGGGCGGCGGGGATCAGCACCGGCGCGACGGCGGCGTAGTAGGCCAGGACGTCGGCCTTGGTGGTGCCCGTCTCCGGGTACATGATTTTTTCCAGGTTGGTGAGCACCAGTTCGCGCCCGTCCACGCGGACGCGTTCCTTACCGTTGGGCAAAACCCTTCACCTCCGCGCAACTGTGATGTTCACTTGATCCATGAGAGCCATCTGGAAAGGCGCAATAGCGTTCGGGCTGGTCAACGTGCCGGTCAAGGTCTACAGCGCCACCGAGGACCACGACATCAGCCTCCACCAGGTCCACAACGCCGACGGCGGCCGGATCCGCTACCAGCGCCGTTGCGAGGTCTGCAGCAAGATCATCGACTACGAGGACATCGACAAGGCCTACGAGGACGACGGCCGCACGGTGGTCCTGACCCGCGACGAGCTCAAGTCCATCCCGGCGGAAAACAGCCACGAAATCGAAGTGGTCCAGTTCGTTCCGGTCGACCAGCTCGACCCGATGATGTTTGAAAAGAGCTACTACCTTGAACCCGACTCCAAGTCGCCCAAGGCGTATGTGCTGCTGCGGCGCGCCCTCGAAGACACGGACCGGGTCGCAATTGTGCAGTTCGCGCTCCGGGACAAGACCCGGCTTGGCGCGCTGAGGATTCGCGACGAGGTCCTGGTCCTGCAGTCGCTGCTGTGGGCCGACGAGGTCCGCGAGGCCAGCTTTCCCGCAATCGAGACCTCCATCCGGATCTCGGCGCAGGAACGCGAGATGTCCGCGGCCCTGGTTGACTCGATGGCCTCCGACTTTGAGCCGGACCAGTTCACGGACGATTACCAGGAGCAGTTGCGCCAGCTGATTGAGGCCAAGCTGGACAAGGGGGAGTCGCTGGACACGGAGGAGACCTTCGGCGCCCCCGCCGAGGCCGGCGAGGGCGAAGTTATCGACCTGATGGAAGCCCTCAAGCGCAGCATCGAGAAGAAACGCGGCGGCGGGCCGGCGGAGACTCCTGCCGGGGGCTCCGGTTCTGCTGCGAAGGCCGCCCCGAGGACCTCCGCCAAAACGGCGGCAGCCAATGCCACAGGCACTAAATCCACGGCCACCAAGACGGCGGCAGCCAGGAACGGTTCCAAGGCTGCCGCGGCTTCCAAGACTGAAGCGGCGCCTAAAGTGACGGCGTCGAAGACGGCGCGAAAGCGTGCCTGAGCCCGGATGCCGGCTGGCGCCGTCGTGCACGTTAATCAGGAGTTCCGCAGGGCGGAGATGAGCTCGTTCTTCTTCTTGGCCGAGTAGCCTTTGAGGCCGATCTCCTTGGCGCGTGCCTTCAGCTGCGGCACTGTCCAGTCCTCGTAGTCTCCGGCCTTGCCGCCCTTGCGGCCGACCGAGGAACGGCCCCGCTTGGCGGCGGCGTTGGAGATCCTGGCGGCTTTTTGCTTGGAGGCGCCGTCCTCGAGCAACTTCTCATAGAGCTCGGGGTCCTTGATGCTGGGGCTCTCTGAGCCTTGTGGCTTGCCTTTCGTCGTTGGCATGGCTGCGCGATCATCTCCTTCGGCCGGGAACCACCTGAGCGGCGTCCCGCGGTCGGTGCCGCGGGGGATTCCAAACTATCCGCGCCGCGGGGCCGTGACAAGCATTTGCTAAGGCCCCTTATGAAAGTTGCCCCCACGGTCCGTCGCCAGAGCAACGCGGGGTCACTTAGCGCCCAAGTACCCCACCGGAATGGGCCGTAAATGACCCCGCGTTGCTTCTGAACGAAGCGGCAGGCAACGCGAAGGCCCGGCCGGCCCCTGATCGGGGCCGGCCGGGCCTTCTGAAGCTGCCGGTGTTCCGGCGCGGGGCCGGAAGGTGAGGCTATTCGGCGTCGTGATCCGTCTCAAGGATCTGCACGAGGCGGTCAAGTGCGGCGTCGGCGCCCTCACCTTCGGCACGCAACACCACAACTTCGCCGTGCGATGCGCCGAGGCTCATCAGCGACAGGATGCTGGCGGCGTCCATCGCCTCGTCCTCGGGCTCGCCCAGCCGGGCAATCGTGATCTCGAGGTTGTCGAACTCGCCTGCAGCCTCGGCGAAGATGGCGGCCGGACGGGCGTGCAGCCCGACCCGGCTGGCAATGGTGGCGTTACGTTCGGTCATTTCTGCTCCTTGAAGTCAGCTTGGGTGTTTGTCAGCTGTGAGTATCTGCTAGGAAAAAGCGTCCCGGTTCAGGCGGCTACGGGAACCGTTTCCACCGTACCAACCGGCTTCTTGACTGCCCAGCGCTTGAGCCCGATCACGGCGAAGGCGCCGACAACGGTACCGGCCGCAATGGCGATGCAGAACCACAGGAACGAATCGATCGCGAAGAAGACGAAGATTCCGCCGTGGGGGGCCTTCGAGCCCACACCGGCCGCCATCGAGATGGCACCGGTCACGGCGCCGCCGAGCATGCTGGCGGGGATGACGCGGAGCGGGTCCGCGGCGGCGAACGGGATGGCGCCTTCGGTGATGAAGGAGGCCCCCAGCAGCCAGGCAGCCTTGCCGTTTTCCTGTTCCGCAAGGCTGAAGAGCCTCTTGTTCAGCACGGTCGCGGCCAACGCCATGGCCAGCGGCGGGACCATGCCGGCGGCCATGACGGCCGCCATGATCTGCCACGGGGCCTGGTTGGTGATGGAGGCTGCGCCCAGGCCGGCGACTGCGAAGGAATAGGCAACCTTGTTGACGGGACCGCCGAGGTCGAAGCACATCATCAGGCCCAGGATGACGCCCAGGGCGATGGCGCTGGCACCGGTGAGGCCGGACAGGAACTCGTTGAGCCCGACAGTGACCCGGGCGATGTAAGCGCCCAGGAACACGAACAACAGGCCCGACGCCGCGAGCGACGCCACGAGCGGGATAACGACCACCGGCATCAGGCCGCGCAGCCAGCGAGCCACTTTAAGCTTGCCGATCGAATGGGCCACGTAGCCGGCGATCAGGCCGCCCACGATGCCGCCGAGGAACCCGGCACCCATGAAGACGGCAACGGCGCCGGAAACGAAGCCCGGGGCGATGCCGGGCCGGTCAGCAATGGCGTAGGCGATGTAGCCGGCCAGCGCGGGTACGAGGAAGCCCAGGGACAGGGCGCCGATCTTGAAGAGCACGGCCCCCAGGTAGGCGCCCAGCGGGCCCCAGGCCAGCTCCGGGTACACGGTAGGCAAGTTCGTGAGGCTGTTCTCCGCCAGGATCTTGTCCGCGAAGGCGGTGATGTTGTAGCCACCCAGCAGGAAGCCGAGGGCGATCAGCAGACCGCCGCCAGCCACGAACGGGATCATGTAGCTGACACCGGTCAGGAGGGCCTTCTTCAGCTTCGTGCCAATGTGCTCACTCTTTTCCTCGGCGGCCATCTCAGCCTGCTCCTCGGCGCCGAAGTGGGGCACGCGGTGGGCGTGCGGGTTGTCCGCTGCGGCGAGTGCCTCGGCGACCATCTTGTCCGGTTCGTCGATGCCTCGCTTGACCGGCGCGTTGATCACCGGCATGCCGGCGAAGCGCTCCTTGCCGCRCACGTCCACGTCCACTGCAAAGATCACGGCATCGGCGGCGGCGATCACGGCGGGGTCAAGTGCCTTGGCGCCGGAGGATCCCTGCGTTTCGACCTGCAGGTCCACGCCGACCTCCTTGGCCGCGGCGACGAGCGAGTCGGCGGCCATGTAGGTGTGGGCGATGCCGGTGGGGCACGCGGTGACGGCGACGAGGCGCTTAGGCCCCTTGGCCTTCGCCGCGCCGGCACCTTCACCGGTTGCGGCCGCCGCGGTTGAGGCGCCGGCCGCGGATGCGGCGCCGGTCGCTTCTGCAGCGGTGTGGGCGGCCGGCTTGTCCGCCAGGGCGGCGTCGACGAGGTCGACAATTTCCGCCTCGGAGGTCGCGGCGCGCAGGCTGGCCGTGAAGTCCTTCTTGATCAGCGACCGCGCCAGCTTCGAAAGCAGCTTCAAGTGGTCCTGGTCCGCGCCCTCGGGAGCGGCGATGAAGAAGATGATGTCCGCGGGCCCGTCCTTGGCGCCGAAGTCGACCGGCTGGGACAGCCGCGCCATCGCCAGCGTGGGTTCGGTGACCGCCGTCGAGCGGCAGTGCGGGATCGCGATGCCGCCCGGGACGCCCGTGGCGGTCTTGGATTCCCGGGCGAAGGCGTCGGCGAAAAGCCCTTCGGCCTCGGTGGCGCGTCCGGTGTCAGCAACCCTGCCTGCCAGATGCCGGATCACGTCCTCGGGCGAGCTGCCCAGATTCTGGTCGAGCTCGACCAGTTCGGTGGTAATGAGCTGTGTCACTGTCAATCCTTCCGGAGGGCCGTGATGGTTACGGCATCAGGGGTGGTTTGGTTGACTGCCGGGACAGTGGAGCCAGGCAGGGAAGCGGCGGCGGCACCATGGGCCACCGCCTGACGGAGGCAATCGACCGGGGCGGCGCCCTGGCTGGATGCGAGCAGGTATCCGGCCAGCGAGGAATCGCCGGCGCCGACAGTGCTGACCGCGGTGACCGGCGGGTGCGTGGCCAGCCACGCGCCGTCGGCCGTCACAAGAACGGCACCCTTGGAGCCGAGGGTGGCCAGTACGGCACCCACTCCGGAGCGCACGACGGCGGAGGCGGCGGCTGCTGCAGCCTCCGGGTCCGCTTCGAGCTCCTCGGCGGACTTGTTCGTGGCGAAACCGGCTGCGGCAGCCAGTTCCACCAGTTCCTCGGCGTTGGGTTTCAAGAGGTCCGGTTTTCCCGAGGTGTCGCCGGAGACCGCTGCGGCGAGGGGTTCGCCGGATGAATCGACGGCGACCCGTGGTGCGGCCTCGCCGTCGAACATGGACCGCAGCCGCCGGGTGACGGTTGCGTAGAAGTCGGCCGGGACCCCGGGTGGGAGCGAGCCGGCCAGGACTACCCAGGCGGCACCGCGGGCGTGGTCCAGCAGCAGGCTGATCAGGGCCTCCTGCTGGTCCTCGCTGAGGGCCGGTCCGGGTTCATTGATCTTGGTGGTGACGCCGCCGGGCTCGGTGAGGGCCACGTTGCTGCGCAGCGGCTCGCCAATCGGGAGGGCCGCGAACGGAACGTCGGTCTCCCGTAGGCCGGTGAGGACGGGGTCGGCCTCGGCGCCGGGGAGAACGGCGACTGTCTTCAGCCCCGACGCGACGAGGGCGCGGGAGACGTTGACTCCCTTGCCGCCGGATTCCTGGCGGACGGAGAGGGCCCGCTGAACTTCCCCGCGGAGGAGGGGGCCGGGCAGCGCCACGGTGCGGTCCAGGCTGGGGTTGGCGGTGAGGGTGACAATCACGCGACCACCACCTCCACTCCGGCTTCCGCAAGGGCGTCGGCGAGTTCCCGGCTGGGTTGCGAGTCTGTGATCACGGTGTCCAGATCTTTCAACGAGGCGAACTGGACCAGCGTTTCCGCGTCCAGCTTGGAGGAGTCAGCCAGCACCACAATGCGGCGCGCTGATTGGACGAAGGCAGCCTTGACAGCGGCTTCTTCAGGATCGGGTGTGCTCAGCCCGAAGGCTGCATGGATGCCGTTGGTGCCGATGAAGGCGATGTCCGGGCGGATCCGGCGGGCGGCTTCCACCGTGGACTGGCCGACGGCGGCCTGGGTCAGGCCGCGGACCTTGCCGCCGAGCAGGTGCAGGGCGATCCCAGGTCCGCCGGACAGCCGGGACGCGATGGGCAGGGAGTGGGTGATGACGACGAGTTCGGCGTCGGACCCGGATGCCGCAACGGTGCCCTGCGCGGCGGCTCCGGCGGCCCGGGCGGACAGGAGTTCGGCGAGGGCCTCCGTGGTGGAGCCGGCGTCGATCAGGATGCTGCCGGTGAGGCCCTGGGGAATGAGGGCCAGGGCGGCCTCGGCGATCCGGGTCTTTTCGGGCTGCCGCTGGACGGTCCGTTCCAGGATGCTTTCTTCCGTGGTGCTGAAGCGGTCCGGGGAGACCGCGCCGCCGTGCACCCGGCGCACGCTGCCGGAGGCTTCCAGGGCGGCGAGGTCCCGGCGGATGGTTTCGGTGGTGATGCTGAAGCGCTCGGCCAGGTCCGTGACACTGGCCCGGCCGCTGGCGTAGATGAGCCCCACGATCAGCTGCTGGCGTTCTTCGGCGAACACTTACCCTCCATTGCGTACTGCGTCTGACTTGGTTCTTGTTCTTGCCGTGCGTTGAGCTGGAATTGCGCCCTGGCCGCTTCGGTGACTCCCGTCACATGAAGTGGAATTATTTGACTTTATCTTTGTTCTTGTTGGTTTGTCAATGAAAAACCACATGAACGCAGAAGGGTGGGCTTCGCCGCGGGACACGTCCAGTGGTCGGGCCGCGTTCCGCCGGGGGACATGTCCAGTGTTCGGGCCGGGGAGTGGGCATTTGGGCAATGTGTCCATGGGCCGCCGCGGGGGCTGGGCATGTGCTGTGGTTGTGGTGGGAGTGGGCCCGGATGGCGGAAGCCGGGCCCGACCTCGAGGTCCGGCCCGGCTTCCGGGTCGTTTGATTCCGCGCCGCTCAGTGGGTGCGGGGAAATCTCAGATGCCTGCGTCGCGGCTCTCATTGCGGGTGATGGTCTCGCCGGTGTTGGGGTCCACTACCGTGCGGCTTTCGCTGACCCGGCGCGTGCGGCCGCGTCCTGGGCCGGCGAGGACGAGAGAAGCGATGAGTCCAATCACGCCGACCGCCATCAGGATGTAGCCGATCATGGCCTGGTTCACATTGGGGATCAGCCCCGGGGCGACGGCCCAGGCCAGGATGGCGCCGATGGCGATGAGGAAGATTGCGGAACCGATTCTCATAACGTGCTCCTTGATGCCCGGGGGGCGGACTGATGATGGTAAGCATGCTGTCCAGCGTCACGCTACAACCCCGCCCCTACTGTTTCAATGAAGCACCCTCCGCCCCGCGGGGAAAATTTCCGCGCCGGTTTCGGCCAGCCGCGCCTTTTCCAGGCGGATGCGCCACGGATCCGGGGGGCGGAGGTCCGCTTCCGCCGCGGAAACCGCGGAGCGCGGCCCCGTGCGGGGCGGGACGCGTGGCGGTGCTGGATAGGCTGAGCCAATGGAGACGGTGATCTGGTCAAAACCCGAACACGAACGCGGCGGCACCCCGCTGCTGGTGATGCTGCACGGCTACGGCACGGACGAATTCCGCATGTCCAAGCTGTTCGCTTCCCTGCCGCCCGAGTTCAGCTGCGCCGCCCTGCGTGGACCCAAGGACATTGGAGACCACTACGGCTGGTTCCTGCTGGACTATTTCCTCACCCATGACTTTGCCGACGTCATCGCCTCCACGAACGCGGTCTTCGCCTGGATCGAGTCGGTCAAAGCCCGGCACAGCAGCGTCAGCCTGTTCGGATTTTCGCAGGGGATGGCGATGGCCAGCACGCTCCTGCGGCTCCGGCCGGAACAATTCCGCGCAGCTGTGGGGCTCTCGGGTTTTGTCCTGGACAACGAACTGCTGGCGATGAGTGAATCGTTCACCGCCCGGCCGCCGTTCTTTTGGGGCCGGGACAAGGGCGACGTCGTCATCAACGACGCCGCTACCGAGCACACCGAGGCGTGGCTGAACCGGAATACCCAGCTCACAGCCAGGACCTATCCGGGCATGGGCCACACGATCTCGAAGGCCGAACTCGTGGACGTCAGCGCGTTCCTGCGGCACTACGTCCTGCGCTGACCGGGCGCTGACCAAGGCGCTACGTCCTGCGCTGACCGGGCGCTGACGGGGCGCTGACCAGGACACCCGCCGGTCCCGCCAACCCACGGCCAAGCAGGCCTGCCAACCCGTTCCCGCTCCGCTGCCAAACTCAGAATCATCCACTTGCATGCCAAATATGTAAGCGCTTACAATCGACCTCGGCCATGAACACCGGGCCCACTACTTCGGGGGGAAGAAAGGGCTGAGCCCGTGCCGCAGGCCAATACCCCGCGCGTGAGAATCCAGCACGTCCCCGCGCTCCCCGGACTCTCCAGCTGCACCGTCTCCTCCGGACCTCGTGCTCGACGCCGGCTCCAGCATCGAAGGCGGCCGGCTGGCCATGGTGGAGCCTGTGGAAAACCCCGGGATGCCGTCCGCGGTCTTCGCCGGTTGCGACGAGACGGCCTGCGGTGCGCTCATGGCCATGCGGGAGCTCGGTTTGTCAGCGCCGGAAAACGTGTCCATCATAGGAATAGACGATCATCAGATGAGTTGGTTCCTGGGCCTGACCATAATTGCCCAGCCGCTGGCCGGCCAGGGCGCGTTCGCGGCCAACCTGCTGATTGAAAGACTTCATCGCTCAGGACTTGCCACGCCGCCTGCCAGTCCGCCTTCGAACCATCTGCTGGACACCAAATTGGTAGAGCGCACCAGCACGCGCCGACGCTGATCCGGACGGCGTCCGACGCCGGAACGGCCCCCAACAGAGCAGCCCTGAACTGCCTGCCTTAGACCATCGCTTTGACCAAACCGTCTTGCCTGCCCGTCGTCTGAAAGGACCTCGACTCATGACTGTAGTTCCCGACACCTCCGGCCTCGCCGGTGCGCTCTCCGGTGCAACCGCCATCCTTTTTGACCTCGACGGCGTATTGACCCCCACCGCCGTGGTGCACGAGCACGCCTGGAAGCAGCTCTTTGACGGCTTCCTGGCCTCGGTCCCCGGTGCTGAGCCCTACCGTGAGAGCGACTATTTCGACCACATCGACGGCAAGCCGCGGTTTGACGGCGTCCGGGACTTCCTGGCCTCCCGGGGGATTGTGCTGCCCGAGGGCCCGGTGAACGACGAGCCCGCGCATGACACCGTCCACGGACTCGGCAACCGCAAGAACAAGGTCTTCAACGACATCGTCGAGGCCGGCGGAGTCCAGCCGTACGAGGGCTCCGTCCGGCTGGTTGAGGCCGCGCTGGCCCGCGGACTCAAGCTCGCCGTCGTCTCCTCTTCCCGCAACGCCCCTGCCGTGCTGAAGGCTGCCGGCCTGTCCGACTACTTCCCGGTGGTGGTCGACGGCGTCGTCGCCGTCGCCGAGGGACTGCCCGGCAAGCCCAGCCCGGCCACCTACGAATACGCCGCGCGGCTTCTGGGCCTGCCAAGCCAGGAGTGCGTCGTGGTGGAGGACGCCGTCTCCGGCGTCCAGGCCGGCAGCGCGGGAGACTTCCGCTCGGTGATCGGCGTCGACCGCGGCGCCGGCCGGCAGACCCTGCTCGACGCCGGCGCCACGGTCGTGGTCAACGACCTCGCCGAACTGCTCTAGCCCGGCCCGCTCACCCCACCGCCCAGCCCACTGCCCACTCCCGCCGAAGGAACCCCCTAAACCATGGCTCTCATCACCTCGGACCGCGCCCGGTTCCCCAACGATCCCTGGCAGCTGGTCGAGACCGTTCACCTCCCCGGCAATGCCGGCACCCTGGAGACCCTGTTCAGCCTCGGCAACGGGCACCTGGGCATCCGCGGCGCGCACTGGGGTGCCGCGGACGCCGAACTTCCGGGCAGCTTCATCAACGGCTTCCACGAGACCTGGGACATCAAGCACGCGGAAAACGCGTACGGCTTCGCCCGCACCGGCCAGCGGATCCTCTACGTCCCGGACGCCAACAACTTCACCGTCATCATCGACGGCGAGCCGCTGAGCCTGGAGGAGTCCACCGTGCTGGACTACCGCCGCTCGGTGGATTTCGCCACGGGTATCTACGAGTGCCGGATCACCTGGCAGTGCCGTTCCGGTGCGACGGTGACCACCACCGAACGGCGCGCCGTCGGTTACGCAACCCGCGGGGCGCTGGGCATCAGCCTCGAAGTGGCGGCCGACCGGGATATCTCCGCGGACGTCACGTCCTCGGTCATCAACCGCCAGGACCAGCCGGTGGAGGACCACTCCGCCCATGATCCGCGCCGCGCCGGCCGCCACGCCGGCCGTGTGCTGCTGCCCCTGCGGCTCGACGGCGGGGACGGCTCCCTGCGCCTGTCCTGGGAAGCCTCGGAATCCAAGCAGCGGCTCGGGATGGCCGTGGATCACTGGACCTCGGCCGGCGTGCAGCCGTTCGACACCCAGGTGGACCAGGACGACAGCAGCGTGCGCTACGTGCTCGCCGTCAGCGCGGACGCACCGTTCGTGCTGGAGAAGAGCGTCAGCTACGCCGTGGGCCAGGCCGCCGAGGACCTCGCCGACAACGCCGAAGCCAGCCTCAAGCCGGTCAGCGAGATCTTCGCCGAGAGCGAGGACCACTACCGCGCCTACTGGAGCACAAGCGACATCGTCCTTGCGGGCCAGACCGAGCTCCAGCAGGGCGTGCGCTGGAACCTCTTCCAGCTCGCGCAGGCCACGGCCTGCGCCGATGTGGCCGGCATCCCGGCCAAGGGCGTGTCCGGCTCCGGCTACGACGGCCACTACTTCTGGGACCAGGAGGTGTACCTGCTGCCCTACCTGACCTACACGAACCCGGGCAACGCCCGCCAGGTCCTGGAATTCCGCCACGACCTCCTGCCCGAGGCGAAGATCCGCGCCAAGGAACTCAGCGTCGACGGCGCCCTCTTCCCCTGGCGCACCATCAACGGACTCGAGGCCAGCGCCTACTACGCGGCCGGCACCGCACAGTTCCACATCGCCGCCGCGATCGCCTTCGCGACCAACCGGTACATCTGGGCCAGCGGGGACACCGGGTTCCAGGCCACCCTGGGCTCCGATCTGCTGATCGAGACTGCACGGATGTGGGTCTCACTCGGCTTCTTCGGCAAGGACGGACTGTTCCACATCCACGGCGTCACGGGTCCCGACGAGTACACCGCCGTCGTCAACGACAACCTGTACACGAACGTCATGGCGCGCTTCAACCTGCGCGCCGCGGCGGCACTGGACCACCCGGAGATCGACGACGCCGAACGCCAGCTCTGGGAGCAGGCAGCAAACCGCATGCAGCTGCCCTACGACGAGGACCTCCAGGTCCATTCCCAGGACAACGACTTCATGACCCTGGAACCGTGGGACTGGACCACGCCCCGGTCCAAGTACCCGCTCCTGCTGCACTTCCACCCGCTGGTGATCTACCGTCACCAGGTCCTTAAGCAGGCCGACACCGTGCTGGCCATGTTCCTGCAGTGGCAGGACTTCACCGCCGAGGAAAAGCGCCGCGCCTTCGATTTCTACGACCCCATCACCACGGGCGACTCCACGCTGTCCGCCTGCGTCCAGGGCATCATGGCGGCCGAGGTCGGCTACGGCAAGGCCGCGCTGGACCACTTCACCCACGCCCTGTTCATCGATCTCGACGACACCCACGGCAACACGATCGACGGCGTCCACATCGCCTCCACCGGCGGGGTGTGGAGCTCGCTGGTCAGCGGCTTCGCCGGGCTGCGGGACCAGGGCGCTGTGCCGTACTTCGACCCCCGGCTGCCTGCCGAATGGGACGGCCTCGAGTTCCACCTGAAGATCCAGGGCAGGCTCCTGCACGTCGGGCTCGAACCGGATTCGATCAGCCTGACCGTCCGCGACGGCGCGCCGCTGGAGGTCGACGTGCGCGGGGAACTGCTCACGGTCGACGGCGGCCCGGTCCGGGTCCCGCTGGCGCCCGTCACCGTCCCGGAACCGACCATCTTCCCCAGCGGCCTTCCGACGTCGTCGATCCCGGTGGTGCGCGCCGCAGTCTAAACCGCCGCCGAAGCAACGCGGGGTCACCTATCGCCCATGATCCCCCCGGACATGGGCGCTAGGTGACCCCGCGTTGGTCTGGGCCGGGCTGCCCTGGTCCGGAGGATTCGGCAGAGGCCGGGGCGTCGGCGGGTTCCTCACCGCCGGCGGGTTCCTCACCGCCGGCGGGCTCCTCACCGCCGGCGAGGGGGTGGGCCAGTTCATCGGCAGGCATCCGCGCCACGACCATCGCGACGACGGCCATCGCCGGGCACACGGTCCCGGCGACGAGGAAGATCAGCCACACCGGCAGCGCCTCGGCGGCCGGCCCGGCGAGTGCCATGGAGACCGGCATGAGGGCCAGGGATACAAAGAAGTCCAGGCTCGAGACGCGGCCCAGCAGATGCGGCGGCACCCGGCGCTGGAGCAAGGTTCCCCAGATCACCATGCCCACGCCGCCGGTGGCGCCGAAGATGAAGAGGGCGGCGGCCACGGCCCAGAAACTGTCCATGATTCCGACGGCGGCGATTGGCAGGCTTCCCGCTCCCCAGGACACCATCATCACGGTGAGGTAGCGGCGCGGGAGGGGAAAAGAAGCCGTGGCCAGCGAGGCTGCGGCACCGCCCACGCCCATGATGGCGAGCAGGAAGCCGAACATGCGCGCGTCCCCGCCGAGCTGGTCCCGGACCACGAAGGGGATCAGGACCTCGATGGGGCCGATCAGGAACAGCACCGAAATGCAGGCCCAGAGCAGGGTCCACAGCAGCCAGGGCGTCCGGACGGTGTAGCTGACGCCCTCGCGGAGGTCGTGGCGCAGGGACGTCTTGGCCCGCGGCTGGCCAGATTCGTTAGCCTCGCCGCTGACCGGGACTCCCGCCGCTGGCTGGCGGTGGAGGAGGTTCAGGATGCAGAAGGCCACCAGATGGCAGGCCGCCACTCCGGTGACGGCGTAGGCGGGGGACAGGGCCGCCACCAGGATGCCAGCAACGGCCGGTCCGGCGGCCTGCTGCAACAGCGGCCGCATGGTGCCTTCCAGGCCGTTGGCCGCCAGCAGGTCCTCGGGCGGCAGGATCCGCGGCAGGATGGCGGAGTAGGCGGGGAAGAAGAACGCAGCCCCGACGCCGAGCACGAAGGCCCCCAGCGCGAGATGCCACAGCTCGAGCAAGCCGGCCAGGGCCAGCCCGCTGACAGTGGCAACGACGGCGAGGTTGGCGCCCTCGACCGCGATGATCAGGAGCCGCTGGGGCACGCGGTCCGCGGCGATGCCGCCGGCGAGCAGAAACGTCACCAGCCCGACGCTGCCCGCCGCGGCCACGACCGAAAGCTCCAGCGGTCCGCCGCCCAGGTGGATCACCTCGTAGACCATCGCGACGGCCCACATCCCGGAACCGAAGATGGAGATGGCCAGCGCCGTGATCAGCACGCGGTACTCCCGGTGCGCGAAGGGGCGGAGGGCTCGCAGGGCGGGCATGGGCCCAGTCTAGTAGCCAGCCGCGCGGCCGGGCTGGACCCCTCCGGGGCGCAGCGGCGACCCCGCCTGCCTGCCCGTGTGTAGTGTTAAGTGCACTTAGTTTTATGGTTCCGACGAGAGGCGATCATGGCCAAGCGCAGCAACCCGGCAATGAAGATTGCCCAGGAAACAGCCCACAGCGCGATGTTCGACGCCGCCGGCCAGCCCCGGCCCGGTCTGCACAAGGTGCTCCTGCGGGCGGTTGAAGTCCAGCGGCCGCTGGTGCTGGCCAATATCCGCAGGCTTCAGCGCAGGCACCCGCAGGCCACCGCGGCGCAGCTCGCCGCCATCCTGGAGCGCGACTACCTGCTGGCCGTCACCGGCGGCGGTGCGCTGGTCGGCGGGGCTGCCGTGATTCCGGGCGTCGGAACTGCGGCCGCACTGGGTCTCTCGGCCGCCGCAGCAGTCGGGTTCCTCGAAGCCACCGCACTGTATTCCACGGCCCTTGCTGAACTGCACGGCATCCGGATGGTGGACCCGGACAGAGCCAGCACCCTGGTCATGGCGGTCATGCTGGGCGAGGAAGGCACCCAGCTGCTGAGCTCGCTGAGCGGACAAGCGGCGGGCCGGGGCAAGGGGCCCACCCAGGCCTGGACCGCGGCCTTCACCCGCCGCGTCCCCCTCGCCGGCTTCGGTACAGTGCGGGCCAAGATCCAGACGATGTTCCTGCGCTCCCTGCTCAAGACCCAGGGCACAGCCTGGCTGGGCCGTGCCCTGCCCTTCGGTATCGGCGCCGTCGTAGGCGGCGTGGGCAACCGGGTGATGGGCCATGCGGTCGTCGCGAACGCCAAGGAAGCATTCGGGCCCATCCCGGACACGATTCCGGGAGAACTGCAGGCCCTTGCGGAAACCACCGGGCCGGCCGCGCTCTACGAAACTTCCCTGGACGCGCAGCCGGGCGGCGGCACCCAGGGCGGCGGCACTCAGGGCAGCGGCGCCCCGAAGGCTTCAACGAAGGACGGCGGCACGTTTTGGATCTGAACACTGACCTGGGGGAGTCCTTCGGGACCTGGACCAAGGGCGCCGACGCCGCGATGTTTCCGCTGGTCACGAGCGCCAGCGTGGCCTGCGGGATGCACGCCGGGGACCCCGTGACCATGCTGGACACCTGCCGGGCGGCGTACGAGCTCGACGTCAACGTCGGTGCCCACATCGGCTACCCGGACCTGGCCGGCTTTGGCCTGCGCTCGCTGGACATGACCTTTGACGATCTCTTCGGCGCGGTCCTTTACCAGCTCGGGGCGCTCGACGGCGTGGCCCATGCCGTGGGCGCCTCGGTGGACTACGTCAAGCTGCACGGGGCGCTCTACGACCGCACCGTGCACGACGGCGAGCAGGCCTCCGCCGTGATCGCCGCCATCCAGGCCTACGATCCCGGACTGCCCGTCCTCGGCTTCCCCGGCTCAGCCCTGCTGGAAATCGCCAAGGAAGCCGGGCACCCCGTCTTCTCCGAGGCCTTCGCCGACCGCGCCTACTTCCCCGACGGCACCCTCGTGCCGCGCACCGAGGTGGGAGCAATGATGCTCGACGCCGGACAGGTTGCCGAGCGGGCGGTCAGGCTCGCCACGAAGGGCGAAATCGAGGCCGTCGACGGCACCGTGCTCCGGATCGAGCCGCAGTCGCTGTGCCTCCACGGCGACACCGCCGGCTCCGTTGCCGCGGCGGCCGCGATCCGTGCGGCGCTGGAGGCTGCCGGCGTCGAGCTGGAGAGCTTCGCCTGAACCGCGAGCCCCGACCCGCGGGGCCGGCCGGGCAGCTCCCGGGCCGCCCGGACCCGGGCCCGCCACAGTGTCCTAAGGCCCTGTTCCGGCCAGAAGGGGCACCCTAGCTTGAAGGAATGACTGCCGGAGACGCGGCGGGGCTGGACGGGCCCGCCTCGGATGCAATGTTGAAGCTGGGCCGATTCTTTACGAAATGGGACCAGACCGACGACGGCAGGGCGGTGTTCCGCGAGGGTGGCCGCAAGGGCGACATCTTTTACCGGGACCGCTGGAGCCACGACAAGGTGGTCCGGTCCACGCACGGGGTGAACTGCACCGGCTCCTGCTCCTGGAAGGTGTACGTCAAGGACGGCATCATCACCTGGGAATCCCAGCAGACCGACTACCCCTCCGTGGGCCCGGACAGCCCGGAATACGAGCCGCGGGGCTGCCCGCGCGGCGCGGCCTTCTCCTGGTACACCTATTCACCCACCCGGGTGCGTTTTCCGTATGCGCGGGGCGTCCTCGTCGAGATGTACCGCGAGGCCAAGGCCCGGCTGGGTGACCCGGTGCTGGCCTTTGCCGACGTCGTGGGCGACCCCGAGCGGCGCCGCCGCTACCAGCGCGCCCGCGGCAAGGGAGGCCTGGTGCGGGTCTCCTGGCAGGAGGCGATCGAAATCGCCGCCGCCGCGCACGTGAACACCATCAAGGCCTACGGCCCGGACCGCTGCGCCGGCTTCTCGCCCATCCCGGCGATGTCCATGGTCTCGCACGCCGTGGGGACCCGCTTCATCCAGCTGATCGGCGGGGTGATGACGTCCTTCTACGACTGGTACGCCGACCTCCCCGTGGCCAGCCCGCAGGTGTTCGGGGACCAGACCGACGTCCCGGAATCGGGGGACTGGTGGGACGCCCGGTATTTGATGATGTGGGGATCCAACGTCCCCGTCACCCGCACCCCGGACGCGCACTGGATGGCCGAGGTGCGGTACCGCGGCACCAAGGTGGTCACGGTCAGCCCGGACTATGCGGACAACACGAAGTTCGCCGACGAATGGCTCCCCGCACAGGCCGGAACCGACGCCGCGCTGGCCATGGCGATGGGGCACGTCATGCTCAAGGAATTCTTCGTCGACCGTGAGGTGCCGTTCTTCGCCGACTACGTCCGCCAGTACACCGACCTGCCGTTCCTGGTCCGTCTCGAACGGCGCGACGACGGCTCCCTCACCCCGGCCAAGTTCCTCACCGCCAAGGACCTTCCCGCCGAGTCGCTGACCGAGGACGCGGCGTTCCGCACCGTCCTGTTCGACAAGAAGACCGGGCTGCCGGCGGTCCCCAATGGCTCGATGGGCTTCCGCTACTCAGAGAGCGGCGAGGGCAAGTGGAACCTGGACCTCGAAGCGATCGAACCGGCGCTGTCCCTCCGGGAAGTCTCAACGGAAAGCGCCGAGATCCTGCTGCCGTGCTTCGAGGACGCCGGCGGGGACGGTAGTGTGCTCCGGCGCGGTGTTCCCGTCCTGGAGCTGGAAGGCCAGCTGGTCACCACCGTCTTCGACCTCATGCTGGCCCAGTACGGGGTCGGCCGCGACGGGCTCCCGGGGGAGTGGGCCGCCGGCTATGAGGACGCCGCGACGCCCTACACTCCGGCCTGGCAGGAGGAGATCACCTCCGTCCCGGCGCAGGCCTGCATCCGGGTGGCCCGCGAATTCGCACGCAACGCCGAACAGTCCAAGGGCCGGTCCATGATCATCATGGGCGCCGGGATCTGCCAGTGGTTCCACGGCGACACCACCTACCGGGCGGTGCTGGCCTTGGTGATGCTGACCGGCTGCATGGGCCGCAACGGCGGCGGCTGGGCGCACTACGTCGGCCAGGAAAAGACCCGGCCGGTCACCGGCTGGCTGTCGCTGGCCAACGCCCTTGACTGGTCCCGGCCGCCGCGGACCATGATCGGCACCGGCTACTGGTACATGCACACGGACCAGTGGCGGCAGGACGGCTACTCCGCGGATGCGCTGAAGTCCCCGCTCTCCACCGGGGCCCTGGACGGCATGCACACCGCGGATGCCCTCGCCCAGTCCGCCCGGCTCGGCTGGATGCCGTTTTACCCGCAGTTCGACCGGAACCCGCTGGACCTCGCGGACGAAGCCGGGGCGGCCGTCGCCGCCGGCACCGCTACGGACGCCGCCGGCTACATCGCCGATGCCCTGAAGAGCCGCACCCTGAACCCGGCGATCGAGGACGTGGACGCCCCGGAAAACTGGCCTCGGACCCTCGTGCTGTGGCGCTCCAACCTGTTCGGCTCCTCGGCCAAGGGCAACGAGTACTTCCTGCGGAACCTGCTGGGAACCCACAACAATGTCCTGGGCCAGGACCATGCCGAGGGGCTCAAGCCCAAGGATGTGAAATGGCATGAGCAGGCGCCCGAAGGAAAGCTCGACCTGCTGGTTTCCGCGGACTTCCGGATGACCTCCACCACCCTGCTGTCCGACGTCGTGTTCCCGGCCGCCACCTGGTACGAAAAACACGACCTGTCCTCCACCGACATGCATCCGTTCGTGCACGCCTTCACCCCCGCGATTGACCCGCCGTGGGAGACCAAGACGGACTTCGACACCTTCCACCTGCTGGCCCAGGAGTTCTCCCGGCAGGCCAAAACCCACCTCGGCGTCCGCCGGGACCTGGTGAGCGTGCCGCTGCAGCACGACACGCCCGGCCAGTTGGCCCAGCCCGGCGGGATTGTGCGGGACTGGCGGGACATGTCCGTCCCGGCGGTCCCGGGTCAGAACATGCCCATTTTTTCCGTCGTCGAGCGGGACTACACCGCCATCGCGGACAAGCTCGCCGCCGTCGGGCCGCTGGCGGACAAACTGGGCTTCACGGTCAAGAACGTCACGTACAAACTTGCCGGCCCGTTGGACCGGCTCAGCCGTTCCAACGGGGTGATGCTTGGCGGCGCCGCGGACGGCCGTCCCGCGATCGATACGGACGCGAAGATGGCCGAGGCCATCCTGGCGTTCTCCGGCACCACCAACGGGGCGCTGGCCGTGCAGGGCTTCAAGGACCTGGAAATCCGCACCGGGAGGAAACTGGCGGACCTGGCCGAGGGCTCCGAAGAAAAATACATCACTTTCGCCCAGACCCAGGCCGGCCCGGTTCCGGTGATCACCTCGCCGGAATGGTCCGGCTCAGAGACCGGCGGCCGGCGCTACGCACCCTTCACCATCAACGTCGAGCGGCTCAAGCCCTTCCACACCCTGACCGGCCGGATGCACTTCTTCCTGGACCACGACTGGATCCGGGACATCGGCGAGGCGCTGCCGATCTACCGGCCGCCGCTGGACATGCACCGGCTCTTCGGCGAACCCAGGCTCGGCCAGGACGGGTCCATGGAGGTGGTGGTCCGCTACCTGACGCCACATTCCAAGTGGTCCATCCACTCCGAATACCAGGACAACCTGCTGATGCTCTCGCTCTCCCGCGGCGGGCCCACGGTCTGGATGAGCCCCGCCGACGCGGCGGCCATCGAGGTCAAGGACAACGACTGGGTGGAGTGCCTGAACATCAACGGCGTCCTGGTGGCCCGGGCGATCGTCAGCCACCGGATGCCGGCCGGTGTGGTCTACGTCCACCACGCGCAGGAACGCACCATCGATGTGCCGAAGTCCGAGGCCACCGGGCGGCGCGGCGGCATCCACAACTCCGTGACCCGGCTGCTGGTCAAGCCCTCGCACCTGATCGGCGGCTACGCCCAGCTCGCCTACGCGTTCAACTACCTTGGCCCCACCGGAAACCAGCGCGACATGGTGGCCACCGTCCGGCGTCGTTCCCAGGAGGTGCAGTACTGATGCGTGTCATGGCCCAAATGGGCATGGTCATGAACCTGGACAAATGCATCGGCTGCCACACCTGTTCCGTAACCTGCAAGCAGGCGTGGACCAACCGTGCCGGCACCGAATACGTCTGGTTCAACAACGTCGAAACCCGGCCCGGGCAGGGCTATCCGCGCCGCTACGAGGACCAGGAGAAGTGGCACGGCGGCTGGGCGCTGAACAAGCGCGGGAAGCTGGTGCTCAAGGCGGGCGGCCGGGTCAAGAAGCTCTTCGGGATCTTCGCCAGCCCGGTCCAGCCCGAGCTCAAGGACTACTACGAGCCATGGACCTACGACTACAAGACCCTCGTTGACGCGCCGCTGGGCGACGACTTCCCGGTGGCCCGGCCCAAGTCCCTGATCACCGGGGAGGACACCAAGATCACCTGGTCCGCGAACTGGGACGATGACCTCGGCGGCTCCGCCGAGAACGGCCACCTGGACCCGATCGTGGAGAAGGTCCGGCGGGAATCCGAGGACAAGATCAAGTTCGCGTACGAACAAACCTTCATGTTCTACCTGCCGCGGATCTGCGAGCACTGCCTGAACCCTTCCTGCATGGCCTCCTGCCCCTCCGGCGCGATCTACAAGCGGGTGGAGGACGGGATTGTGCTGGTGGACCAGGACAAATGCCGCGGCTGGCGCCAGTGCGTCACCGGTTGCCCCTACAAGAAGATCTACTTCAACCACAAGACCGGCAAGGCCGAGAAGTGCACCTTCTGCTACCCGCGGGTGGAGGTGGGGCTCCCGACAGTCTGCTCCGAGACCTGCGTGGGCCGGTTGCGGTACCTGGGGCTGTTCCTGTACGACGCCGACGCCGTCACCGGCGCGGCCGCCGTCACGGACCCCCGGGAACTCTACGACGCCCAGATGGACGTGCTGCTGGACCCGAACGACCCCGCCGTCCAGGCCGAGGCCCGGGCCCAGGGCATCCCCGAAGACTGGATCGACGCCGCCGGGCGCTCGCCGGTCTACGCCCTGGCCAAGGTCTACAAGGTGGCGCTGCCGCTGCACCCGGAATACCGGACCATGCCGATGGTCTGGTACGTGCCGCCGCTCTCACCCGTGGTGGACCTGCTGCGCGACCAGGGCCACGACGGCGAGGACACCGGCAACCTTTTCGGCGCCATCGACGCGCTGCGCATCCCGGTGGAATACCTCGCTGAACTCTTCACCGCCGGCGACGCGGACCGGGTGACCGCGGTGCTGAAGAAGCTCGCCGCCATGCGCTCCTTCATGCGCGGCATCAGCCTCGGCGACGACCCGGACGACGCCATCCCGGAGGCCGTGGGGATGGACAGCCAGAGCATGTACGAGATGTACCGGCTGATGGCGATCGCGAAATACGAGGAGCGCTACGTCATCCCGAAGGCCCACGTGGAGCAGGCCCACGACCTCGAGGAAATGGGCTGTTCGCTCGACTTCGAGGGCGGCCCGGGCATGCAGGATACCGCCCACTTCGGCGAAGCCAGCGGCCGGCCCGTCCCCGTGGCGGTGGAAACCTTCAACGCCCTCCGGGACCGGCAGACCTCCGGCTCCGCGCCCGGGGAAACCACCCTGCGCGGCAGGGTGAACCTGCTGAACTGGGACGGCACCGGAGCGCCCTCCGGGCTTTTTCCGGAAAAGGCGTTGCTTCCGGAAAAACCGCCTCCGGCGGAACCGCCGCCGCCGAAACCGGCGGGCCCCGCGGAATCCCCTCCGGCGGGGGAGCAGCCATGACCCGCCGCCAGCAGGTCCTCTACCTCGCCGCGGCCTGGTGCCTGTCCTACCCTGACGAGGAACTGACCGGCCGGGTCCCGCTGATGCGGGCCGCGCTGGCCGAGTTCCCCGGCGCCACGGCGGACTTCGTTGCGGTCCTGGACCAGCTGGAGTCCACGCCGCCGATCCAGCTCCAGTCCCAGTACGTGCGCGAGTTCGACCTCGGAAAGCGCCACGCCCTGCACCTGTCCTACTGGACTGATGGGGACACCCGGCGCCGCGGCGAGGTTCTGGGCAACTTCAAGAAGACCTACCGGCAAAGCGACATCCTGGTGGACACCCACGGCGAACTGCCCGACTACCTCCCGATGGTCCTCGAATACGCCGCGCTGGTGGACCTCGAGGCCGGCCGCGAACTGCTGACGCGCTTCCGGGCGAGCCTGGAGATGCTCCGCTTCGGGCTGCTCCGGGACCAGCTGCCGCACGCCCGGATCCTGCAGGCCGTCTGCGCCACGCTGCCCGGGAAATCCCCGGCGGACGAGCAGGCCGTCATGCGGATGGCCGGCTACGGCCCGCCCACGGAGGCCGTGGGCCTGGACCCGTACGATCCGCGCCTGCTGCCCGTGAAGGGGGCCTGAGCATGCTGGCATTCGAAGCGGAACCCGGATCCGCCGTCGGACTCACCGCACTGGACATCGTGCTGTGGGGCGTGCTGCCGTACGTCATGGTGGTGGTTTTGGTCGGCGGACTTCTCTGGCGCTACAAGTACGACCAGTTCGGCTGGACCACGAGGTCTTCCCAGCTCTATGAGTCCAGGCTGTTGAGGATTGCGTCCCCGTTGTTTCACTTTGGCCTGCTCGCCGTGATCGCCGGTCACTTCTTCGGCCTGGTCATTCCGATGGCGTGGACCCAGGCGGCCGGGATGAGCCAGGAGTTCTACCATTTCAACGCCCTGCTGGTCGGCGGGATCGCCGGGGTCGGAACGCTGGGCGGGATCCTCCTGCTGATCTACCGCCGCCGGACCACCGGGCCGGTCTTCATGGCCACCACCGGCAATGACAAGACCATGTACGTGGTGCTCACCGCGGCCATCGTGTTCGGGCTGTGGACCACCTTGGCGAGTGTCTTCGAGGGCGAGCACGGGCACAATTACCGCGAGACCGTGGCCCCGTGGTTCCGCTCGCTGTTCATCTTCCAGCCCGACATCGCGGCGATGGCCGCGGCCCCGTTCTCCTTCCACCTGCACACCCTGGTAGGCATGGCGCTGCTCGTGATCTGGCCGTTCACGCGCCTGGTCCACGCCTTCACGGCCCCGTTCCACTACCTCTTCCGCCCCTACATCGTCTACCGCTCCCGGGATCGGGACACCGGCGGCGCCGGGGCCAAAGGCACAGCCGGCGCTGCCGGCGCCCGGAGCTCCACGGCCGGCGCCCGGCGGGGCTGGTCCGCCGTCGGAACCCGGGACCGGGACACCAGGAACCGGTGACCCGGTGCCATCGCTGAAGCTGCTTTGCTGAACCGCTTTGCTGAACTGCTTTGCTGAACTGCTTTGATCAACAAGGAAGGAGACCGCCGTGGCCGGAGCAGTGTCCCCGCCCGTCGCCGCCCCTGCGGGCCGGGCGCTCAATCTGACGCTCGCCACCTCGACCTCGGTGGTGTGCTTCTGGGCCTGGAACTCCATCGCCACGCTGAGCGCGTACTACACCCAGCATCTGCACCTCAATCCGGCCACCACCGGTGTGCTCGTGGCCATGCCCGTCTTCGTCGGCTCGCTGGGGCGGATCGTCGTCGGCGCCTTGACGGACAAGTACGGCGGCCGCGCCATGTTCACTTTTGTCCTCCTGGCCTCCATCGTCCCGATCCTGCTGGTGGCCGTCGGCGGCAGCCTCGACTCCTTCGCCCTGGTGCTGGCTGCCGGCGTGCTGCTGGGGGTCGCCGGAACCGTCTTCGCCGTCGGGATCCCCTTCGTCAGCGCTTGGTACGAGCCCGCCCGGCGGGGTTTCGCCACCGGCGTCTTCGGCGCGGGCATGGGCGGAACGGCCCTGGCCGCTTTCCTGAACCCCCGGCTTGTCGCCGCCATCGGCTACGTTCCCACCCACCTGCTGATCGCCGCGATTCTGGCGGTCATGGCCGCCATCATCTGGTTCCGATTGAAGGAGGCGCCGGGCTGGACCCGCAGCAACGCGCCCGTGATGCCCAAGCTGATCGACGCCGCGAAGACCCCGGTCACGTGGAAGCTGTGCTTCCTCTACGCAGTCCTCTTCGGTGGCTTCGTTTCCTTCGCCACGTATCTGCCCACGTACCTCCGGGATGTCTACAGCTTCGATCCCAGCGCGGCCGGCGCCCGTACCGCGGGGTTTGCGCTCGCCGCCGTGCTGGCGCGGCCGGTGGGCGGCGTACTCGCCGACAAGATCGGTCCCAAGCCAGTGGTGATCGCTGCCCTCGCCGGCGTCGCCGTCCTTGCCTGGGTGGTGAACCTGCAACCCGACGGCGACGTCCCCGCCGGCCTGACGTTCGTCGCCATGGCGGCGGCGCTGGGCCTGGGCACGGGCGGGGTATTCGCCTGGGTGGGGGTCCTCGCGCCGGAGGGCAAGGTCGGCAGCATCAGCGGGGTGGTCAGCGCGGCCGGCGGCCTGGGCGGCTACTTCCCGCCGCTGATCATGGGCGCCACCTATGACGCCGCGGCGCACAGCTACGCGATCGGGCTGCTGCTGCTCGTCGCCACAGCGCTCGCGGCGCTTGTCTTCACCATCTTCGCCATGCACGGCAGGACCAAGGCCAAGGTCGCGGCCGCCTAGCCGGTGCCGCGGAGCGGGGCCCAGCTAGCCGAACAGCAGGGTGGCCAGCGTAAAGATGGCCAGCCCGGCCAGTGCGCCCACCACCGTGCCGTTGATCCGGATGAACTGCAGGTCCCTGCCGACCTGCAGTTCGATCTTCTGCGACGTCTCGTCGGCATCCCAGCGGGCCACGGTGTCCGTGATGACCCCCGCGATGTCCGAGCGGTAGGTCTTCACGAGGTAGCCGGCCGCGTCGCCGATCCAGGCGTTCACCTTGCCGGCGAGCTCGGGATCGACCAGCAGCCGGGTGCCGAAGTCATGCACGGCCGCCTTGAACTTGACGGTCAGTTCGCTGTGCGGGTCATCGACGGCGGTGAGCAGGGCCGTCTTGATGGTGTCCCAGGTGCGGGAGGCGAGCTCGCGGACCTCCGGGTCGCCGAGCACTTGGGCCTTGATGCCCTCGGCGCGGGCGATCATGACAGGATCATGCTGCAGGTCCTGCGCGAGTTCCTTGAGGTACTTGTCGATCGAGAGGCGGACCTGGTGCTGCGGGTCGGACTGCACGGCGCGGGTGAACTTGAGGATCTCCACGTACACCTTGTCGCCCACCAGCCCGTCCACGAACGAGGGCACCCACGTCGGGGACCGGTCGGTGACCAGCCTGTTGACCGTCTCCTGGTTGTCCCGCACCCAGTCCACGGTGCGGTCCACCATTAGGTCCACCAGCGCATGGTGGTGCCCGTCGTCGAAAATCCGCTCGGCGAGGCGGCCCACCGGCGGCCCCCACGGCGGGGTGAGCAGGTGCTTGCGGACCATGGACTCGATCACGGCCTGGACGTCGTCGTCGTTGAGGACCTTGAACGCGCCGCGGATGACGGCGGCACCCTCCTTGGCGACCCGGTCCGGGCCGCCGGGGCTGGACAGCCAGGCGCCGGCCTTGCGCGCAATGTCTGCGGACGCCAGCTTCTCCTGGACCACCTGTTCGGAGAGGAAATTGGTTTCCACGAATTCGCCCAGCGAGGCGCCGATCTGGTCCTTGCGGCGGGGGATGATCGCGGTGTGCGGGATCTTGATGCCCATGGGGTACTTGAACAGGGCCGTGACGGCGAACCAGTCCGCGAGGGCCCCGACCATGCCGCCCTCGGCCGCGGCGCGGACGTATTCGAGCCCCGGATACTGCTTCTGCAGGGCGAACGCGACGATGAAGATCACCGCCATGACGGCCAGCAGCGAGAGGGCCAGGAGCTTCATCCGGCGCAGCGCCGCGGCCTTCTCGACGTCGCTGGAGGCAGCGGAACGCTGCCCGGGGGGACCGTCCGGCCGGGCGCCGCCCGGACGTCCCGCGGCGCCGGTCAGGGAGGTTGACTCAGTATTCACCTGCATGAGCCCAGCCTAGCCCGCCACGGAAACGGACGGTCCGCTAACGTGGCACCATGACCACTGATGAGCCTGCCGCCGCCCGGCCTTTGGTCTATGCCCACCGCGGCGCCAGCGGAACTTTCGCCGAGCACACCCGGGCCGCGTACCTGCAGGCAATCGCCGACGGCGCCGACGGCTTCGAATGCGATGTCCACCTGACCCGGGACCAGCACGTGGTGCTCCTGCACGATGCCACCCTGGACCGCACCTCGGACGGCACCGGCCAGGTGGCCGACCGGACCCTGCAAGAACTCCAGGAACTGGACTTCTCCTCCTGGAAGGGAGCCCGGATCCCGGAGGCCTACGGCGCCAAGTCCGGGCAGTTCCTGACCCTGCCGGACCTGCTCGACATCCTGCGTGCGGCCGGCCGCGGGATCGGGCTGGCGATCGAGTTCAAACACCCGAGCCCGTACCAGCTCAGACTCGAGGACCGGGCCCTCGAGGTCCTGAGGGCCCAGGGCTGGGATCCGCGGACGTCGATGCTGGAGAACATCACGGTTTCCTTCATGAGCTTTAGCCCCGACTCCGTAAAACACCTCCTGGAGTCCGTACCGGCCGCGGCTGTCTGCCAGCTCGTGGATGACGTCAATGTGGCGGACATCCGGGAGGAACTGGGCCTCGGTGCCCTGACCGGCGGGGCGCTGGCCAACGTGATGAAGGCCGCCCAGGCTGAGGGGGAACGGATCCTGGCGACGGCCGAGGCCGGCATTGCCGGCCCCGGCATCGGGTACGTCCGCACGCACGCCCCGGCCGTTCAGCGCTGGCTCGCCTCGGGGCTGCGGTGCCGGGTGTGGACGGTCGACACCGAGGACGACGTCGAACGGTGCCGGAAACTCGGGATCCAGGAGATCACCACCAACTGGCCCGCCCAGGTCCTCTCCCAGCTCATGGCGGACAGCCGGCCCCCACGGTAGCCGTCTGGCTGCCACACGAATCTTGGGCTGACATCTTCACATCCCCCGAGTCCCGGGCGGATTACGGCCGGCGTGGCCGCTGTGGTTGAGTTGTTGCATGCCATTTCGCCGGCCCGTCCTGGACGTCCAGACGCTGTCCGCGGCAGCGATGAGCGCGCTGCTGCTCACCAGTGCCGCCAAGCACTTCCGCGAGCCTGAATTTTTCCACCCGGTGGTACCTGACTTCCTGTGCCGGGACGACTCCGGCGAGCAGCCGAACGGGCCCCTGGCCGTCCTGTCCCGTGAGGAATGGGTGGCAGTGAGCGGGCTGCTGGAAGCCGCCGCCGCCGTCGGGCTCCTGGTCCCGGCCACCCGGAGGGCCGCCGCGGGCTGCGTCACGGCGATGTTCGCCGCCTTCCTCGCCGGCCACGTGGATGCCCTGCGCAAAGCCTACGGGCCGGAGGGCTCGCCGCGCCGGCGACGCGTGCACACCCTGCGGCTCCCGCTCCAGGCGCCCCTCATCGCATGGGCCTGGACTTTGACGCGGCGGAACCGGCGCCCGTGAAAATCCTGCAGTCACCGGCGGTGCGGATCGGTTTGTCGATCAGCATCGCCACCGGTCTCTACGGCGTCTCCTTCGGTGCGCTGTCCGTAACCTCGGGCCTGGATTTCTGGCAGACCATGGCACTGAGCCTGCTGCTGTTCAGCGGCGGCTCGCAGTTCGCCTTCATCGGTGTGGTGGCCGGAGGCGGGTCCGGCGTCGCAGCGATGGGCGCCGCGACGCTGCTGGGCATGCGCAACGGCATCTACGGCATGCAGATCAATGCCCTCCTGCAGCCGCGCGGGTGGCGGAAGTTTGCCGCGGCCCAGCTGACCATCGACGAGTCCACCGCCACCAGCACAGGGCAGACGGACCCCGACGAGCAGAAACGCGGCTTCTGGACCGCCGGAATCGGCGTCTTTGTCCTCTGGAACCTGTTCACCGCCCTCGGCGCACTGGCCGGCGGGGCGCTCGGGGATCCCAAACAGTGGGGACTGGACGGCGCCGCCGTGGCGGCCTTCCTTGGCCTGCTCTGGCCGCGGCTGAAAGGCAGGGAACCTGTGGCCATCGCGGTGGTCTGCGCGCTGGCCACCGTGCTGGCCGTGCCGTTCGTGCCCCCGGGAGTGCCTATCCTCGTCGCCGCCGTGGTCGCGGCAGGGATCGGCTGGTTCAGCCACGGCCGCAGCGACGAGGGCCTGGAACCGGACGTCGATCCGTACGCGGAGGACCACGTGCACCACCACCACGACCCGGCCCGCGAATCCCGCGGTGACCGCCCCGGAGACGACGCATGAATCTTTGGATGTGGCTGCTGCTCTCCTGCCTGCTCGCCTACGCCTGGAAGCTGCTCGGTTACCTGGTGCCGGCCAGTCTGCTCCGCAACCCGCGGATGTCCAGGATTGCCGGGACCATGACAATCGGGCTGCTGGCGTCCCTGACGGTGGTCAATGCTGTCGCCTCCGGCCAGTCGCTCGTCCTGGACGCCCGGCTGGGCGCATTGGCGGCGGCTGGCATCGCCTTGTGGTTGCGCGCGCCGTTCCTGGTGGTGGTGATCGCCGGCGCGGCCGCGGCCGCCGGGCTCCGGCTGCTCGGCTGGGACTGACCCGCCAGTGGAACGCCTGACCGCGCTGGAGCGCGGATGGGCTGTGGGTGCCGCCGGAACGGTCTTTAGTCCCTACTTGGTGCCGGGATCGCATGGGAGCATTCGAACATGACTGAACACGACGGCGAGCTGCCGGCTGCCGGCCGGGAGGCTGCCGACGAGCAGGCCGCGGAGCAGCAGGCCGCGGAGCCGCGCAAGGATCAGCGCACCAAGCAGCACGAGCCGTATGTTTCCGGCGGGGCTGAGTCCACCCGGGAAATGCGCGAAATGTCCCGCCGCCGTCGGGAAGCCGAAGAGAAGCTTCAGCAACACCTTCTCGAAGCCAAGGAAAAGCCGGCCGAAGACTAGCGCCGGGCACCGGACTGTCGGGGCACCTGCAGGATCCGGCGCTTATGGGTGCTAGCCGAGAACGGCGTCGAACGCGGTGCCCGTCAGCGGGGCCTGCGGCGGCAACGCCCGGTCCGGCCGCTCCGTCCGGATGGCGTCCTCAACCAGCGCCACGGGCCGGCGCCACGCGTCGGAGCCCGGCTCCATGGTGTCCACGACGCCGATCAGCATGGCCAGCAGGCGGATCATGTCCGTCATGGAAATATCGCTGCGCAGGGTGCCCTGCCCCTGGCCCCGGCCCAGCAGCACGGCGATGGATTCAATCAGGCCACCCGTAATCCCGGTCAGCAGCCCGCGCCGGCCCGCGACAGCTCCCAGCAGGTTGGCCTCTTCGCTGGCGACATGCATCGTGGCATCGATGACCCGAAAGAGCCCTGCGGCGGCGTCAGGATCGGCCAGGGCCTCATCGATGGCCGGGTCCACCTGCAGCCGGAGCTGCTGGTTCAGGGCAGCGAGCACCAGCTCTTCCTTGTCGGCGAAATTCCGGAAAAGGGTGGCGGGACCCACGCCGGCGGTGACGGCAATGGTCTGCAGCGGCACCTCGGGGCCGTGCTCGCGGAAGCACTGGCGGGCCGCGGCGATGATTTTGTCCACGTTGCGCGCGGCATCTGCGCGGAGCGGCCTGCGGTCTACTGCCCGGTTCATTTGCCTAGGGTAGCAACGCGAAGGGTGTGCGAACCTGTTACCGGCGGGTAGTGACTTATGTGACGGTGGCGGAGGTGCGCCCGGCCGCTGCCGGGCTTGAATCGCGTGAAAGACTGGTGCCGGACAGCCCGGAAGTTTTCGCCCCCGGTGTCCTGACTGAGTGAAGGGAACCACCACATGCTGGTCGCATTCTCCGTAGCACCCTCCGGTGACCCCGCCAACGGGCAAGCGCCCGGCGACGCGTCGGTGCACGACGCCGTCGCGGCCGCGGTGCGGATCGTCCGGGAGTCGGGCCTGCCCAACCGGACGAGTTCCATGTTCACCGAGATCGAGGGCGACTGGGACCAGGTCATGGACGTCGTCAAGCGGGCCACGGACGCGGTGGGCGCCTACGGTTCGCGCGTCTCGCTGGTCCTCAAGGCGGACATCCGGCCGGGCTACAGCGGCGAGCTGACCGGCAAGGTGGAACGGCTGGAAAACGCCATCGACGGGCAGGGCGCCGGCGGGACCGGCCCGCAGATTCCAACCCGGCCGGGAAACCAGGTGTACTGAGTCGGACCGCACGCCGAAATCCGGGCGGGAAAAGCGCGCCCGCGGGGGTACCGCCGGGCGCGGACGGCTGGAACACTGGGGGCATGATCGAGCATCAGTCCGCCCCCGGCTGGGTCGCCGTCGAGAACTTCCTCTCCGACGCGGTGGTCCGCCCGGACCGTTCACTCAAGCGCGCCGTGACCAGCGCACTTGAGGCAGGCATGCCGGCCATCGAAGTGGCCCCCAACGCCGGCAAACTCCTGAAACTGCTGGTCCAGCTCTCCGGTGCGCGCCACGTCCTGGAGATCGGCACGCTGGCCGGCTTCAGCACCATCTGGATGGCCCAGGGACTGCCCGACGACGGCCGGCTGGTCACCTGTGAATACCTCCCCCTGCACGCCCGCGTCGCGCGGACCAACGTTGACGACGCCGGGCTGGGCCACAAGGTGGAGATCCGGGTCGGCGCGGCGCTGGACACCCTGCCCGAGCTGGAAAGCGAGGCCGGGCCGCCCTTCGATTTCGTGTTCATCGATGCCGACAAGGAAAACAACCCGCACTACCTGGACTGGGCCATCCGGCTTGGCCGGCCCGGCACCACCATCGTGGTGGACAACGTCGTGTGGGAGGGTGCGGTGCTGGACGCGTCGATGGACCCGGTCAACGCCCCCGGAATCATCAGCACGCTCCAGATGATGGGCGATGACCCGCGGCTGGACGGCACCGTGATCCAGACCGTGGGTTCGAAAGGTTGGGACGGCTTCGCCCTCGCGATCGTCCGCTAGGCGCAAGAGACTGTCCGCCGGGGCGAACGCGCCGGTGGCAGCCGACCCCGTGCAGCCCCCGGCCACCCCCAAGTGCTAAGTATGCTTAGATTACTTGTCGACGGCGCCAGCGATGGCGGCGCGGCCGCGGACGCGCAGGACTTCAGCCACGTGGCCGGGCCCAGCCCGAATCCGCCCAGCCCGAATCCGCCCAGCCCGAAGGAACACAGGCAGCCGAAATGAACGGGATCCCCATTTCCCACCACCCCCTACCTGTCCGGATCAGCTCCGCGGCCGCAGACCTGGAGACGATCTGCCCCCTGCTGTCCGAGGCGCAGGACGCCGTCGGCGATGTGCCGGCGCTGCTGGAGCTGGCCAAGGCGGCCGCGGCGGCGGCGCCCAAACCCGGGGACGGCCGGACCGCGTTCCTGTGGGAGATTCTGGCCTCCGTAACCGCCGTCGATGTCGCCGCCGGACGGGTGCTGGAACCACACCTGGATGCCGTGGCGATCCTGGCCCAGGCCGGCGACGAGGCGGCACGGCACGGCCGGGACTGCCCGGACCCCGACGATGCCAACTTCGAGGGGGCCTGGGGTGTGTTCGCCGCCGAGGCGCCCGGCCTGCGGCTTGAAGCCAAGGAATCCGCAGACGGCTGGATCCTGCAGGGATCCAAGCCCTGGTGCTCGCTCGCCGCCCAACTGGACCATGCCGTGCTGACGGCCCATCTGGAGGCCGGAGGCCGGGCCGCCTTCGCCGTCGACCTCCACGCGAACGGCGTGGGCTTCGCGAATCCGGAGTGGACCAGCCGGGGACTGCGCGAGATTCCCAGCGGCACAGTCCACTTCGAGGCCGTTCCCGCCGTGCCCCTCGGCGGCGCCGGCTGGTATTACCAGCGCCCGGGTTTCGCGTGGGGCGGCATGGGCGTGGCCGCCTGCTGGCTCGGCGGCGCCGTCGCCGTGGCGCGCAGCTTCGCCGACTCCCTGCGGCACGCCGCCGACGGCGGACGGGAACCGGACCAGATTGCGCTGGCCCACCTCGGCGAGATTGACCGAACGCTGGCCGCCCTCACCGCCTACCTGGCCGGCACGGCCGCAAGGATCGACGCAGGCGAACTCTCGGACCGCGGTGCGTGGCAGGAAGCCCTGCGTGTGCGCGGCAGCGTGGCCGCCGCCGTCGAACGCGTCCAGACGCTCGTGAGCCAAAATCTCGGTCCGGCCCCCCTCGCCTTTGACGAGCGCTACGGAAAACGGATGGCCGATCTCGCCCTGTACATCCGCCAGCACCACGCGATGCGCGACGACGCGCAGCTGGGCGCCCTGGCACTGGCCGAAAGCAACCCATGGTGACTTTCACACACAACGACGCCGGGACGTCCGAGGCCGCCTGGGCCGGCAGCCCCGCCGCCAGGCTGCCGGACCTGCCGCTGGATGACGCGGCGCTCGCCGGCCGGGCCTTCATTGTCCTGGCCGCGCACCCGGACGACGAATCGCTCGGGGCTGGCGGGCTGCTGGCCCGGCTGCACGCCGTCGGCGCCACGGTCCGCGTGCTGCTGTGCACGGCGGGGGAAGGATCCCACCCCGGCTCGCCAACGACGACGCCGGAACAGCTCGCCGCGGTCCGGCTGCAGGAGTTCGGCGACGCCCTGAAACGCCTTTCCGGAGCCGGGAACGGGGCCGGGAACGTGGCGTGGCAGTGCCTGGGCCTGCCCGACGGTCACCTCGCCGGGCACCGGGAAGAGATCCGGGCCGCGGTCCGGGACGCGGTCCGGGAGGCGGCGGCCGTGTGCGGTCGCGCCGCCGACGAGGTGGTTCTCGTGGCGCCCTACCGCTCCGATGGACACACCGACCACGACGTCCTCGGATCCGTTGCCGCCGGGCTCAGCGCCGCGGCGGGCCACGCCCTCCTCGAATACCCCATCTGGTACTGGTTATGGGCGGCACCAGGCGCGCCGGACGCCGGTGGCGGCCCGGCCGGGGCGGCCGGCCTGACCGGACCCGGCGACCCGGACGGCGGGGCATGGCGCGGCTGGTTCCGGCTGCCGCTGCGCCCGGCAGAGCTTGAGGCCAAGGCCGCCGCGATGGCGGCACATGCGTCCCAGGTGCGCCCGCTCTCCGCGCTGCCGGGCGACGAGGTGCTCCTGCCCCCGGCCTTCCTGACACACTTTGAGCGGACCTGGGAGACGTTTGCCTGGCACCCCGCGGTCGCCCCGGCGGATGGGCCGGGCGATGGACCGGGCGACGGCCCGGGCGATGGCGGGGCGGATGGCGGGTCCCGGCGGCCCTTCGCCGCGGGCGACGCGGAGCGCGTGTTCGATGCCGTCCACGCCCGGGAGGAGGACCCCTGGCAGTACACCTCGAGCTGGTACGAGCAGCGCAAACGCACACTCACGCTCGCCGCGCTGCCCGGCAGCAGCTACACGTCCGGGTTGGAGATCGGCTGCTCCATCGGGACCCTGAGCGTGGAACTCGCGCCGCGGTGCGGAAGCTTCCTCGCCGTCGATGCCAGCGGCACCGCGCTGGACCGTGCCGCCAGGCGGCTCGCGCACCTGCCCGCGGCGACGACGCGACACCTGACCGTCCCGAACGAGTGGCCGGACGGATCGTTCGACCTGATCGTGGTTTCAGAGGTGGGCTACTACCTCTCACCGGCAGAGCTCGCCGGACTGTTCGACCGGATTCAAGGCTCGCTCATGCCTGGCGGGACCCTCGCGCTGTGCCACTGGCGGCACCCCATTTCCGGCTGGGAACTCGACGGCGACGCGGTCCACGCCGCGGCCCGGCGGCACCTGGGCTGGGCCGGCGGCGGGACCTACCAGGAGCGCGACTTTGTGCTCGAGGTGTTCCTTGCCCCGGACGCTGTACCGGGTGCCGTGCCGGGCCTGGGCGGCCTGGAACGGATGCGGTGACCCCGATGACGGCGTTGCCGTTGCCGCGCGGGCACCGCATCGACCGGGTCGCCGTCGTCATGCCCGCAAACAACGAAGAAGACCACCTGGAACTGGCGTTGGAGGCCGTCCAGCGGTCCGCGGACGCCCTGCACAGGGTCCGGTCCGACGTCGAGACCCGGGTGACGGTGGTGCTGGACAGCTGCACGGACGGTTCCGCCGCCGTCATGGCCGGCTTCGCAGCCTCGGACCCGCGTTTCAGCGCATTGGAGGTCAGCTACCACAGCGCCGGCGCCAGCCGGGCCGCTGGCGTCCGGGCCTCCGGCATCGGCGTGACCCGGCGGCGGCCGCCCGGCCAGCGCTGGACGCCGCCGCCCTGGGCCGGCCGGACCTGGCTGGCCAACACCGACGCCGATTCCCGGGTGCCGGAGAACTGGCTGGTGCGCCAGCTGGAGTTCGCCGAGGCCGGGGCCGACGCCGTGCTGGGTTCCGTGGAACCGGACCCCGCCGGGATGGACCCTGAACTGCTCCGGCGCTGGCACGAACGCCACCCCTTCCGCGAGGACCACCCCCATATCTATGGCGCGAATTTCGGGGTCCGGGCTTCCGCCTATCTTGCCGCCGGAGGGTTCGCCCGGGTCACGTCCGAAGAAGACCGGACCCTGGTGCACAGCCTCCGCAGCCGCGCCTTTACGGTCACCGCGACGGACAGCATCAGGGTCATGACCTCCGGCCGGACCCATGCCCGGGCGCCCCACGGCTTTGGCACCTACCTGCGGAGCCTGGGCCACCTGCTGCCGCCTGCCAGCTGAAGATTCATTGACGCCGGGACCAGGCCGCTCCACACTGAAGAAGTGACGGACGATGCGAAAGAACCCAGCATTGATCAGGTTGTCGAGCGTCTGGCTGCCAGGTTTCCGCACGTACCGCGGAGGCACATCGCCGGGATCGTCGGCGAGGAATTCGATGCCCTGAACGCAGGCCGGATCCGGACCTACATACCCACACTGGTTGAGCGCGGCGCCCGCGTGCGGCTCAAGAGCGAGTTCGGGATCAGCGCCGCCGAAGACTAACGCACGTGACGCCGCCCCCTACCCCCGAGTTCGCCGGATCCGCGCCACACCGCCGGAAAGTTCCGGCGATCCCGCAGCTGTCCGGCGATTTCGACGGCGGCGGCCGGCGGTCTGCAGTGCCCGTGAGGGGCGGAGCGCGGGGGTGAATCCCGGGCCGGGGCAGGACTCGCTGTCAGCCGTCGCCGGACTCAGCGCCGACGAAGCTGCCCGGCGGTTGAAGCAATTCGGTGCCAACAAACTGCCCGAGCCCCGTCCGGTCCCCGGCTGGCGAAGGCTCTTGGCTGAGCTGACCCATTTCTTCGCGATCATGCTCTGGGTGGCGGCCATCTTCGCGATCATTGCCGGCATGCCGGAACTGGGCATCGCCATCGTGGCGGTGATCCTGGTCAACGGGGTGTTCGCCTACATCCAGCAGGAGCGGGCCCAGCATGCCGCCGCCAAGCTCCGCGAACTGCTCCCGGCCATGGTGTCAGTCCGCCGGGACGGCCGCGTCATCAAGGTCCACTCCACCGAACTGGTGCCGGACGACGTCGTGGTGCTGGTGGCCGGCGACCGCGTTCCGGCGGACCTCCGGCTGGCCCTGGCCACCGGCTGCGAGGTGGACGAGTCCATGCTCACGGGCGAAAGCGAGGCAGTCGCCAAAACCCCCGGCGACACCGCCTTCGGCGGGACCTTCCTGGTCAACGGGCACGCCGAAGGCGTGGTCTCGGTGACGGGCGGCCAGACCCGGCTCGCGGAGATCGCATCCCTGACAGGTAAAGTCGAAGCCCCCACCAGCCCGCTGTCGCTGGAACTGCAAAGAATCGTCCGCATCACCGCCACCATGGCCCTGGGCATCGGCGCCCTGTTCTTCGTCCTCTCGCTCGTGATTGGCATTTCCTGGCGCGACGCCTTCCTGTTCGCCATCGGGGTGGCCGTCGCGCTGGTCCCCGAGGGCCTGCTGCCGACCGTCACGCTCTCCCTGGCCGTCGGCGCGCAGCGCATGTCCAGGCGCAACGCCCTCGTGCGCAACCTCCAAGCCGTGGAGACCCTCGGCTCCACGACCTTCATCTGCACCGACAAGACCGGAACCCTGACGCAGAACCGGATGAACGTCGTCGAGGTCTGGACCCCGGCCGGGCTGCTGACCATCAATGGCCAGGGCTACGGCCCCGAAGCCGAGATGACGGGCGGCGGCCTTCAAGAAGCCCGGCGGCTCAGCGTCGCTGCCCGCGCCGCCTCGGTGGGGCGCGCCGTCCTCCACGAAGACCGCTGGATAGCCGAGGGGGACCCGATGGAGGCGGCCATCGACGCGCTCGCCGTCCGCCTCGCCCTTCCGGGTGAGCAGCCGGAATGGCCGACGCCGTCGCACCGGTTCGCGTTCGACTCCCGCCGGCTGCGGGAGTCGGCAATCGTCGGCACCGCCCTCTTCGTGAAGGGGGCCCCGGAGTCCGTGATTCCGCTGTGTCTGGCCACCGGAGGCGGGGCTTCTGATCCCGGCTCGAACCGCGCAATGGACATGGTTGACGAGATGGCCGCCCGTGGCCTGCGGGTACTCGCCGTCGCCCAGCGCAGCCTGCCCGGGCCGCCCGGCGCCGCGTTCAAGCTGGAGGACGTCGAGGCCGGGCTGACGCTGCTGGGCCTGATGGGCCTGCACGATCCTCCCCGGACCGAGGTGAAAGTGGCACTCCAAGCGGCCCGCGACGCAGGAATCAAAGTGGCGATGGTGACAGGCGACCACGCCTTCACCGCCGCCGCCATCGCCCGGGAGACGGGGCTGCTCGGCCCCACGGAAACCGTGCTGCAGGGAGGGGACCTGCCCGGCGATGACGCCGTCCTGGCCGCACTGCTGGACTGCGACGGAGTGGTGGTCAGCCGGGTGACGCCGGAACAGAAGCTCCGCGTGGCCCGGCTCCTGCAGGGCCGCGGGCATGTCCTGGCCATGACCGGCGACGGCGTCAACGACGGCCCGGCGCTGCAGCAGGCCGACATCGGGGTCGCGATGGGACGCAGCGGCACCGACGTCGCCCGTGAGGCCGCCGACCTCGTGCTGCTGGACGACGACTTCGCCACGATCATGGCCGCGGTGGAGCAGGGCCGTGCCACCTACGCGAACATCCGGCGCTTCCTGACGTACCACCTGACGGACAACGTCGCCGAGCTCACGCCCTTCGTCATCTGGGCCTTGTCCGGCGGCCACTTCCCACTGGCGCTGGGCGTGCTGCAGATCCTCGCCCTGGACATCGGCACCGACCTGCTGCCCGCCCTGGCCCTGGGCAGCGAGGCGCCAAGCAAGGGGACGCTGAAGCGGCCGCCCGAGCGCCGGCACCTGATGGACCGCGCCCTCATGTTTCGGGTGTTTGGGCTGCTGGGACCGGTCGAGGCGCTGATGGAGATGACGGCGTATACGGTGGTTCTGCTCGGTGCGGGGTGGCGGCCCGGCGCCGAGCTGCCGGCTAGCGACGTGCTCCTGGCGGCGTCGGGCGCGGCCTTCACCACGGTTGTCCTGGCCCAGCTGGCGAACGCCTTCGCCTGCCGCAGCGCCACCGTCCCGCCCTGGCGGCTGGGCTGGTTTACCAACAAGCTGCTGCTGTGGGCCGTGCTGGCCGAGCTGGGGCTGCTGTGCGTGTTCCTGTTCCTCGGGCCGTTGGCGGCGCTGCTGGGCCACGCGCCGCCGACGCCGGGAGGCCTGGCGGTGGCGCTGGCCGCCGTCCCTGCCGTCCTGCTCGCCGACTGGCTGTACAAGATCGTCCGCCGCCGGGCTGGTTCCGCCGGCGGCGCCGGGCCCGGCGCGGGAACAGGAGGCTTTCCCCCAGGCGGCACAGTAGCCGGCGGCGGCGCGCGGGTCCAAAGCCCCTGACCCCGGGACACCGGTCCCGCGCAGTATGGGTCCACCGACAATCCGCAGGAGTACTGACATGGCTGAATCGCCCGTGATGTGGTTTGACGAGATCGGCATGGCCGACGTCCCGCGGGTCGGCGGGAAGAACGCCTCGCTCGGCGAGCTCATCCGGACCCTCCAACGCGAGGGGATACGGGTTCCTGACGGGTTCGCCACCACAGCCGCCGCGTACCGCTCGTTCGTCGTGGCTAACGGGATCGACGCCGCCATGCGATCGCGTATTGCCGCCTACCGGGCCGGGGACGCCACGCTGCGCGCCACCGGCGAGGCCATCCGGGACCTGTTCCTGGCCAGCGAGTTCCCCGGCGACATCGCCGAAGCCATCCGCGCCCACTACCGGACGCTGGGGGACCGGGCCGGCATGGACCGGCTCGCCGTGGCGGTGCGCAGCAGCGCGACGGCGGAGGATCTCCCGGACGCGAGCTTCGCCGGGCAGCAGGAGACCTTCCTGAACATTGCGGGTGAGCGGGAACTGCTGGACGCCTGCCGCCGCTGTTACGCCTCACTCTTCACGGACCGGGCCATCAGCTACCGCGAGGTCAAGGGCTTCGACCACATGGACGTCGCCCTCTCGATCGGCGTCCAGCGGATGGTGCGCTCCGACGTCGGGGCATCCGGGGTGATGTTCTCCATCGATACCGACTCGGGCTTTCCCCGCGCCGCCGTCATCAGCGCGGCCTGGGGCCTCGGCGAAACAGTCGTCCAGGGCACCATCAATCCGGACAAGTACCTGGTCTTCAAGCCGCTCCTGACAGAGTCCGCGGCCGCGGAGGGCATCACCCCGATCATCGAGAAATCCCTCGGCTCCAAGGCCCGGAAGATGGTCTACAGCCGCGGCGGGAGCGCCCGCACCCGGATGGTGGACACCTCGGAGGCCGAGCGCCGGGCCTTCGTGCTGGGCGACGCCGAGATCCTCGCCCTCGCCCGCTGGGCCGTCACGGTCGAAAACCACTACGGCCGGCCCATGGACATGGAATGGGCCCGGGACGGCGAGACCGGGGAACTCTTCATGGTCCAGGCCCGGCCCGAGACGGTCCAGTCACGCCGGACCGGGCCGCAGTTCACCATCCACCACCTGCTGGAACAGGGGCCTGTGCTCGCCACCGGATCGGCCATCGGCGACTCGATTGCGCACGGCACGGCCTGCGTCATCCGGACCGCGGCGGACATCGCGGCGTTCCGCGACGGCGCCATCCTCGTGACCGAAATGACCGACCCGGACTGGGTGCCCATCATGAAACGGGCAGCCGGGATCGTCACGGACCACGGCGGCCCCACGAGCCACGCGGCGATCGTCAGCCGCGAGCTGGGTGTCCCCGCCGTCGTCGGAACCGGCAACGCCACGGCCGTCCTGGCCGAGGGCCGGTCCGTGACGATCTCCTGCGCCGAAGGTGATCTGGGCCGGGTCTACGACGGCACCCTGGCGTTCGAAACCGAAGATGTGGACCTCGGCGCGCTGCCTGCGACGCGCACGGCCGTCATGGTCAACATCGCCAGCCCGGCCGCGGCCTTCCAGTGGTGGCGGCTGCCGGCGGACGGCGTCGGGCTTGCCCGGATGGAATTCATCATCAGCAGCCTGATCCGCGTCCATCCCATGGCGCTTGTCCACCCGGAACGGGTCACGGATCCCGCCGAGGCGCACCAGATCCGGGAGCTGGCGCAGGCCTATGCGGACCCGGCCGAGTACTTCGTGGACGCCTTGTCGCTGGGGATCGCCAAGATCGCCGCGCCGTATTATCCGCGCCCCGTGATTGTCCGGCTCAGCGACTTCAAGACCAACGAATACGCCCACCTGCTCGGCGGGGCCGCCTTCGAGGAACCGGAAGAGAATCCCATGCTCGGGTTCCGCGGCGCCTCGCGCTACTACGACCCCCGTTACCGTGAGGGGTTCGCGCTCGAATGCGCCGCGCTCAAACGGGTCCGCGAGAAGCTCGGGTTCACCAACGTGATTGTCATGGTGCCGTTTTGCCGCACGCCGCAGGAGGCGGACAAAGTCCTGGCCGTGATGGCCGAGCACGGTTTGGTCCGCGGCAGCAACGGGCTGCAGGTCTACATGATGTGCGAAATCCCATCCAACGTGGTCCTGGCCGAGAAGTTCGCGACGCGGTTCGACGGGTTCTCGATCGGCTCCAACGACCTCACCCAGCTGGTCCTGGGCGTGGACCGTGACTCCGGCCAGCTCGCGGCGCTCTTCGATGAGCGGGACGAGGCCGTGATGGCGATGATCAGCGAGGCCATCCGCAAGGCCCACGCCGCCGGGATCAAGATCGGCATTTGCGGGCAGGGACCGAGCAACCACCCGGAGTTCGCCGCGTTCCTGGTGCGCGAAGGGATCGACTCGATCTCCCTGAACCCGGACAGCTACCTCAAGACCGTGCCGCGGATCGCGGCAGCGGAGACAGAGTCAGCCGTCGCGGCAGCGGAGACAGAATCAGCCAGGAAATAGTCATCCCGGTAGCGGGGCCTGCCGCGCGCTTTCCCGGGACCGCACCGGGCTGGCGGCGCCGTGGCGGCCGGGGCCGAGTGAACGCAGGGCATTGAGGATCGTGGCGAGGTCCACCAGTTCCTGGGACAGGGCGCCGGCGATGGCCGGCACGTAGCCCGCGGCCGCGGCCAGCATGAGGGCCACGCTCAGGCCGATGCCGATCCAGATGCTCTGCAAGGCCACCTGCACGGTGCGTTGCCCGATCCGGACAGCGGTCCCCACCTTGGAGAGATCATCGAGGATGATCACGACGTCGGCCGACTCGCCGGCCGCCGTCGAGCCGCGGGCGCCCATGGCGATTCCGACGTCGGCGACCGCCAGGACGGGGGCATCGTTGACGCCGTCGCCGACCATCATGACCGGACGGTCCGGCAGCGACCTGATGGCCTCGACCTTGTCCCGCGGCAGGCACTCGGCGCGGACGTCGGTGAGCCCTGCCTCGTCCGCGATGTGCCGGGCCGTGGCGAGCGCGTCACCGGTCAGCATGACTGTTCGGCGTACGCCCAGGGCCTTGAGGTCGGCGAGGGTGCGGCGGGTCTCTTTGCGAATGGGATCGCTCATCACCAGGGCGCCCACGAATTTTCCGCCGGCACCGACGTAGATGGCGAGCTCGCCGCTGGCCAGCCCCGCCTCCACCACGCCGGACGCCCACTCTGCGACGAACGCGGGCTTGCCCACCACCACGTCCTGGCCGTCGAACCTGGCGCGGACCCCGTGGGTGGCGAATTCGGTGGCTTCGGTGGCGGCCGCGAAGGGCAGGGCCCGGTTCCGGGCGGCCTCCATCACCGAGGCGGCCAGGACATGCGAGGAATACTGTTCCGCGGACGCCGCCAACTGCAGGACCTCGTCCTCTGCGAGGGGCCCGGCGGTCCGGATACGCAGCAGGGACGGGCGGCCGTACGTGAGGGTTCCTGTCTTGTCGAAGGCGGCCGTCTTGATCCGGCTCAGCTGTTCCAGCACCCCGGCGTACTTGACGATGACACCGGAGTGCGCGGCGCGGCTCATGCCGCCGAGGAACGCCACCGGCGCTGCGATCAGCAGGGGGCACGGCGTGGCCACCACGAGGACCTCCGCGAAGCGTTCCGGGCTGCCGCTGATGATCCAGCCCACGGCGCCGAGCACGTACGCGAGGGCCGTGAACGGCACGGCATAGCGGTCAGCGAGCCGGACCATGGGCGCCTTGCTGTCCGCCGCCTCCTGCACGAGGGCGACGATCCGGCTGTACTGCGAATCCTCCATGCGCGCCGTGACCCGCATCCGGACCGCGGCCTCACCGTTCAGCGACCCGCTCATGAGCCCGTCCCCGGCGGACCGCTCCACCGGCAGGCTCTCCCCGGTGAGCGAGGACTCATCGAAAGAGCCGGACTCGGAGAGCAGGACGCCGTCCAGCGGGACCACCTCGCCGGGCCTGACCAGCAGGACGTCCCCGATCTCGACGTCGGCGGCCGCCACGTCCTCGTGTTGGCTCTCCGTTGGGGTTCCGGCTGTGTGGGTTCCGGCGGCGGCGGAGCCGTTGCGCTCCCGGTGGGCCGTCTGCGGGACGCGTTCGAGCAATGCGGTGAGTTCGCCCTTTGCCCTGCCGGCGGCGTAGTCCTCAAGGGCAGTGCCGCCCGCAAGCATGAGTACGACGATCATCGAGGCGACGTACTCGCCCACCAGCACGGTGCTGACGATTGCGGTGACGGCCAGGATGTCGATGCCGAACTGGCCGCCTGCGAGCCGGCGCGCCATCCCGACGGCGAGGTAGGCCGCCACAGCCAGGGCATAGACGCTCGCAGCAGCCCGGGCTATGCCTTCCTGCCCGGAGAACAGCAAGACCAGCACCGCCAGCAGGACGACGAGGGTCCCGGCCACGAGCGGATACCGGAGTACGAATTTCACGGATGTTCCGCCTTAGCTTCGTATCAGTTTTGGCGTCTCCCTGAATCCTACTGCGCGGCCGCGCCCGGCTTGCCGGGGACGGCCTCCCGGACCGTCCCCGGACCTCGGCATGAGAGGCTGGAAGAGCATCCGTCCCGATCAAGCGGGCCGGCGCGCAGGGACCCGATACATGCAATGGGCGCGGCGCAGCACAAGCGATGCCAGGAGGAATGACGTGCGAAGCAGTTCAGAGACCGTCGACACCCGGACCGCCCTGGTGGTGGGGGCAAGCGGAATTGCCGGATCCGCCCTGGTGGACAGGCTCGCCGAGGAGGGCTGGGACGTGGTGGGGCTCTCCCGCAATCCCCTTCGCCGCCGTGACGTGCGCCATGTGAGCGCGGACCTGACATCCGTGGAGAACCTGCGCGAGGCCCTGGCAGGTGTTTCGCCCACCCATGTGTTCTACACCGCCTGGTCCAGGCGGAAGACCGAACAAGAGAACATCGACACAAACGCGGGCATGCTGCGGAACGTCCTCGCCAGCCTCAACGGCAAGCCTGTGAAGCACGTCGCCCTCATGACCGGGCTGAAGCACTATCTGGGCCCGTTTGAAGCGTATGCGGCCGGGGAAATGCCGGACACCCCCTTTCGGGAGAGCGAGCCGAGGCTGCCGACGCCGAACTTCTACTACGCCCAGGAAGACGAGTTGTGGGCTGCGGCCGCGAAGCAGGGCTTTGGCTGGTCCGTGCACCGGGCGCATACGGTGATCGGACATGCGGTCGGGAACGCCATGAACATGGGGCTCACCCTCGCCGTTCAGGCATCCATCTGTAAGGAACTGGGCCAACCGTTCATCTTCCCGGGCTCCGAGACGCAGTGGAACAGCCTCACGGACATGACCGACAGCGGACTGCTGGCGGACCACATGATCTGGGCGGCCACAGCGGACAACGTTGGCGACCAGGCCTACAACATCGTCAACGGCGATGTCTTCCGCTGGCGGCGCATGTGGCCTGCGCTGGCCGACTACTTCGGGGTCGAGCCGGTAGGTTACAGCAACGAACCGCGGCCGTTGGAGCAGCAAATGCGCGGCATGGAAGGCGTGTGGTCGGCCATCGCCGCCCGCCATGGGCTGGCCGAACCCGACCTCGCTCAGGTCGCCTCCTGGTGGCACACGGACGGCGACCTGGGCCGGAACCTCGAGGTGGTCACGGACATGAGCAAGAGCCGGCTTGCCGGTTTCACCGGGTACCGCCGCACGGAAGACGCCTTCCTGCAGCTGTTCGACCGGTACCGTGCGGACGGCCTGATTCCGGCGGCCTCCTAGGCTGCGGCACGGGCGGGGCCTTTGAGCCCTAGCCTGCCGTAGTGCGTGGTGCCAAGGTGAAACATGGGGTCCATGACCGCGGGCCGCCGCCGGCTGTTGGTGATCGCGGCCGTGGTGGTTGCGCTGCTTCTGGCCGCCGGTACCGCGGTCGTGCTGCTTCAGGGGGCGCCGACGGCGTCACCGCCCCCATCTGCGCCCGTCACCGCCCCGGTATCCGGACCCGTCAGCGCAAGTGCCTCCGGGACCGCGCCCCCTGCCTCCCCGTCCCCTGAACCGACCTCGGCATCGCCGGCCCCGGACACCAGCGGGCCAGTTCCGGCCGAGCCGGTTCCCGTCCCCCCGCCGAGCCGGGCACCGACGGCTCCCGCTCCCGTGCCCCCCGCGGCGCGGTTCCCCGCCGCGCTCGCCGGCCACGACGTCGAGACCATCCCGGGCGCCGGAACCGTAGTGGCCCTGACCTTTGACGCCGGCGCCAACGCTGCCGGACTGCCGAGCATCCTGCAGAGTCTCGCCGCCGCGGACGTGCGGGCCACGTTCTTCCTTACCGGCCGCTGGGCCGCCGCGAACCCCGGAGGCGTGGCGGCGATCGTCGCCGGCGGGCACCGGGTGGGCAACCATTCCATGACCCATCCGGCATTCACCGGGCTGCCCGACGCCGGCATCAAGGACCAGGTCGGATCGGCCGAACAGGCCATCCGGGCGGCCGGGGCTGACCCGCGGCCGCTCTTCCGGTTTCCCCTCGGCGACCGCGACGCCAGGACCATCGCCACCGTCAACAACCTCGGCTACCTTCCGGTGCGCTGGAGCGTCGACACCCTGGGCTGGAAAGGCACCAGCGGCGGAGCGACGGCGCAGCTCGTCGCGGACCGCGTCCTGGCGGCCCTGCAGCCGGGGGAAATTGTCCTGATGCACATCGGCTCCAACCCCGACGACGGCACTACGCTTGACGCCGCTGCCCTGCCCCAGCTGATCAGCCGCATCCGCCAGGCCGGCTATGGCTTCACCACCCTCGACGCACTCCTGGGTAAGGGTGGGCCCAACGCCACTGTCGCGGCGCACCGATCGCTGATAGGACAGGGCCATGACGGAGTCGCCCACAGTTGCCGCCGCGCTGGCTCCCGTCGATGCCGTGATCTTTGACCTCGACGGCGTCGTGACCGATACCGGCGAGCTCCGCGCGGCAGCCTGGAAACAACTCTTTGACGACGTCATGACGGACCCCCGGCTTCCCGCGGACGCGAGGCGCGCGCCCTTCACGGACGATGACTTCGCACGCTGGATCGAGGGCCGGACCTGGGAGGACGGCGTGGCCGCATTCCTGGCCTCGCGCGGGGTCCCCATTCCCCGCGGCTCGCCCGCGGACGGCCCGGACGAGTGGACGGCGTTCGGACTCGCGCAGCGCCAGAACGGAACTTTCGAAGCCATGCTCGCGGGCCGGCCCGTGCCCGTTTTCCCCGGCACCGTGGCGCTGCTTGAGCGGCTCCGGGCCGGGCGGATCCCCGTGGTCCTCGCCACCTCCAGCCGGAACGCCGCCGCGATCGTGGCCGCCGCGGGCCTTGGCGAGGTCTTTGACCACATCGTGGATGGCCAGACGGCCCTGGACCACGATGTCGCCGGAATGCCGGCGCCGGCTTTGGTCCTCGAAGCCGTGCGCCGGCTGGAGATCACCCCCGCCCGGGCCATGGTGATCGCGGACGCCGCAGCCGGCGTGGAAGCCGGGCGACGTGGGGGATTCGGGCTCGTGGTCGGCCTCGACCGGGCCGGGCGGCGGGCTGCGCTGGAAGCCGCGGGCGCCGACGTCGTGGTTGAAGACGTCAGCGAACTGGACATCGGGCTGGTCATTACGCACCCGTGGCTGCTGGTGTACGAGGGTTTCGATCCCGCCCACGAAGGGCACCGGGAGGCGCTGACCACGCTCGGCAACGGCTACCTCGCCACCCGCGGCGCCGCCCCGGAACACCGCGCGGGGGACGCCCATTATCCCGGCAGCTACCTTGCGGGCGTCTACAACAGCGTCGCGAGCGTCGTCCAGGGCGTAGAAACCGTGGATGAGCACATGGTTAACATCCCGGACTGGCTGCCGCTGGATGTCCGGGTGGGCGACGGTGCGTGGTGGTCCGGCGGCGGCCTGACGCTCCGCAGCGAGCGGCGCACCCTGGACCTCAAGCGGGCCCTGCTGAGCCGGGAAGCACTCGTGGCGGACGACGCCGGACGGCAGCTTCAGGTACTCCAGCGCCGGCTCGTGTCCATGGCCGAGCCCCACCTGGCCGCACTGGAAACCACGCTGACCGCCGTCGGGTGGAGCGGGTCCATCAGCATCCGCAGCGGGTGCGACACCGGCGTCACCAACTCCAACGTGCCCGAGGACGCCCAACTGGCCAACCGGCACCTGACAGGGGTGGCGGTTTCCTCGTCGGAATCTTCGTCGGAGAACGGTTCGGACGCTGCTGAGCTGACGGTTCAGGTGCAGACGTCCGGGAGCAGGATCGGGATCGCCCTGGCACTGCGGACCCGGATTTCCGGCGGCGGGGTGGCCGTCGGGGCCGGCGCAATTCCCGAGGTGGCAGGAGGGATGTACAGCCACCGCTTCGAGCTGCAGGTCACTGACGGCATCCCCGTCACGGTCACCAAGGCAGCGGCCGTCGCCACCTCCCGGGACCACGCCGTCGCCTCGCCGCTCTCGGGGGCGCTCGCGGTGCTGTCGCGCGCACCCCAGGAGTTCGACGCGCTGCTGGCGGACCACGACGCGGCATGGCGCCTGCTGCTGGCACCGTTCATCATCGAATCCGATGCCACGTCCCAGGCCCAGCTGATCCTGAACCTTCACGTTTTCCATCTGCTGCAGACACTCACCACCCACACAGCCGAGCTCGATGCCGGGGTCCCGGCCCGGGGGCTCCACGGCGAAGGCTACCGGGGGCACATCTTCTGGGACGAACTCTTCGTCTTGCCGGTCCTGAACTCCCGGCTGCCCGCGGTGGCCCGCGAGCTGATTGACTACCGCTGGCGGCGGCTGGGAACCGCGCGGGACGCGGCCCGGAAGGCCGGGCTGCGCGGCGCGCTTTTTCCGTGGCAGAGCGGCAGCGACGGCACCGAGCAGACACCCAAGTTCCTGTTCAACAAGCTCTCCGGGCACTGGATGCCGGACTACTCACGCCTGCAGCGGCATGTCGGACTGGCGGTCGCCTACAACGCCTGGCAGTACTTCGAAGCAACTCAGGACCGGGGCTGGCTGACCCGGCACGGCGCCGAGATTGTGGTGGACGTCGCCAGGCTGTTCGTCTCCCTGGCGGAGCACGACGCCGCCCAGGACCGGTTCCACATTAAGGGCGTCATGGGCCCGGATGAGTACCACACCGGCCACCCGGGCAACCCCGGCGGCGGCCTGGACGATAACGCCTACACCAACATCATGGCGGCCTGGGTGTTTGACCAGGCGGTCTGGATCATGCATTCAGTGCAGGGTTTCGACATGGAGGAACTCCGGGCACGGCTGGGGATCACGGGCACGGAAATCGACGCCTGGGCGCACCTGAGCCGGCGCATGTTCGTTCCCTTCCACGACGGCGGCATCATCAGCCAGTTCGACGGTTACGGCGCCCTGCGGGAACTCGACTGGAATCACTACCGCCGCGCCTACCGCAACATCGAACGGCTGGACCTGATTCTCGAAGCCGAAGGGGACAGCACCAACCACTATCGGCTGGCCAAACAGGCGGACGTCCTGATGCTCCTGTATGTCCTGGGCGAAGACCAGCTCCTGGGGTTCCTGCGCCGGATGGGCTACGACGTCGAGCCGGCGCAGATCGCGGCCACCGTGGACTTTTACCTGGCCCGGACCGCGCACGGCTCCACCCTTAGCCGGGTCACCCATGCCTCGGTGCTGGCGCAGCACGATCCGGAGCGGGCGTGGGCGACATTCCGGGAAGCCTTGGACACGGATCTGGACGATACCCAGGGCGGCACCACGCGCGCGGGCATCCATTTGGGCGCCATGGCAGGCTCGATCGACGTGGTCCAGCGCAGCTTCGCCGGGCTACGGATCACCCGGGACGCCTTGGACTTCACCCCGCGGCTGCCGGCCGAGCTGTCCCGGGTGGAGTTCCAGGTCCGCTACCGTGACCAGTTGCTGTCCGTGCACCTCGGGCCGGACCGGCTGCGGGTGTCCGCCGCCCCGGGGGACGCGGCTCCGGTGCTGGTGCGGGTGGGCGTCGAGAAGGTGCTGCTCCGGGCGGGCCAGGAGCACGAGTTCCGCCGGGACGCCGGGACGCCCGGCTGACGCGCCGAAGCGTGTCCCCGGCGTTGTCGTGGTGACTTGCTTGCGATGGTTCCGGGCTATGTCGTGTCCATGTGCAGCACGGCCGCTCCGGTGATCCGGTCCTCCGCCAGGTCCCGCAGGGCCCGGTCCGCGGCCTCGAACGGGTAGGCCACAGTGGTCGGGCGGAGCGGGATCTCGGCGGCGATCCGGAAGAACTCCTCGCCGTCGGCCCTGGTGTTGGCTGTGACACTGCGCAGCTGGCGCTCTTCGAAGAGCTCGTCGGCGTAGTGCAGCGGCGGAATATCGCTCAGGTGGATGCCCGCGACGGCGAGCGTCCCGCCGCGGTCCAGGGCCCGGAGCGCAACCGGCACCAGGCCGCCCGCGGGGGCGAAGAGGATCGCGGCATCCAGGGGATCGGGCGGTTGTTCCTCGGCCCCGCCCGCGAACGTCGCGCCGAGGTCCAGGGCCAGCGCGCGAGCCTGCGCGGACCGGGTCATGACGTACACGCGGGCACCCCGGTAGAGGGCGATTTGGGCCGCCAGATGCGCGGAGCCGCCGAACCCATAGATGCCCAGCCGTCCGCCGATCGGCAGTTCGGCCCGGGTCAGGGCCCGGTAGCCGATGATGCCTGCACACAGGAGCGGCGCAGCCTCCTCATCGCTGAACGTCTCCGGGATCCGGTAGGCGAAGTTCTCCGCCACGGTGATGAGCTCGGCGTACCCGCCGTCGCGGTCCCAGCCGGTAAACGTGGGGGACAGACAGAGGTTTTCCTGGCCGCGCAGGCAGAACCGGCAGGCGCCACAGGTGCCGCCCAGCCAGGCCACGCCCACCCGTTCGCCGATGCCGAACCTGGCGGCCCCCGGTCCCTGCCCGATCACCTCACCCACTACCTCGTGGCCCGGGATGACCCCGGCGTGCCGCGGCGTGAGGTCGCCCTCGGCCAGGTGCAAGTCCGTGCGGCACACACCGCAGACCCGCACTTTCAGCAGGACTTCACCGCGTCCCGGCACAGGATCCGGGCGGTCGGTGGCCACGAGGGGGCCGCTGGACATGGGCCCCGGAAGTCCAACTTGCCATGCTCGCACCGCGGCCTCCTTCTTTGCAGCGTCTGCAGGTCCGAATCGGTTGCGCTCGCGGCGGCTAGCGGGTGACCAGCACGTTGCAGCGCGCCTTGTGCAGCACGGCGGAGACCGTGTTGCCGGCTCCGGCCGCAGGGTTGTGGGTCCCGAGCACCAGGACGTCGGCGTCGTCCGCGGCGTCGAGGAGCTCCCGGGCCCCATGGCCCTCACGCAGGGCGCCGGTAACCTCCAGCCCGGGCGCCATCCCGCGGGCCTCGTCGATGGCGCGGTCGAGCAGCTCCTGGCCGTGGAGCAGGGCATGGCGGCCGTGCTCTTCCCGTGCCCCGCCGCGCAATGGATCGACGTGGACGAGGTGCAGCGGGGCGCCGAGGACTTTGGCCAACCGGATGGCCTCGGCCACCGTGGCGGGGCTGCGGGGCGAGGCATCGACTCCCACCACGACGGGGTGGGCCCGTCGGCGCGGGCGCCGGATTATCATCACCGGGCAGGGTGCCGAGCCGGCCAGATCGATGCAGACCGAGCCGGCCACCTGGCCCAGGACGGCGCCGAGGCCCCGGCTGCCCACTACCAGCAGCCGTGCGTCCCGGGAGGCGTCGCGCAGCACGGGTGCCGGGAGCCCGGCCTCCATGACGCCGTCGACGGCGGGGCCCCGAGGTTCCGGCTGTTGCCTGGTAACAACGCGCTCGGCCCCCAGCGGTGCGCCGCCGGCCGCTTCGCGGGCGGCGCCGCGTGCCAGCTCGATGCCCTCGGCGAGGACGGCTTCCGCGGAATGCCGCAGCCCGCTGCCGGCCACGCCCTTGACAGGGCCCAGGTTCTTGGTGAAAACCGGCCACACCCAGGCATGGATCACCAGGAGGTCCAGCCCGGCCGCGGCCGCGTATTCGGCCGCCCAGCGAACGGCGAGTTGGGCGGCCCCGGACCCGCCGTAACCGACCGCCACGGTGCCGCCCTGCTGCCCTGTGGGTGCCGACATTATTCCTCCCGGCTCGTCGGACGCACCCCTTCGCCCGGCACTATGTGCAGCCCCAGTAGAACCCTGCGGCCCGGGAATGTGTAGGGGCTTTGGTCCCGCGGGCTGGCGGCGCCCGGGGCCGCCTCCGGGGCCGCCGGTGAACTAGGGTTGAAACATGCACAATGCGGGGGATAGCTGATGGCCAAGCGGGGCAAAGGGCGGGGCGCCCAAACCGCCGGGCCGGGAGTGGTGGAAGTGCCCAAGGGTTCCCGCCCGGCCGGTCCTTTGGCCGGGGTGTACTACATCGATACCGGGGACTGCGAGCTGATCCCGGACCAGGACAATTCCACCGGCTGGCTCCTGCGCATCAACGGCGTCATGAGCTCGCACATTGACCTCGCGGACCCGTTGTTCCTCGACTTCGAGTACATGCGCTGGATGGCAGCCCTGGTGGAGTCGCGCTGGCCGCGGGAGCCTGGGCCCAAGCTGCGCGCCCTGCACCTTGGCGGGGGAGCATGCTCACTGGCGCGCTATTTCCACGCCGCGTACCCGGACGCCCGCCAGGTGGTGGTGGAGCTGGACGGCAAGCTGGCCGACTACGTCCGGGGCTGGTTCGACCTGCCCAAGGCGCCGTTGCTGCGCCTGCGCGTGGGAGAGGCCCGCGAGGTCACCGAGAGCCTGACCCCGCAGACCCGGGACCTGATCATCCGCGACGTCTTCGCCGGCTCGCTGACCCCGCGGCCGCTGACCACCCGGGAATTCATCGAGCACGCCAAGCGCGTCCTGGCCCCCGGCGGGATATATGTGGTCAACTCCGGCGACGCCCCGGACCTCAAGAATGCCCGCGAGGACGCCGCGACCATCGCCGACGCCTTTGCCTACACCGTGATCATCGCGGATCCGGCCATGCTGAAGGGCCGGCGCTACGGCAACATGGTCATGGCCGGCAGCGATGTCCCGTTCGACGACGACCCCGGCCTCGCGCGGCGCCTGCTCGGCGGTGCTGTGCCGGCCCACATCTGGAACGACGAAAAGGTGCGGGCGTTCGCGGCCGGCGCCGCCGTCCGGCATGACCCGAAGTCGCCCGTTCTCGCTGAGCCGGCCGCGGAACCGCCCGTTCTCGCTCAGCCGCCCGCCGAGCCCCTGGCTGGGCCCCGCGCAGGGACGCCGACTGCTCCGTAGCAGCCCCTTTGCGGCACTATATTTGCGGCACTATAGAGGCGGCTACGGAGCAATCGATGGGGCTGCTCCCCGGCCCAGCAGGGCATCGCGGTGCGCCGCGGTCTGCTCCCGCAGCGCCTGCACGAGCGCGGCCACCGCCGGCCGGCGCATCGAATCGGGCCGGAGCACCATCCAGTAGGGCAGCAGCTCCGCGAATTCATCCGGCAGAAGCCGGACCAGGTCCGGATGCAGGTCGGCCGCGAAACAGGGCAGGAACCCAATCCCGGCGCCGGCCCGGGTGGCCTCCACGTGGACGAAGACGTTGGTGGAGCTCAGCCCGTCCCGCATGGTGGGCACCAGCCGCCGCGGGGCGTCCAGATCGTCCACCTGCAGCATCGAATCGACGAAGTAGACCAGCGAGTGGGCCGTCAGTTCCTCCACGGTGGCCGGGGTGCCGTACTCGGCGAGGTAGCCGCGGGAGGCGTACATTCCCAGCATGTACTCGCCGAGCCGCGCGGCCTCTGCCCGGTGCACCTGCGGCTCGCCGACCACCACCTCGATGTCCAGGCCGGACCGCTGCTGGAGCGCCCGGCGCGTCACGGTGATGATCTCGACGCTGAGGCCGGGATGGTCGCGGCGGAGCCGGGCCACGGCCGGGGCGGCGATGTAGGCGCTGAATCCATCCGTCGCGGTCATCCGTACGACGCCGCTGATGGGGTCCGGGGTGTGCCCGGGCTGCTCCAGGGTGCGCACGGCGCTCTCGACCTGCTCGGCCACCCGAACGGCCTCGGCACCGAGCTCGGTGAGCTCCCAGCCTCCCGAGGCGCGGGAGAGCACGCGGCCGCCCAGCGCCTTCTCCAGCGCAGCGATCCGGCGGGAAACGGTGGTGTGGTTCAGTCCGAGCGTCTGTGCCGCCGTCGTGAATTTCGCCGAACGGGAGACTGCGAGCAGGACCAGCAGGTCATCGGGATTGGCGTTCATATCTGCAATTCTGCACATAGCGGGTGCTGGTTTGGCCATTGAATCGCCGTGGATGTGCGGCAATACTCAATGAAGCCATTTCAGTGCTGTGCGTCACAGCGCGTGTCACCGTGGACACTAAGGAGAACCAGATGAGCGTAAACGAACGCTCTGCAACAACCGCCGCAGCACCCGCATCCAAGGGTTCCGGGCTCAAGAAAATCGTCGCCGCATCGATGGTGGGAACCGTCGTCGAGTGGTACGAATTCTTCCTCTACGCCACCGCCGCCACCCTGGTGTTCGGCAAGTACTTCTTCCCCGCCACGGGCAACGAACTGGACGGCATCATCCAGGCGTTCCTGACCTACGCCGTCGGTTTCGTGGCCCGCCCCCTGGGCGGCATTGTCTTCGGCCAGATCGGCGACAAGCTCGGCCGCAAGCCCACCCTGCAGCTCACCATCATCATCATCGGTGTCTCCACCTTCCTGATGGGCTGCCTCCCTGGCTTCGCCACCCTCGGCTACCTGGCGCCGGCGCTGCTGGTCCTCCTGCGCTTCATCCAGGGCTTCGCCCTCGGCGGCGAATGGGGCGGCGCAGTCCTGCTCGTCGCCGAGCACAGCCCCAACAAGTCCCGTGGCTTCTGGTCCAGCTGGCCCCAGGCCGCCGTTCCCGTCGGCAACCTGCTGGCCACCCTGGTCCTGTTCATCATGTCCAACGTGCTCAGCTCCGCCGACTTCCTCAGCTGGGGCTGGCGGGTGGCGTTCTGGCTTTCCGCCGTGATCGTGTTCGTCGGTTACTACATCCGCACCCACGTCTCCGAATCGCCCATCTTCCTCGAGGCCAAGGCCCAGCTGGAAGAGGATCAGTCCGCCAGCTACGGCGTCCGCGAAGTCATCCGCAAATACCCCAAGGGCATCCTGCAGGCCATGGGGCTCCGGTTCGCGGAAAACATCATGTACTACCTCGTGGTCAGCTTCGCGATCGTCTACCTGAAGTCCGTGCACAAGTACGACACCTCCTCGCTGCTGCTGGCCCTGCTGATCGCCCACGTCGTCCACTTCCTGGTCATCCCGCAGGTCGGGCGCCTCGTGGACAGCTGGGGCCGGAAGCCGGTCTACCTCATCGGTGCCGTCACCGGTGCCACCTGGCCGTTCTTCGCCTTCCCGATGTTCGATACCCGCAACCCGGTGATCATCGTCCTGGCCGTCACGATCGGCCTGTGCCTGCACGCCTTCATGTATGCCGGCCAGCCGGCCCTCATGTCGGAGCTGTTCCCGACCCGGATGCGCTACGCCGGGGTCTCCCTTGGCTCGCAGGTCACCTCGATCTTCGCCGGTTCGCTGGCGCCGCTCCTGGCCACCCAGTGGCTCAAGGACACCGGCTCCTGGCTGCCCACCGCGATCTACCTGCTGGTCGCCTGCGCCATCACCACCGTCGCAGTGCTGAGCCTGAAGGAAACCAAGGGCATCGCGTTGGAGGACGTGGACCGGGCCGACGCCGAACGCGAAGGCCTGCCCGTAGCAGCCACCCGCTGAGCTGCTTGAGTTTTGGGCCGGCTCCAGCCACGCTGGAGCCGGCCGCCTCATCGAATTTTTGACACGGAAGGCTGAGTTATGGAAAACACGCTGAACGGACGCAAGGCCCTGGTCACCGGCGGCGCCGGCGGGATCGGCGCGGCGAGCGTCCGGGCCCTGGCGGCACGCGGGGCCAAAGTGGTGATCGCGGATAGGGACGAGGCCGCCGCCGCCGCGCTCGCCGACGAAATCGGCGGCACCGCGTGGGCCGTCAACCTGCTCGACGTCGAATCCCTCCAGACGCTCAGCCTGGACTGCGACATCCTGGTGAACAACGCCGGAATCCAGCGCATCAGCCCCATCGAGGAGTTCGATCCGGCCGACTTCCGCCGCATCATCACCCTCATGCTGGAGGCCCCGTTCCTGCTGATCCGGGCCGCGTTGCCGCACATGTACGCCAACAACTTCGGCCGCATCATCAACCTGTCCTCCGTGCACGGGCTCCGGGCCTCGCCGTTCAAGAGCGCCTATGTCTCGGCCAAGCACGGGCTCGAGGGCCTGAGCAAGGTGACGGCCCTCGAAGGCGGGGCGCACGGGGTCACCTCCAACTGCATCAACCCCGGCTACGTCCGCACGCCCCTGGTTGAATCGCAGATCGCGGACCAGGCCAAGGTGCACGGCATCCCGGAGTCCGAGGTGCTCGCCAAGATCATGCTGACCGAATCAGCGGTCAAGCGGCTCGTGGAGCCCGAGGAAGTGGCGTCCCTGGTGGCGTGGCTGGCATCCGACGACGCCGGCATGGTCACCGGCGCCAGCTACACGATGGACGGCGGCTGGTCCGCGCGGTAGCCCGTCGCCGCTCAAACCAACGCGGGGTCAGCTACGGCCCATTCAGAGGGCATTAATGGGCGCTAATTGACCCCGCGTTGTGCTGCTGGAGCAGCGTGCTAGTCCTTGGTGCCTGTCAGGGCCAGCGTGCCGCCCAGCCCGATCATCATCACGCCGCCGGTGGTGCTGAGAGCGGCGATCCGCCGGGGGGAGCGGGCAAACCAGTGCCGGGCCGTCCCGGCCGCGAGGGACCACGTGCTGTCCGAGACCAGGGCAATGAGCAGGAAGACCGCACCCAAGGTGGCGAGCTGCACGGGAATCGCTCCGGCCGAGTAGTCCACGAACTGGGGAAGCACGGCCACGAAGAACACAATCGACTTGGGGTTGGTCGCGCCGACGATGAAGCCCTCCCGGAGCACGCGCGCGGTCGAGGCCGGGTTCGAGGTCGACGCCCTCGCCGCTCCGCCGCCGCGGTGCCGGATCGCCTGGATCCCGAGGTAGACCAGATAGGCGGCGCCGGCGAATTTCACCACGCTGAACAGCAGCAGGGACTGCGCCAGCACCACGCCGACGCCCAGGGCCACGGCGGCGATCTGCACCACCTCTCCGGCCGCGTTTCCCAGAACGCTCAACAGCCCGCCCCTGCGTCCCAGGGCCAACGTCCGTCCGATCACGAACAGCACGCTGGGCCCCGGGATGGCGATGAGTACGAGGGCGGCAAGGGCAAAGGCCAAGAGGTTGGTGGCGGGGACCATGCCTGATCCTAACCCCGCGAGGGCCCGCCCGGGAGCGTCTTAATCCCTTGGGGGCGAGGCACCATCACCGCCCGGCGGGAACCTGCGGGAGCTGGGCGGTTTCGTCGACCAGTTCCGCCCGCGCCCGGCCGTGGCCGCGGACCCAGAGGCGGTAAGCGAGCACCAGGACGCCCAGCCAGGCGGCGCCCACGTACAGCGCCACCCGGGTGTCCTCGAAGGCACCCAGAATCACGATCACCAGGGCCATGAACGCGATCGTCAGTATGGAGGCGGCGGGCCACCACGGCGACGGGAACTCCGACGCCGGCAGGCACTTGCGGGCGATCTCGCGTTTCATGGCGACATGGGAGGCCAGGATCATGGCCCAGACCCAGACGGTCGCGAAGGTGGCGATCGAGGCGATCAGCAGGAAGACGTCTTCCGGGATCACGGCGTTCAGCACCACCCCCACCAGCAGGATGCCGGTCATCATTACCACGGTCATCCACGGCACCCCGTGACGGGAAACCTTGCCGAAGCTCGCCGGTGCGTGGCCCTGCCGGGCCAGGCCGAAGAGGATCCGGCCGGCGCCGAAGATGTCGCTGTTGACTGCCGAGAGCGCCGCCGTGATCACCACGGCGTTGAGGATGTGGGGTGCGGCGGGGATGCCCAGGCCGCTGAAGATCTGCACGAAGGGGCTGCCGTTGCTGCCAATTTCGTCCCACGGGAACAGGCTCATCAGCACGCCGAGGGTCAGCACATAGAACAGCAGGACCCGCACGGGCACGGTGTTGACGGCCTTGGGGATGACCTTTTTCGGATCGGCGGCCTCACCGGCGGTGATGCCGAGGGTCTCCACGCCGCCAAACGCGAACATCACCACGGCGAAGGAGGCAAGGAGTCCTTCGAATCCGTTCGGGAACAGGCCTCCGTGGTCCACGAGGTTGCCGAGCCCTGGTGCCACGGTGGCGCCGCCGGCCTGGAAACCGAAGACGATGATCGCCGCCCCGCCCGCGATCATGGCGATGATGGCCGCCACCTTGATCAGGGAGAACCAGAATTCCAGCTCGCCGAACACCTTGACGCTGAGCAGGTTCAGGGCAGCCAGGAAGAAGATGATGGCCAGGATCCAGACCCAGCGCTCCACGCCGGGGAACCAGAATCCCATGTAGATGCTGAACGCCGTGACATCCGCGATGGCCACGATCGCCATCTCAAAGACGTAGGTCCAGCCCGTCACGAACCCGGCCAGCGGTCCCAGGTAGCGGCTCGCGTACTGGCCGAAGGACCCGGACACCGGATGCCGCACCGCCATCTCGCCGAGGGCGCGCATCACCATGAAGACCGCGGCGCCGCCGATCATGTAGGCCAACAAGACGGCGGGCCCGGCCTTCTGGATGGCGGAGGCGGAGCCGTAGAACAGCCCCGTGCCGATCGCCGAGCCCAGCGCCATGAAGCGGATGTGGCGGACGTTGAGTCCCCGGCTGAGTACGGAGTCGACGGCTGCGCCGACGGCGGTGGCAGCGCTGCCGGTGCCGGCCTCGGCAGGAGCCGCCTTCGTAGCGGTTTGGGCTTGTTGCATGCGAATACCTTCTCGTCATTGGGAGGGGGATCGCCATCCAGCAGACCATGTCCGGCCTTGCTGTGAGGAGTCTCACGGGAACTTCGTGTCTTTGATTTCAGACTGTGCGGCGCCCCCGCGCGCGGAGCCGGCCGCCGCCGCCGTCGAACCCCAACCGGCGGGGGAGCGGCGAAAGAGCTTGACAACATGTCAGGATTTCTTCACATTCAAGGTGTCGCCCGGCGCCTGCGGTTACGGAATGGCGAGCTGACCCAGAGGAGAAGCACCATGAAAGCGATCGTCCAGGATGTTTACGGTTCCGTTGAGGTGCTGGAACTGCGCGACGTCGACGCCCCCGTGCCCGGCGACGACGACGTGCTGATCCGGGTCCGGGCCGCCGGCGTCGACCAGGGCGTCTGGCACCTCATGACGGGCCTTCCGTACCTGACCCGCGTGGTCGGCTACGGGCTCAGGAAACCGAAGACCCGGATCCGGGGCCGGGCCGTGGCCGGCCGGGTGGAGGCTGTCGGCCGGAATATCGTCGGCTTCCGGACCGGGGATGAGGTGTACGGCACCTGCGAGGGATCCTTCGCCGAATACGCGTGTGCAAAAGAAGGCCGGCTCGCGCTGAAGCCGAAAAACCTCAGCTTCGAACAGGCCGCCGCCGTCCCGATCTCGGCCGTCACGGCCCTGCAGGCGCTCCGGAACGCCGGCAGGATCCAGGCCGGGCAGGAGGTCCTCGTCATCGGCGCGGCCGGCGGTGTCGGCGCGTACGCGGTGCAGCTCGCCAAGGCGTTCGGGGCGCAGGTGACGGGGGTGTGCAGCACCGCGAAAACCGATCTGGTCCGCTCCATCGGCGCGGACCACGTCATCGACTACACACATGACGATTTCGCGGACGGATCCCGGCAATTCGACCTCATTGTGGACACCGCCGGCAACCGCCCGCTCACCGTCCTGCGGCGGGCGCTCAAGCCTAAGGGCACGCTCGCGATCGTCGGTGGGGAAGGCGGAGGGCGGCTGACGGGCGGATTTCAACGCTCGCTCGGCGCCGGGCTGCTCTCCGTGTTTGTCGGCCAGCGGCTCAGGGGCGTCATGGCTGCAGAGCGGGCGGAGGACCTCCGGTTCCTGACCGGGCTCATCGAGGCGGGCGCGGTGACCCCGGTCATCGGCAAGAGCTACGCCCTGGCGGACGCGCCGGCGGCAATCCGGGACCTGCGTGATGGGCACCTCCGCGGGCAGGCCGTCGTCATCATTTGAGCCCGCTTGCCGGTTGGCCGGCGTCACGGTTTTGGGCGGAGCCGCCTAGGGCGTTCCGGTCCGGAAGCGGGTCACGTACTGCCGCTGCCAGGGAGTTTCCACTGTCCGGCGCCGGTACTGGCGGCGGACGTAGGACACTGCCTGGCCGGGCGGGACTCCGTCCAGGATCGCGATGCAGGCCAGTGCGGTGCCGGTCCTGCCGATCCCGCGCCAGCAGGCCACTTCAACCCGTTCGGTCTCGGCCCGGCGCCAGGCCTCCCGGAACGCCTCGAGGGCATCCGGCTGGTCGACCGGCAGCCGAAGGTCGGGCCAGGGCACCCATCGGGACTCCCACCCCACGGGCGGCGGCTGCTTGCCCAGCAGGTACACGCCGAACTCGGGAAACGGCCCGGCCGGAAGCGGATAGTGCAGGCCGCGCCCACGAATGAGCCGGCCGGACGGAAGAGCCATGATGCCGTCCGCGGAAGTTTCCCACGTGTGCTTCATGAACCCGATCGTAGTCTTTCCCGCCGCCGGTTGTCCGTGACACGGAACGGCTGGATGTCAGCGGTATCCGGAGGCGTCGGCGTCGAGTCCTGCTTCCTGGACCTCCACGAGGTACCTCCAGCAGTCCGGCTGCGAGCCGTCGGTGTCGGTGAAGCCGTACTCGCGGGCCAGCGCGCCGGACGAATACGAGCCGCCCGTGCGGCTGAGCACGTGGGGGTCCGCCGCCAGGGCCGCGACCGCACGCCCGACGAACAGCGGGCTTTCCGAGATCGCGGCAAAGTGCGGCTGCGTCCCGGCGGCCTCCCGCCAGTTTGCCTCGGTGACGCCAAAGTGTTCGAGCATCATCTCCGAACGCATCCAGCCGGGCGTCAGCGCCACCGCCGCGCAGCCGGAGGATCTCAGCTCCTCCGCCTGGCTGAACGCCAGGCGGAGCACCGCGGTCTTGACGAGGTCGTAAAAGACGGAGACCCGGTAGTGCTGTGCGTTGTACTCGCGGGTGCCGTCGGTCATCTCCACCACCAGGCCGCCGGGGCGGCGGGTGAGCAGCGGCAGCGCGAAGTGGCTTGTGATGAGGTGGGTGTCCAGACCGAGGTGGAGCATCTGCAGTCCGGCATTCAGATCGTGGGCCCAGAGCGGGGTGTTCCATTCGATGAAGTCCTCGCCGCCCCAGATGTCGTTGACAAGGATGTCCAGGCGGCCCTGCTCGGCGTCGATCCGCTGCACGAGGGCTTCCACCTCCGCAGCCTGGCGGTGATCGACCTCGATGGCGATTCCAGTGCCGCCAGCGGTGCTGACAAGCCCGGACGTCTCCTCGATCGTCTCGGGCCGGTTGTAGTCCGAACGGTGGCGGGAGGTCGTGCGGCCGGTGCAGTACACCACCGCTCCTGCCTCGCCGAGGGCGACGGCGGTGCCGCGCCCGGCGCCGCGCGTGGCCCCGGCAACCAGGGCGACCCTGCCCGACAATGCTGCGTCCACGTCTGTGCCTTCCCTCCGGAACCATCCCGCATGGGGCTCAGCCGGCGATGACTGGTGCCAATGACCGGGCCTACCACTCGGAAGCCGGCGCCCAGATTCATCGGAACATCGGGGGTCTGGCCGGGCTAGGGGCGGAAGGCCCGCCGCAGGTATGCGGCACTTGTCCGGCATTCCAGACAACCGTTCCTGTGGGAGGCTGTCGGTTGACCGCTGCCGGGCGCATGCTTAAGTACGGGATACCGGACACCACCGACCCTGAAGAGGATCCATGCCACCCACCAGTACTGCCGTGAGCCCCGCCGCCGCGACTTTGTCGGCTGCGACCGACGCGACTCCGGCGCAGTCCGCCGCGACTTTGTCCGCAGCGCCTGACACACCCGCGCCCAAGGCCGTCCACCGGGCCGCGGGAACCAAGGCGGCGTCGAAGGTGCCGGCCGCCGAGAACACGCTGCGCATCCTCAAGCTGCTGGCCTCCCGGCGCGGGCCGATGGCGGCGTCGAACATTGCCACCGCGCTGGGACTGCCGCGCTCCAGCGTCTACCACCTGCTCGGGGTGATGGAGGCGAACGGCTTCGTGCTGCACCTGCACGAGGAGCAGCGCTACGGCCTGGGCATCAGCGCATTCGAACTCAGCTCGGCCTACTCCCGGCAGGAGCCGCTGTCCCGGCTGGGCCGGCCGATGCTCGCCTCGCTCGTGGACGTGATCGGCGAAAGCGCGCACCTGGCGGTGCTGCACGGCCGCGACGTGCTCTACATCGTGGAGGAGCGGGCCAAGAACCGGCCGTCCCTGGTGACCGACGTCGGCGTCCGGCTGCCCAGCCATCTCACGGCCAGCGGGCGGGCCATCCTCGCCGCGCTGCCGAAGTCGCAGGTGCGGGCGCTGTACCCGAACGCTGCAGCCTTCACGGCCCGGCACGAAACCGAATCGCCCATCATGAAGTACTCCGCGCTGTCTTCGCATCTGGACCAGGTCCGCCAGCGCGGCTACGCCACCGAACACGGCGAGGTCACGCCCGGATTCGGTTCGATCGCCGCCGCCGTGACCGACCACGTGGGGTGGCCCACCGCCGCCGTCGCCGTGACGTTCCTGGAGGACAAGCTGCCCGCGGATCAGTGGCCGGTCCTGGCCGCCCGGGTCCAGAAGGTCGCCAACGAGCTCTCGGTCCGGATCCACGGCCGTCCCGCCTGACCGGTTGCCCCATCCCACCCCACCCCACCCCCGGTTGCGCTGTCACTTAGGGCTCCCATTCGCCCTTTTTGGCAACCGGAAGTGATAGCGCAACGGGGGAGGGGAAGGGTCTGGAATCCCGGACAGCACCCCTCCGGCAGGCCTGTTTCCGCGGCCGCGAAGGGGCTTTAGTTGATACAGAACCTCATTCCTCCGGATGCACCAGGACACCAGTCCGAACAGACATCATCCGGCCACATATCCAGCGACAAAGGAGACCCTCATGGCACCCGCCGATTTCACCACCGGTGCCCGCCCGGTCAAAGCAGCCCGCGGCACCGAGCTCACCGCCAAGAGCTGGCAGACGGAAGCCCCGCTGCGCATGCTCATGAACAACCTCGATCCCGAGGTCGCCGAGCGCCCCGATGACCTGGTGGTCTACGGCGGCACCGGCCGCGCCGTCCGGTCCTGGGCCGCGTTCGACGCCATCACCCGCACCCTGGAAACCATGGAAAAGGACGAGACCCTGCTGGTCCAGTCCGGCAAGCCGGTTGGCGTCTTCCGCACCAACGAATGGGCACCGCGCGTGCTGCTGGCAAACTCCAACCTCGTCGGCGACTGGGCGAACTGGCCCGAGTTCCGCCGGCTCGAGGCCGAGGGCCTGATGATGTACGGCCAGATGACCGCCGGGTCCTGGATCTATATCGGCACCCAGGGCATCCTGCAGGGCACCTTCGAGACCTTCGCCGCGATCGCCCGTAAGCTCACCGGGGACGAGAACGGCACGCTCGCCGGCACCCTGACCCTCACCGGCGGCTGCGGCGGCATGGGCGGCGCCCAGCCGCTCGCCGTCACCCTGAACGACGGCGCCTGCCTGATTGTCGACGTCGACGAGACCCGCCTGCGCCGCCGGGCCGGGAAGCGCTACCTCGACGAGGTCGAAACTGATCTCGACGCCGCGATCGCCAAGGTCCTGAAAGCCAAGGAAGAACGCCGCGGCTGGTCCGTGGGCTACGTCGGCAACGCCGCGGAGGTCTTCCCCGAGATCCTGCGCCGCCACAACGCCGGCGAGCTCACCGTCGACATCGTCACGGACCAGACCTCCGCGCACGACCCCCTGAGCTACCTGCCCGAGGGCATCACGGTGGAGGAATGGCACAGCGAGGCTGCGGCAGATCCCGAGGGCTTCACCAAGAAGGCCCAGGCCTCGATGGCCAAGCACGTCCAGGCGATGGTCGAGTTCCAGGACGCCGGCGCCGAGGTCTTCGACTACGGCAACTCCATCCGCGACGAGGCCCGCAAGGGCGGCTACAACCGCGCCTTCGAATTCCCCGGCTTCGTCCCGGCCTACATCCGGCCGCTGTTCTGCGAGGGCCTCGGCCCGTTCCGCTGGGTGGCCCTCTCCGGCGACCCCGAGGACATCGCAGTCACGGACAAGGCCATCAAAGAGCTCTTCCCCGAGAACAAGCACCTGCACCGCTGGCTCGATGCCGCCGCCGAACGGGTCGAGTTCGAAGGCCTGCCGGCCCGCATCTGCTGGCTCGGCTATGGCGAACGCGCCAAGGCCGGCCTGCTGTTCAACCAGCTCGTCAAGGAGGGCAAGGTCAAGGCGCCCATCGTGATCGGCCGCGACCACCTCGACTCCGGCTCCGTCGCCTCCCCGTACCGCGAGACCGAGGCCATGGCCGACGGCTCCGACGCGATCGCCGACTGGCCGCTGCTCAACGCCCTTCTCAACACGGCCTCCGGCGCCACCTGGGTTTCCATCCACCACGGCGGCGGGGTCGGCATCGGCCGCTCGATCCACGCCGGCCAGGTCTCCGTCGCCGACGGCACCGACCTCGCCGCGGAAAAGCTCGCGCGCCTCCTGACCAACGATCCCGGCATGGGCGTCATCCGCCACGCCGACGCCGGCTACGACCGCGCCGTCGAAGTCGCCAAGGAACGCGGCGTCCGCATCCCGATGAACGAAACGAAGTAGGACTTCACCATGACTATCACCACGCATTCACCGCTCACCGTCACCCTCGGCTCCAGCGGTGTCACCCCCGAAGACGTCGTCGCCGTCGCCCGCCACGACGCCCACGTCACCATCGCCCAGGACGCCCTGGACGCCGTCGCCAAGGTCCGTGCCCACATCGACGACCTCGCCCACAGCGAGGTCCCGGCCTACGGGATCTCCACCGGCTTCGGGGCGCTGGCCAACCGGCACATCCCCAACGAGCTGCGCACCCAGCTGCAGAAATCCCTGATCCGCAGCCACGCCGCCGGCATGGGCCCGGCCGTGGAACGCGAAGTGGTCCGCGGCATCATGTTCCTGCGCGCCAAAACCCTGGCCTCCGGCCGCACCGGCGTCCGCCCGGTGGTGCTGCAGACCATGGTGGACGTGCTCAACGCCGGCATCACCCCGGTGGTCCGCGAATTCGGCTCCCTTGGCTGCTCGGGCGACCTCGCGCCGCTGTCCCACTGCGCCCTGGTCCTGATGGGCGAAGGCGAGGCGACTGGCCCCGACGGCACACTGTACGGGAGCAAGGATGCCCGCCCGGTCGCTGAGCTCCTCGCCGCGCACGGCATCGAACCCGTCACGCTGGCCGAAAAGGAGGGCCTGGCCCTCGTCAACGGCACCGAGGGCATGCTCGGCATGCTGCTGATGGCCATCGCGGATATCCGCCAGCTGCTTACGACGGCGGACATCACCGCCGCGCTCAGCGTCGAGGCGCTGCTCGGCACCGACCAGGTGTTCCTGCCGGAGCTGCACGCGGCGCTGCGCCCGCACCCAGGCCAGGCCGCCGCCGCGGACAACATGCTCCGTGTGCTGTCCAACTCCCCGATCGTGGCCTCGCACCGGATCAACGACACCAAGGTCCAGGACGCCTACTCGCTGCGCTGCGCACCCCAGGTGGCCGGCGCCGTCCGCGACACCGTGGACCATGCCGCCCTGGTCGCCTCCCGCGAACTGGCCGCCGCGATCGACAACCCGGTGGTCCTGCCCGACGGCCGGGTCAGCTCCAACGGCAACTTCCACGGCGCCCCGGTGGCCTACGTGCTGGACTTCCTGGCGATCGCCGTCGCGGACCTGAGCTCCATCGCCGAGCGCCGGACCGACCGGATGCTGGACCCGGCCCGCTCCCACGGGCTGCCCGCCTTCCTGGCCTCGGACCCCGGCGTCGACTCGGGCCTCATGATCGCCCAGTACACGCAGGCCGGCCTGGTCTCGGACAACAAGCGGCTGGCCGTCCCGGCGTCGGTGGACTCGATCCCGAGCTCGGCGATGCAGGAGGACCACGTCTCCATGGGCTGGCACGCGGCCCGCAAGCTCCGCCGCTCGGTGGAGAACCTGCGCCGGGTCCTGGCGATCGAACTGGTGACCTCGGCCCGGGCGCTGGACATCCGCACCCAGCTCTCCGGCGGCGAACTCACGCCGGGACCTGCGGGCGCGGCCGTGATCGCCGCGCTGCGCGACGTCGTCGACGGTCCGGGCACCGACAGGTTCCTGTCACCGGAGCTCGAAGCGGCGGATGTCCTCGTGGCCTCGGGCAAGGTCCGGGCGGCGGCCGAATCCGCCGTCGGAAATCTCGCCTGAGAAGAAACAAAATGCAGGGCAGCTGAACAATTCCCGGCGCCCCCGAAATCTTTGGCGACACGGACGGCGGGGGCCCGGGAACTGTAGTACAAATGGAGAGTCCACACCAACGAAGTTGTGGCAAAGAACACATACAAAGGGGTAGAAGTTCTATGAAAGCACGCGGCACGGTACTGTCCAGGCGCCTTGCATCCGCAGCTACGGTTTCCGACTGGAGCGGCCTTCGGGTCGGCGAACGCGTCGAAATTGTCAAGCACGCACAGGTCATTGCGGCCGGTGAGGTCGAAGAGGTCTCGGTAAGCGGGAATGTGCTCTGGCTGGTCCCCGCGGGGCCGTCCGAAACGCAGCTTTTCCTGCAGTCCGACGGCGTGCAGGTCCGCCGCAGCTAGGCTGAGCGTTTTCACCAGAAAGTCCCCGCCACGGCGGGGACTTTCTGCGTTTCGGGGCCCAGGGCCCAGATGTGGGCGCGGTGCTGTCAGTGCCCAGTGAACGGCGGCGGACCCAGCAGCACGATCCCGCCGTTTTTACGTGCCGACTCCTGGACTCTGCCAAAGTCAACCAGGCCCGGCGCGACGGATTCGCCGGCAGGGTCCCCGGCATCGTTGCCGGGGGAGAGGGGTATGCTCGCGTCCCAGTAAAAGGCCTCGCAGCATCCGGGGGTGTGCAGGCAAAGCATCCGGGCGGAGTCGGAGACCACCATGAAGGCGTGTGGAACGCCCCGCGGGGCCACGGCCAGTCCGCCGGGGCCGATCCGGTGCTCTCTCCCGTCCATATGCACGAGGATCTCGCCGTCCAGGATGTACATGGTTTCATCCGAATCGGGGTGGCTGTGCAGCGGTGTCATTTTCCCGCCGGACATCTGGTCCTCGAACAGCAGGAAGGCCCCGGCGGTCTCTTCCGCCCTGGCCTTCCAGGTGTGGACTCCGCCGCCGAAAAACCATCGGCGCTCGCCCTGGTCTTCCGCGCGGATGATGGCTGCCGGGTTGCTGGCCGTTTCCATAAGATCGCCCCTTCGCCGAGGACTACATGGGACGCGTGTCCCATGACAAGACTCGGGTACCATGAGATCCATGTCAACCCCCTATCAGGACGCTGGCCGGACGGGGCAGAAGCGCCGCACTTTTGAGGCCCTGTTGGCTGCAGCCCGCGAGGCCGTCGCGGACGGGGTCGCCCCCACCGTTGACGGCACCGCGGCAGCGGCCGGGATTGCCCGGAGCACGGCCTACCGCTACTTCCCGAGCCAGCGGGAATTGCTCGCCGCAGCCCACCCGGAAACGGCCCGGCAGTCCCTGCTGCCGGCGGATGCCCCCGAGGATCCAGCGGAGCGGCTCGACGCCGTCGTGCTGGAGTTCACACGGCTGATCCTCTCCACCGAGGCGCAGCAGCGGACCATGCTCAGGCTGTCCCTGGAACGTGACCGCGGAAAGTCGGACTTGCCGCTGCGGCAGGGGCGCGCGATCGCTTGGCTTGAGGAAGCACTCGCGCCGCTCCAGCGGAAGCTGTCCGGACCTGAAATCCGGGCGCTAGCGCTGGCCATCCGCAGTGCCATCGGGATTGAGGCCCTCGTCTGGCTGACGGACATCGGCGGTCTTACGCAGGAACAGGCTGTGGCGTCGATGCGTTGGTCCGCCCAGGCCCTGCTCGCACAGACCCTGACGTCCGGGCCGCCGCCTATCCCAGCAGCGTATTGACCAGCCGGGCCGCCACTTTGGCGGTGCGGCCGTCGATGTCGAACTCCGGGTTCAGCTCGGCGATATCCAGATGCAGGAGCTTCCCGCTCGCGGCCACCTGGCGGCACACGGCGCTGATCACCGGCAGCGGCACACCAAAGGCCGCGGGAGCGCTCACCCCGGGGGCCACGGAGGCCGGCAGCACGTCCAGGTCGATGGTCAGGTACACAGCGTCCACCTGTGCCAGGAAGGCTGCCACAAACGCGTACGCGGCGTCCGCCGAGCAGTCCTCGTCCAGCAGATAGTCCACGCCGAGCTCGTCTGCCGTCCGGAACAGCGTCCGGGTGTTGTTCGGCTCGGAAATCCCGACGACGGCGTAGCGCAGCTCCCGGCCGGCGGCTGCTTCGGCGCGGGCCATCTGGAGGAAGGGCGTGCCGGAGCTGGGCACCGGCTCATCGCGGAGGTCGAAGTGCGCATCGAGATTCAGCACGCCGACGCTCAGGCCCTCGCGCACGGCCGCCGACCCGGCCACGCCGAGATAGCTGGCAAAGGCGGTCTCGTGCCCGCCGCCGAGCACCACGGGAAGCCCGCCGGCGTCGAGCAGACTGGTGATCGCGAGCCCGGCGCGTGCCTGTCCTGCCTCTAGCGCGTCCCCGGCCACGGTGACGTCGCCGGCGTCGTGCACGGCCCGCGTCAGGTGGAACGCGAGCGGGCCGAGCGCGGCCCGGATGGCGGCGGGGGCGGCCGCGGCGCCGGTCCGGCCCTTGTTGCGCCGCACCCCGGCGTCGCTGCCGAAGCCGAGGATGACGGCGGGGCGCGCAGCAGGGACACCCGCCGGAACCGTGCCGGGAGCGTAGGGGGTCACCCCCTGCCACCAGCGCCGGTGCTCGTCGCCGTCGCCGTCGAACCTGCCGGTCCAGGGCTGGGGCGGGACATCAACGGGGAGCGCGGGAGAAACCATGCCCCTAGCTCACCGCAGCCCGGGCCGGAAAACCAGCCGGGCCGCCGTCGGACTGTCCGGAATCCCGGAAACTGAGCTTAACAACGGTTAAGCAGCGCCGGGTGGGCCACGCCCGGGTGGGCGTGGCCCACCCGGCGGCGTGACCGCGGGCGGGGCTGCGTTAGTGGATCCCCAGGACGGCCTCGATCGGGCCGATCGCGAAGAAGAGCAGGAACGCGGACGCCACGGCCCACATGAGCGGGTGCACCTCGCGGGCCCGGCCCTCGAACAGGCGGATCAGCACGAAGCTGATGAAGCCCGCGCCCAGGCCGTTGGCGATCGAGTACGTGAACGGCATGAGGGTGAAGGTCAGGAAGGCCGGGATCGCGATGCCCCAGTCCTGCCAGTCGATCTTGCCCACCTGGGAGACCATCATGAAGCCGACCACCACGAGGGCGGGGGCCACGGCCTCGAACGGCACGAGGTTGATCAGCGGGGTGAAGAACATCGCCACAAGGAACAGCAGGCCGGTCACGACCGAGGCCAGGCCGGTGCGTGCGCCTTCGCCGATGCCGGCACCGGACTCGACGTAGATCTGGTTCGAGGAGACGGAGGCGCCGCCGCCGATGATCGCGCCCAGGGCGTCCACCTGCAGCACGCGGTCGACGTCGGGGATGTTGCCGTCCTTGTCGATGGTGCCGGCCTCGGTGGCCAGGCCAACCATCGTGCCCATGGCATCGAAGAAGATGCTGAGCAGGATCACGAACGCCAACAGGGTCGCCGCGACGAAGCCGAGGTGTTCAAAGGCGCCGAAGGGGTTGGCCTTGCCGATCAGGGACAGGTCCGGGGCCGCCCACTCGGAGAACTGCGGTGCCACGAGGGACCAGCCCTGCGGGTTGTGGTTCTTGCCGTCAAAGCTGGGCCCGATGTGCAGGATGGATTCCAGGATCACGGACAGGATGGTCGAGGCCACGATGCCGATCAGGATGGCGCCCTTGACCTTGCGGACCACCAGCGCGATGGTCAGGATCAGGCCGAAGACGAACACGAACGTCGGCCAGCCCAGGAGCTTGCCGTCGAAGCCCAGGCCGACCGGGACGGTGGTGCCGGCGACATCGGGGACGCGGCGCACGAAGCCCGCGTTGACGAGACCGATCAGGGCGATGAACAGGCCGATGCCCACCACGATCGCGGTCTTCAGCCCCTCGGGTACGGCCTTGAACACGGCCGTCCGGAAGCCGGTGAGGACCAGGATCAGCATGGTGATGCCCGAGAGCATCACCAGGCCCATCATGTCCGGCCAGGTCAGGCCGGGGTTCGTGGCCACCGTGACGGCGACGAACGCGTTGACGCCGAGCCCGGTGGCCAGGGCGAAGGGATGCTTGGCCCACGCGCCCATGAGGATGGTCAGGATGCCGGCCACGAACGCGGTGACGGCGGCGACGGCGGGGAAGCCCAGCGTGGCGCCCGAGGAGTCCGGCCCGGAGAGGATCAGCGGATTCAGCACCACGATGTAGCTCATGGCGAAGAACGTGGCGAACCCTCCGCGGATCTCGCGCGAGACGTTCGACCCCCGCTCGGATATTTTGAAATACCGGTCGAGTGCCGAGCCCTGCTTGAGCATTAGGTCTTGCATTAGTCCTCCGGGAGTGATGGGTGTTGCATATATCTTATTTGGCGCCCGAGGGCCAACCCTGCGTTTTCGCCTAGTCTGTAAGGAAGCCAACACTAGGAGTAGCCTGCCCATGCGCCGTATCCGCCAGCTTCGCAGTGCCCTGCTGGGCGCCGTCGTCCTTGTGGCCGTCCTGCTGGGAGCAGTGAGCCCGGCGTCGGCGCACGATACCGCGGAGTCCACCAGCCCGGCTGCCGGAGCAACCGTCGCGGCACCGCCGGAGCAGGTCTCGGTCACGTTCAACCACAATCCGCTCGCCCTGGGGTCGCAGATCGTGGTCAATGATGCCACCGGCGCCAACTGGTCGGACGGTTCCGTGGAAATCGTGGACAACGTCGCTGCGCAGAAGCTGAAGTCCGGCGCCCCTAGGGGGCAGTACACCGTGCACTGGCGGGTGGCCAGTTCCGACGGCCACCCGATCGAGGGCAGCTTCACCTTCACAGCGACGGCGGCTGCGGCAGGCACGACGGCGGCTGCCGCAGTCCCCACGATGGGCACCGCCCAGCCGGGGACCACGCCCGCGCCTGCCCCTGCGCCGGCCGGGTCGCAGCAGTTTCCCTGGAGCGTCATGGTCTTCGTCGCCGTCGGGGTCGGCATCCTGGTGGCCCTGGGCCTGATGGCGAAACGCCGCCTCACACCGGACGAGGGCGGCGACACCGAAGGCTGAAACAAGCCAATGCAACTCCGGCAACGCGGCCAAAGCGCTGCTAGGCGGGGGCGGCCAGGGCAAAGCCGCCGGGCAGCAGTGCGGGGATCCCGTTCGGGTGGACCTTGGCCGAGATTGCCTGTCCCACCACTTTGGCCTGGCGCAGGACTTCCTTGGGCGTCGGGGTAATGAGCTCGCCCACCCCCACGAGGTACATACCCAGGGCATGCATCGCCGCCATGAGATTCTGCCCGGCTGCCATGCCAAGTTCCGAGAGCATGCGGCGCAGCTGGCTGTGGGCGCAGCGGGTCAGGACGAGGTGGTCGGCCAGCAGGACGCCGCCCGGGGTCTGGACGGCCCACTTCTCCGTGGGTGAGCCGTCCGTGCCGGCCTCCAGGAGGTCCAGCTGCAGGGCCCGGATGTTGTTCCGCACGTCGAGCTTGTGGCTTGCGGCGTAGTTGCGCAGGTGCCGCAGGATTTCGTTGCGCTCCCTCAGGCTGCCGGCGTCCGCCGCGTCGCAGCGCTGGAGCGAGGAGGTGTTGGCCGGATGGCCGGCACCCAGGAGGTCGAGCCCGTCCACAATGATGGACGCAACGCCCCGGCGCTGGAGCTCGCTGGCCACAGCCAGGCCGGAGAGCCCCGTCCCGATGACTACGGCGGTGGTCCGCTCAATCCCGCCGTACAAAGGCATGCTCGACACTGCAGGGTACCTCCTTGAAATGGTGCGAGTCGCGGGGGAAACCCCGGACGCCAACCCGTGCCTGGTTCCACAGCCCCAGCGGCTGCTTTCTGGAACACCAGTCTCGGTTCAGCAATGCCTCGAAGGATACCTAAGATTCCCGCCCGTGGATAGGGGAGGTAGGACATTGGCTGTGGTGCCGGATTCCGGCGGTTTCCGTGCTCCCGCTCCAGCGGAAACCGGCTCAAAAGCCTGAATTTCCGGGTCAGGAAACGGCGTGTTAATTCTGCGTAAATCCTTCCGCCGCGGGCGGGCGGGGGCGCCTTGCCGCCGTCTTGAATGTTCGCAATTAACCGAGAATAGTGAGGAAAATCAGGGGTTCCTGCACGCAGATTCCGGGTCGCCTCGCCGGTGGACGCCGGGCGGCAGTACTTCTGGCAGAATAGCCGCAACATCAGGCAAGAATCGCGAGGAGGCGGACCCTATGGGCCGTGAACAGGTGCATCCGGACCCGGCATGGGAGACCGGTGGCGAGCCGGCGCCGCCCCGCGGAATCGTCGTGGGAGTGGACGGCTCGGACCACAGCCACTGCGCCTTGGTGTGGGCGGCCCGTGAGGCGGAGCGCCGCCGCCGCCCGCTGCACATCGTGACCGCCTATTCCGTTCCGATCTTCGCCGCTTCCGGGCTCGACGGCGGCTACGCCACGGTGGACGACTCCGTGATCCGCGAGGGCGCCGAAGCCATCCTCAAGCACGCCATGGACAAGATCGCCTTCTACAACATCGACGTCGACGCGTCCGTCGAAAACGGGGACGCGTCCGGCGTGCTGCTGGAAATCAGCGAAACCGCGGAGCTTCTGGTCTTCGGCACCCGCGGCCGCGGTGGCTTCGTGGGCCGGCTGCTCGGCTCCGTCAGCAGCGCGCTGCCCGCCCACTCGAAGTGCCCCACCGTGACTGTGCCGCTGATCTGCGCGGACCGCCTGGGCGAAACCACAGACGACAAGCACGTCCTCGCCGAACGGGCCAAGTCGGGCAGCCAGCCGGTGGAGAACGTCGTGGTCGTCGGCGTCGACGGTTCCGAGCAGGCCCGCGTCGCCGTGCTGGAGGCCGCAGCGCAGGCCGAGCGGCTCTCCGCCCGGCTCCGCGTGGTGTGCGCGGTGCCGCAGTACACCGGCTCGTTGGCATGGGTGCCCACCCCGATGGACCGCGACGCACTGTTCGCCGACATCAAGGTCCAGCTCGACGCCGGCGTGGCGTGGCTGCGGAGCCACTTCCCCGCCCTGCAGGTGGAGACGCAGCTCGTGGACGGCTCGCCCGTCGACATCCTCGTCGACGCCAGCCGGCACGTGGAGCTCGTGGTGGTCGGCACCCGAGGGCGCGGCGGATTCACCGGAATGCTGCTGGGCTCCACGTCCGACGGCGTCCTCCACCACGCCAAGGGGCCGGTCATGGTGGTGCCGGACCGCGACGACCCGCGGCTGGCGGACAGAGCCAGCTTCGGCCCGATGCTCGGCGACTCCTAGAAGGCGACGGCCCGGCGTCGGAAGGACGGTTAACGGATGGAGCACCCCGGGACGCCGGACCCTGCCGAGGGCGGGCCGGTCCTGGCCCTAGAACGCCTTGGCCCGGACATGCTCGCCACCGTCGGCGGGAAGGCGGCGAACCTGGGCGAACTGGCACGCGCCGGCCTACCGGTGCCCGCCGGCTTCTGCCTGACCACCAGTGCGTATCTGGACGCCACGGCATCCCCGGCGCTGGCGGACGTGCACCGCGCCCTCGCCGCAACAGCCCCCGACGACCTGGCGGGGCTGGCTGCGCTTGCGGCGAAGGCCCGCGCGCTGGTGCTCGACGCCGATGTCCCCGCCGACATCGACGCCGCCGTGCGCGCCGCCTACGCGGCGCTGGGCACCGACACGGCGGTCGCCGTGCGGTCCTCCGCGACCGCCGAAGACCTGCCGTTTGCCAGCTTCGCCGGCCAGCAGGACACTTTCCTGAACGTGGTGGGCGCGGATGCCGTGCTGGCTGCCGTCCGCCGGTGCTGGGCCTCGCTGTGGACAGACCGCGCGGTGACCTACCGCGCGGTGCAGGGGATTGAGCCCTCGGCGGTGTCCCTCGCCGTGGTGGTCCAGCGCATGGTGGACGCGGCCGTGGCCGGGGTGCTGTTCACAGCCAATCCCGTGACCGGCCGGCGGCACGAGGCCGTCATCGACGCCAGCCCGGGGCTGGGGGAGGCCGTGGTGTCCGGGGCGGTCAACCCTGACCACTTCGTGCTCGACGGCACCACGGGACGGATCCTCGAGCGACGAATTGGGGACAAGGGCATCATCATTCGTCCCCTGCCCGGCGGCGGCACCGAGCGGGTGGCGCAACCTGACGCCGGGCTGGCGCCCAGCCTGGACGACGCCCAACTGGCGGCACTGGAGCTCCTGGGCCGCCGCGCGGAGGTGCACTTCGGCTCGCCGCAGGACCTCGAATGGGCCATCGGCCGGGACGGTGCCGTGTGGCTGACGCAGTCCAGGCCCATCACCACGCTCTATCCGATGCCGGACCGGCCTCCCTCCGGGCCGACGCCGCGCGTGTATTTGTGCTTCAGCCTGGCCCAGGGGCTGACCAGGCCCCTGACCCCGATGGGACTCGCCGGCATCCGGCTGATTGCGTCCTCGGTTGCGGGGGCCGCGCATTTCCCGGTGCCGGTGCCCCGTGACGGGCCCGCGCCGTACGCCGAGGCAGGCCAGCGCATTTTCTTCGATCTCACGCCGGTTCTCCGGAGCCAGACCGGGCGCGCCATTGTCCCCCGCGTGTTTGACGTCATGGAGGCGCGTTCGGCCACCGTGCTGCGCAACCTCTTCGCAGATCCCCGGTTCTCCGTGACCACAACAAGGCCGTGGCCGCTCCTGCGCCACGTCGCTCCGGTGGCGGCGCGGGCGAAGGTCCCGGAGACCTTAATCCGCGGCCTCATCCGGCCCGAGGCGGCACTGCGCCGGGCAGACCGTGTGGGCGAACAGCTCCGCGCGGCACTCGCGGTGCCCGCCGGCGCCACCGCCACGGAGCGTCTGGACCACGTCGAGCGGATCCTTGGCCAGCATGTCTTTGCCGTGGTTCCCGCGATCCTGCCGCTGCCCGCCCTGGGGTTCGCCTTGCTGGCCGTGGCCGGAAAACTCGCCGGGAAACCCGGGAACGGGGCGCTGCAGGAAGTCCTGCGGGGGCTGCCCAACAACGTGACCACCGAAATGGACCTGGACCTGTGGTCGCTGGCTACTGCCATCCGCAACGACCCGGCGTCGGCGGCGGTGTTCGGGGAAGCCGCATTGCCCGAGATAGCCCGGCGTTACCGGGCGGCGGACCTGCCCGGCGTCGTGCAATCCGGGCTGCGGGACTTCCTGGGCCGGTACGGCCACCGCGCCGTGGCGGAGATCGATGTCGGCATGCCCCGCTGGTCTGATGACCCGACCCACATCCTCGGGGTTCTGGCCAACTATCTGCGCATGGATGATCCTGCGCTCGCCCCGGACCGGCAGTTCGGCAAGGCGGCCCGCGAGGCGGAGGCGCAGGTGGCCCGGCTGGTGGCAGCGGCGGGGCAGCGCAACCGCCTTCGCGGTGCACTCGCGCGGGCCGCGCTGCGGCGGACCCGGATGTTCGCCGGGCTGCGTGAGCTGCCCAAGTACCACCTCGTGGAAGCGCTCGGCGCCGTCCGGCAGCAGCTCGCAGCCGTCGGGGCCGAACTCGCCGCGGCCGGGGCCATCGATGCGGCGGACGATATCTTCTTCCTCGACCTGGCTGACGCGCACCGGGGGCTCGGCGGCGCCGCGCTGCAGGGGCTCGTGGCACGGCGCCGGGAGGCTTACGCGGCCGAACTGGGCCGCCGGCACATTCCCCGCGTGCTGCTCTCGGACGGCACCGAGCCCGAGGCGGTGCAGACCACAGCCGGCGGAAGGGGGCCGGCGGGTTCTGACGGCGGCGCGGGGCGGCTCTCCGGCACGCCGGCTTCGGCCGGCACCATCACTGCCCGGGCCCGGGTGATCCTGGACCCCCAGGGCGCGCACCTGGAACCGGGCGAGATCCTCGTGGCGCCGTCCACCGATCCGGGCTGGACGCCGTTGTTCCTGACAGCCGGCGGCCTCGTGATGGAAATGGGCGGGCCCAACTCCCACGGCGCCGTCGTCGCCCGGGAATACGGGATCCCCGCAGTGGTGGGGGTCCCCGACGCGACGTCGAGGATCGCCACGGGCCACAGCATTACGGTCGACGGCGCCGCCGGCACCGTGACGCCGTCAACGTCGCCGGCACCCTGACGCCGCCACTCTGACGCCGGCCAATTCGTGCCGGGCCGCCCGCGGCGGCGGGCTCCGCACCATGGTGTCGGCCGGCTCGCTACAGTGGGGCCATGAGCGAAGTGCGCGGCTCCGAGGGCCGGGAGCCCGGGAGCGCCGGAGTTCCCGCGGCGGGCATACCGGCGCCTGACACCCGGCCGCCCGCAAGCCCCGCGCCCGGAGCCCCCGCGCCCGCGACTGACGCCCCCGCGCCCGTGGACCCGGACGCGTGGCTGCCGGAGTGGTTCGTGGGGCGTCCGCTCACGGCCGGCTGGGCGTGGGCCGGGTTCTGGGCGGTGCTGATCGTGGCCGACGAGTTCCTGGATCTGGCCGGCTGGTCCTGGTACGTGCTGGTTGGCCTCGCCGCCCTGCCGACGCTGCTGGCAAGCATCGCCCTTCTGCACGCCACCCCGCGCCGCTACCTGAAGCCGCGCCGGGACTCCGTCCTGGGCCACTTCTTCGTCCGCTTCCTGGCCCTGATCGCCGCCTTCCTCGTGTGGGGCGTGTCCGTGGTCATGAGCGCCTCGATCTCAACCACCCTCCAGTCACTCGTCGGGGCGTCCGAACGCGAGGTCACCGCGGTGGGCTTCAACCTCCTGCTGGCCGCGATCCCGCTGGTGGTCTCAGTACTGTGGCTGGCCTTCATCATTCGCTGCGCCTGGTTCCTGCGGCGGCTCCGGGGCTGGAAACAAACGCCGGAACCGGGCGCCGTGCCCAAGAAGTTCCTGCGGGACAGGCCGCGGCTGAGGCGGGTGGTGGTGGGCCTGGCCCATCCCGGCCTGCTGCTCGTGGCGGGCCTGGGCACCTCCGTGCTCGCGTTCCTGCTGGGCGCCGTGGAACTGACCATTAATGTGCTGAAGTAGGATAACCGGGCCGCCGGGGCCAGGCGTACTGTTGACCTATGAGCTGCACTGAAGCGCGCATTCCCCAGGCGCAGATAGTTGGAACATCTCTTTCCGGAGCGCGGTCACGATGACGCGCACGTGGCTGCGCTGGCTGCCCGCTGCCGCCGTTCCTGCCGTTATTGCCGCCGGCGCGCTGGCCGGATCCCTGCCCGCCAGCGCCGGGGATCCCCTGCCGCCCAAGACGCCGGAGCAGGTGCTGCAGTTGATTGCCCAGCACCGCCAGGCCGCTCTCTCCGGAACCCTGGAACAGTCCTCTGCGCTCGGGCTTCCTGAGCTGCCCAAGACCGGTGCCGGCCCGGACGCGTCAGGGACGGCATGGCTCGAACTGCTGACGGGGCCGCACACCGCGCGGGTTTATCGCGACGGCCCGGACAACGCCCGCGTCCAGGTGATGGACCGGCTGGCCGAACGCAACGCCATCCGCCACGGCAACGACGTGTGGTTCTACAACTCCAAGGACAACACGGCCGCCCATGCCCAGCTCCCGGCCGACGACGCCGGTGACACAGGCCGTCACAGCGCCGGCACCGACGTCACCGCCACCCCCGACCAGCTCGCCGCGATGCTTCTGGCCAAGATCGAACCGGGCACCGACGTGGCGGTGGGCGCCGATGTCCAGGTAGCCGGCCGGCCCGCCTACAACCTGGTGCTGACACCAAAGTCCGATGCGACGCTGGTCGGGTCCATCGCAGTAGCCGTTGACGGCCAGACCGGGCTGCCGCTGGGCGTCGAGGTGAAGGCGCGCGGACAGTCGGATCCCGCCTTCCGCGTCGCCTACACCAGCCTGACCCTCGGGGCCCCCGACGCGTCGGTCTTCACGTTCACCCCGCCGCCGGGCGCCACGGTCGAGGAGATTCCGGTAAAGGAGCACAAACACGGAAACGACGCCGGGAATGCCACAGCGCCGGCGGCCAAGGACCGCGCCGGCAAGCCGGCCGTCACCGGCTCTGGCTGGGACTCGGTTGTTGAGTTCCCGGCGGGAACGGCCGGCCCGGCGTCGGACGCCACGGCCCTGCTCGAACAGGCCACCGTCCCGGTCCAGGGCGGCCGGCTCTTGTCCACCGCGCTGGTGAACGTGTTGGTGCTCGACGACGGCCGGGTCGTCGCCGGCTCCGTGCCACTGGAGCGGCTCCAGGCCGCTGCCGCACAGAAGTGATGTCCGGTGCGGTATCCGGTGGCCGACGGTTGCTCCCTGACCATCCGGTGACGGCCGCGTGAGCGCCGCCGGGCCGGCGGCCGAGCTGAGCATTGAGACCACGGGCCTGACCAAACGGTTCGGCCAGCAGATGGCTGTCGACGGCGTCGACCTGGCCGTGCCGAAAGGCGCGGTCTTTGGTTTCCTGGGCCCGAACGGTTCGGGGAAGACCACCACCATCAGGCTCCTGCTCGGCCTGGCCACGGCCACCGGAGGTTCCATGCGCGTGCTGGGCGAGGAGATGCCCGGCAAACTCAATGACGTGCTGCCCCGGGTCGGGGCGCTGGTGGAAGGACCGGCGTTCTACCCTTTCCTCTCCGGCGCCGCGAATCTGCGCCGCATGGACGCCGCGGACCCCTATGGTTCGGGCGCCACTCGGCGTGCCCGCGTCCAGTCAGCCCTGGAACGGGTGGGTTTGACGCACGCCGCGGACAAGCTGGTCCGGGCCTATTCGCTGGGGATGAAGCAGCGGCTGGGGATCGCCAACGCCCTGCTCGCCCCGCGGGAACTGCTGGTGCTGGACGAGCCCACCAACGGGCTGGATCCGCAGGGCACCCGTGAGGTGCGGAGCCTGGTGCGATCGCTCGCGGCCGACGGCGCCACGGTGTTCGTCTCCAGCCACCTGCTGGCCGAGGTCGAGCAGATCTGCACCCATGCGGCCATCATGAGCGCTGGCCGGCTTGTGGCGCAGGGAACCCTGACGGAACTGCGCGGGGCCGGCCAGGCAAGGATCCGCGTGTTGACCCCGGATCCGGGTACTGCGGCGCAGGTGCTGGCCGGCCTCGGCCTGACCGCGACCCTGGGCACCGACGGCCGTACTCCCGGTGGCGTCGGTCCCGGTGCCGCCGGCCCCGGGACCGACGCGGCCCTGTTCGCCTCACTGCCTGGGGCTCCGGCTGCCAGGGAAGACGGAGGATCGTCCCGGTCCGTGGAGCGGGCGGCCGTGCAGCCGGAGGCCGTGGTGGCGGCCCTCGTGGCGGCGGGGGTCCGGGTCCGCGGCTTCGCGACCGAACAGGCCAGCCTTGAGGACCGGTTTGTGGCATTGACGGGGGAGGGGTTCGACGTTGTCCAGTAACAGCTCATCCGCGGGCGATCCGGGAGCCGGCCCGTCAGTTGCCCCGGCGCCGGGCCCCAGCGAAGCGGCCGCAGGCGCTGGCGGGGACGGCGGGGCGGGCGCTGCGCCGGTCCGGCGCGGGTCCCTGACCGGTGACCTGCTGGCGTCCGAGCTCGGGGTGCTGTTCCGCCGCCGCAGGACGTGGGCCATGTTGTGCGCGCTGGCGGCCATCCCGATCCTGATCGCGGTGGCGGTGCGGGTCTCCTCGGCCGTGCCGGCAGGCCGCGGGCCGGCCTTCCTGGACCGGATCGCCCAGAACGGCCTGTTCGTGGGCGTCACGGCAATGGTGGTCTCCGTTCCGCTGTTCCTGCCCCTTACCGTCGGCGTCGTGGCCGGAGACACGATCGCCGGAGAGGCCGGACAGGGGACCCTGAGGTACCTGCTGGTGGCTCCCGCCGGGCGGATCCGCCTGCTGATCGTCAAATATGCCGGGGCGGCCGTGTTCGTGATCGTTGCCCCGCTCGTGGTGGCCCTGACCGGGGCCGGAATCGGCGCGGCGCTCTTCCCCGTGGGGCCGGTGACCCTGCTCTCCGGCGACACGATCGGCACCGGCGAGGCCCTGGTCCGGCTCCTGCTGATCGCCGCCTATCTGGCGGTTTCGCTGCTGGGGTTGTCGGCGATCGGGCTGTTCATCTCCACCCTCACCGATGTTCCGGTGGGGGCCATGGCGGCCACCGTGGTGCTCTCTGTCGTCGCGCAGGTCCTGGACGCGCTGCCGCAACTCGAGTGGCTGCATCCCTGGCTTTTCAGCCACTACTGGCTGGACTTTGGCGATCTGCTCCGGCAGCCGGTTTCCTGGGATTCCTTTGCCGCCAATGCCCTGCTCCAGGGCGGTTACGTCGCCGTCTTCGGCGCGCTGGCCTACGGCAGGTTCATCACCAAGGACGTGCTCTCCTAGCCGCCAGTCTCAGTAACGGGCCGCGTAGCCGTACAGCTGCATCCCGGACATGGCGGCGACATCGGTCACGGTAATGCCGGCGTCGGGGTTCAGCGCCTGGACCACGCGGCCGCCGCCGAGGTAGATGGCCACGTGGTAGAAGCCCGGGGCCGAACCCCAGACGAACAGATCGCCCGGACGCGCCTGGGAGAGCGGGACATGGACGGGGGCCTGGGCGAACTGCTGGGAGGCCGTGCGGGGCAGGTACTTCCCTGCGGCGGCGAACGCATTCTGCACCAGGCCCGAGCAGTCAAACCCATAGCTCCCGGTTCCGCCGTACTGGTAGAAGAACGGCGATCCGGTCTTGCCGAGCGCCACCGAAATCGCGGTCTGGTTTGACCCGCCGGAAATCGGCGCCGGAACCGGAACGGGTACTGGCGCCGGGACCGGGGCAGGAATCGGTGCGGGGACCGGAGCAGGTACCGGCGCGGGATCCGGCGCGGACGCCGGAGCCGGAGCGGACGCCGGTGCGGGTGCGGGCGCCGGTGCGGGCGCCGGTGCGGGCGCTGCAGCGGGGGCCGGCACGTCGGCGGGAGCGGGAGCGGCTGGCTGTCCTGCGGCTGAATCGTCCCGTCCAGGTGCTGCCGGTGCCGGCTGTGAACCCGTGCCAGGCTGCGGCGCGGGACCTGCCGCCGCGGTCAGTGCTGCGAGCCGAGCCTGCTGGCGCTGGCGGTCGAGGGCGTCCACCCGGGCCGATTCCAGCGCCGCGGTGGTGTTTCTCAGGCTTGCCAGCTGGTCCACGAGCGCGCTGCGCTGCGCTTTGGCATCGGCCACGACCTGGCGCTGGGCGGCGTCGGCGCGGCCGGCGTCGGCCTTGCGGTCCGCAGCAGTCGCGGCGGCCTCGTCGGCGGCGCGGTTGGCGTCCGCTGCGGCTTCGGTCAGGGACTGCGCGGCCGTGGCCGCGTTTTCCGCGGACTCGAAGGCCCGCGCGCGTCCGGCCGTTACAGCCTCCAGCGTGGCGGCATCCTCCAGGGCCCGCCCGGAGCCGCTGACAAAGCTGCTGAGGGCCGGGTTCAGCCCGCCGTTGCGGTACAGGTCACCGGCCAGCTGGCCCAGCTGTTTGCGGGTTTTGGCCTGTTCTGCCCCGGCGGCGGCAGCCCTGGCGGCCGCCACAGCCGCCGCGTCACGGCGTGTGGCCAGCTCCACGAGGGCCTCGCCGTACGCGTTGTTTGCTTGCAGGGATGCGGCGAGGCTGGTTTCCTGGCCGGCCGACGCGTCGGCCAGAAGCCCGTCGATCCTGGTGACCTCTGCCGCCGTCGAGCTCGCACTGGACTTGGCGGCAGCGATCTCTTCCGGTGAGGGGATCTCCGGCGACGCCGGAACCCGGCCGGCAGTCTCCTGCGGCGGGCGCCCCTGCGCAGAAATCTGCGAAGAAATCAGCGGCGCGGCCTGGGCCGGGAGCGCGAGCGTTCCGAGGAGGACGACGGCGGTGCAGAGCACAGCCGTCTTGCGGCCGGATCGGATCCAACTCATGGGCAACCTCGCTGAAGTCTCAGGCTGGAGTGAGCGAGGTCGGATTTGGCGCGTGAAAGCCCTCTGCGGATCACCCAGCAGGCATGAGGCTACGTGCCGAAGGCTACTTTGGCAACACGAGTCACATGAATAACATAAACAACACGAGTGTCATTTGGCCACGTCCGTGACGGGTGTGTCCTGCCGACGGTCAGGCGTGCTGGTGGGCCTCGTGCTCTGAATGCGTGGTGGGCTCGAGCTGGAACGTGCAGTGTTCGGTGTCGAAATGGGAGCCAAGGCAGCTGGTGAGTTTGTCCAGAACCCGGTCGGCGCCTTTGGCGCCGAGCGCTGCGTCTTCCACCACCACGTGGGCGGAGAAGACGGGGACACCGGAGGTAATGGTCCAGATGTGGATGTCGTGGACGGATACCACGCCGTCCACCGCAAGGATGTGGTCGCGGATCATCTGAACGTCCACGCCCTTGGGCGTGGCCTCGAGGAGCACGTCGACGACGTCGCGCAGCAGGTGCCAGGCCCGGGGCAGGATCATGAGGGCGATAAGGATCGAGGCAATGGTGTCGGCCGCCTGGAACCCGGTGACCATGATGACCACCGCCGCCGCGATGACGGCAAAGGACCCCAGCAGATCCCCCAGGACTTCGAGGTAGGCGCCGCGGACGTTCAGGCTTTCCTTCTGGGCGCCGCGCAGGATCAGCAGGGAGACCAGGTTGGCGACGGCGCCGAGGACCGCCGCGGCGAGCATGACGTCGGTGTGGACCTCGGGGGTGGTGCCGAGCCTGCGGATGGCCTCGGTGAAGATGACCACCGAGATGACGATCAGGACCAGTGCGTTCGCCAGCGCCGCCAGAACTTCGGCGCGCTGGTAACCGTAAGTGCGCAGGTCGCTGGCGGGCCGGGTGGCGATCCATGCGGCCAGCAGGGCGATGAAGACGCCGGCGGCGTCCGAGAGCATGTGTCCGGCATCGGCGAGCAGGGCCAGGGATCCGGAGACCACCGCACCGATCGTCTGCACGAGCACCACGGCGAGCGTGATGGCCAGGACGGCGACCAGGCGCTTGCGGTGCTTGCCGGTGGCAGTGATGCCATGCGAGTGGCTGTGGTCGTGTCCCATGCCTACAAGGCTATCCCCAGCCGAGCTCGTGCAGGCGCTCGTCGCTGATGCCGAAGTGGTGGGCGATCTCGTGCACCACGGTGACGGTGACTTCCTCGATCACGTCCTCCCGGGAGGTGCAGATGTCCAGGATGGGTTGGCGGAAGATGGTGATCCGGTCCGGCAGCGAGCCGGCGTCCCACCAGGAGTCCCGCTCGGTCAGGGGCACCCCCTCATAGAGCCCCAGCAGCACGGTGTCCGGATCCTCGCCGGGCTGCGGGGTGTAGTCGTCCTCGATGAAGATCGCGACATTGCTCATGGTCTTTGCCAGATCCGGCGGGATCCGGCCGAGGGCATCACTCACGGCGGCCTCGAAATCGGCCTCGGACATCGGGAAGGGGCTGTCACCACCGTCCCCGCCGTTCGGAACGATCGGCAGGCCGGGCGGGAGGGAGGAGGGCATAGGCAAACTCTAGCGGGACCGGCGCCGGGTCAGTCCCACGCCCACAAGGCAGATCGCGCCGCCCACCAGGCCCCAGATGGTCGGAATCTCGCCCAGGACCAGCCAGGAGATCAGGATTGTGGTGCCCGGGACCAGATAGGTGGTGGCCGCGAGGCGTCCCGCATCAATCATCGAGAGCGCATAGGCCCAGGTGGTGAATGCGATCGCAGTGGGGAAGATGCCCAGGTAAACCAGGCCGAGGGTGGCCGGCAGGGGAGCGGACTGCAACTCGGTGACCAACTGGCCGCTGAAGGGCAGGCAGCACAGGGCGCCCACCATGATGCCGAACCAGGTGGCCTGGGCGGCCGGGAACTTGCGGAGCACCGGTTTTTGGACGATTACGCTCACGGCGGCCAGCGCGGCCGCAAGCAGGCAGAGCAGGACGCCGGCCACGTCCGCCGTCGACCGCTGGCCGGAACCAAGCGCAATCACGGCCACGCCGCCGAACGCGATGAGGCTGCCGATGATGAGCCAGCGCGGGAACCCTTCCTTCAGGATCACACCGGCCATGACGGCCACCAGGATGGGGTTGACGTTGATCAGCAGGGCGGCCGTGCCCGCGTCGAGCATGTGTTCGGCGGCGTTCAGGGCCACGTTGTAGCCTCCGAACCACATGACGCCATAGGCCAGGATGGGCCGCCACTCGCGGCCCCGGGGCAGGCCCCTGAGCTTGGGCACCACCAGCAGGCCCAGCACGACGGCGGCAACGGCCAGCCGGCCGAGCGTCAGGGAGCCAGGGGAGAAGCTCGGGCCCACGGCGCGGATGCCCACGAAGGCGGAGGCCCACAAGACCACGGTGACGACGACGGCGGCGATGCCGAGCCTGCTGATCGTGGCCGGCTGCCCGGGAGGGGGCGGCGCGGGTTGCGGGGCGGGTGCGGGGGCAGCGTGCGGAGACCCTTCGTGGGGGCCTGCGGACGGAGTGGGGCCGGATGCGGCGGTTGTTGCCATGCTGCCAATGTAGCCGTTCCCGCCTCCTCCCGGCTGGCGGGAATCGGTCACGTCTAGTCGAGATCCTGCCAACATCCCGAATGGCCTCAGCGCAGGACGCGCGCTGCCGTCCGGACAGCGGCCGCGACGTCGTTCAGCGCTGCCGAGCCGCGCCGCCACTGCTGCCAGTAGAGGACAACGTCCACGTGCGCTCGCGGGGCGAGGGCCTCGAGCCTGCCGGCCAGCAGGTCCTCGCCGATTTCGATTTCGGGCATCATGCCCCAGCCCATGCCCCAGCGGATGGCATCGCCAAACTCCTGGGCGGCCGGGACATAGTGGCGCGGCGGCTGCAGGGAGGCCCGGCTGACCCGGCGCAGCCAGCGGTCCTGCAGGTCGTCCTTGCGGTCGAAGACCACAACGGGAGCCGCGGCGAGCGTCGCGCCAGTCGCACCCGCCCCAAACCAGCGGCGGGCGAAGCCCGGAGCGCACACCGGCAAATAGCGCATGGTGCCCAGCTTGCTCGACGAGCAGCCGGGCACGGGCTGGGCTGTCTCCGTGATGGCGGCCGCGGCGGCTCCGGCGCGCAGCAGGTCCAACGAGTGCTCCTGGTTTTCACGCAGGATCTCGAGCTGGACGTTGTCACTGGCCGCCGCGAGGCCGGCCAACGCCCAGGTGTGCAAGGAATCGCTGTTGATCACCAGCGTCAGGCGCGTCCCTCCGCGGGGGTGCTCCGGCTGCAGTTCCTCGGCCAGGTCCGCAGAAAGCATTTCCAGCTGCCGGGCGAAGCGCACCACGGCCTCGCCGGACTCCGTGAGTCCGGGCGGCCGCGCCCGGGTCAGGACCGGCCGCCCGACGGCGGTCTCGAGTGCCCGGACCCGCTGGCTGATCGCCGACGGCGTCACGGACAGGTGCGCGGCCGCGGCGTCGAAGCTCCCGTGCGTCAGAATCGCGGCCAGCGTCCGGGCCTGTTCGGGGGTGATCTCCATCATTAGCCCATCTTACGTATCAGCAGAATCTTTAACTGGTTTCATCTTTGGCGGGCGCCTACCGTGGAGTGGTGATCCTTCCCCTGTTTTCCGGTCTCTCCGCCGGCCTGTCCCTCATCGTTGCCATCGGCGCGCAGAACGCTTTTGTCCTCCGGCAGGGCATCCAGCGCTCGCACGTCGTCATGGTGGTGGCAGTCTGCGCGGTCTCGGACCTCGTGCTGATCCTGCTGGGCGTCGCGGGCATCGGCATCCTCCTGGACCGGGCGCCCGCTGCCCTCGTCGTGATCCGGTGGGCCGGGGCCGCGTTCCTCCTTGCCTACGGGGCGCTCGCGGCCCGGCGTGCGGTCCGCGGGGAGCAGATGGAGAATCCCGGCGACAAGCCCGCCGCCGGCCGCGCCGCCGTCCTTGGCACCTGCCTGGCCTTCACCTGGCTGAACCCGCACGTCTACCTGGACACGGTGCTGCTGCTCGGGTCCCTCGCTGCCGCCCAGGGCGAAGCCGGGCGCTGGTGGTTCGCCGCCGGGGCCGGCCTGGGAAGCATTGCCTGGTTCACCGCCCTCGGCGCGGGGGCGCGGTTCCTGACGTCGCTGTTCCGGCGCCGGACGGCCTGGCGCGTGCTCGACGCCGGAATCGCCGTCGTGATGGTCACCCTTGCCGTGCTGCTGCTTACCTGAACCGCGCCCGCCCGCCGCGCCACCCCGCGCCACCCCGCGCCGCCCCACGCGAAGTGTCGGGAAGCTCAGGCTGATCCCTCCGTCCCCGGGGTTGGGCCGGTGGGCCCTTGTCCGCTCAACATGGCGGGGTCACGATTGCTGGTATGACAGCATCCCCAGCTTCGGTCAGCGAACGACGGCGTGCAGCAATCGGCACAGCCGTCTTCGCGGTCGCCCCCGCAACCGCCGCCGCCGTGGTGCCGTGGCTGCTGACCCGCTGGAAAGTGGAGTCCCCGGTCCCCGGCGGGGTGCCCGCGCAGATCGCGGGCGCCATGATGATCGGTGCGGGCGCCGCCGTCATCGCGAACTCCTTTGTGCATTTCGCCGTCGAGGGCATCGGGACCCCCGCGCCATTTGCCCCGCCCAGGCAACTGGTGGTTGGCGGCCTTTACCGGTACGTGCGGAATCCGATGTACGTGTCCATTGCCGCGGCCGTCGCGGGGCAGGGGCTCCTGCTGGGCCAGCCGAAGCTCTTCCTGGCTCTGGGCATCGGCGCCATCCCGGTGGTGGGTTTCGTCCGGCAGTACGAGGAGCCCACACTGGCCCGGAAGTTCGGTGCGGCGTACGAGGAGTACCGCAGCAATGTCCCGCGCTGGCTGCCCAGGCCCACGCCGTGGAGGCCCGAAGGGCCGGAGCCGTCCCGGGCCTAAGCATCGTCGGACTGGGCATCGGCGGGCTGGGTAGCCCTGGGGCCTGGCCCAGGGCAGCTGTCCGGTCGCTATTTGCCGCTTCCGGCCCACTCCAGCAGCCGATCCAGCGGCCAGGTGGTGACGATCCGCTCGGCGGGTACCCCGTTCGAGGCCGCACGCTCGGCGCCGTACTGCAGGAAATCCAGCTGGCCCGGCGCATGGGCGTCGCTGTCGATGCTGAACAGACAGCCGGAATCGAGGGCCAGCCGGATCAGCTCGTCCGGCGGATCCTGCCGTTCGGGGCGGGAATTGATTTCGACGGCCACATTATTGCCGGCGCACGCTGCGAACACGCGCGCGGAGTCGAACTCGGACTGCGGGCGGGTTCCCCTCGACCCCTGCAGCAGCCGGCCGGTGCAGTGGCCGAGGACGTTCGTGTGCGGATCATTGATGGCGCCCAGCATCCGCTCGGTCATGGTGCGCCGGTCGGAGCGGAGCTTCGAGTGGACGCTCGCCACGACGATGTCCAGCCGGTCCAGCATCTCCGGGGACTGGTCCAGGGTGCCGTCCTCCAGGATGTCCACCTCGATCCCGGCCAGGAGGCGGAAGTCCCCGCCGTCCGCGTTGATGTCCGCAACAATGTCCAGCTGTTCCCGAAGGCGTTCGGCGCTCAGGCCGTTGGCAATCTTGAGGTTGGGGGAGTGGTCCGTCAGGGCGAGGTAATCCCGGCCCAGCGTCCGGGCGGCGTCAGCCATCAGTCCGATCGAGGACCCGCCGTCGGACCAGTCGCTGTGGCTGTGCAGGTCCCCGCGGAGGGCCGAGCGCAGTTCGGCGCCGCCGGTCGCGAGGGGTTGCTGCCCGCGTTGGCGCAGATCCTCAAGGTAGTCGGGCACGCCGCCGTCGACCGCCTGCCGGATGACCTCGAACGTTCTGTCGCCGATCCCCTTCATGCTCTTGAGTCTGCCGTTGCGTGCCCGCGCTGCGACCTCCTCCGGGTCCAGGGCGCCGACAATCCCGGCTGCCTTGCGGAACGCCTGGATCTTGAAGGTGGGGGCGAGCCCGCGTTCGAGCCAGAACGCAATCTCATTGAGGGCATCAACGGCATCCATCAGTCCATCTTGCACCCACTCTGCCCGGCCCCGCCCCTATCTTGGCCCGGCTTTGTATCGGCGGGAAGGACCGATTTTGGATAATCCGGGGGTCTGCCCTTATAGTTTTATAGTCCAGTTCGGAGGAACCCGAAAGGACAAAAACGACAGGCTTCGGCCCTTAATTTTTGCCCTGATATGTTCCGACGGATGGCGTCCTGGCCCCCATCGTCTAGCGGCCTAGGACACCGCCCTTTCACGGCGGCGGCACGGGTTCGAATCCCGTTGGGGGTACGCAAGGAACTGGTCAAACCGGGTGAAAAAGTCTGGTAGGCTAAAGGCCTTGAAAATCTGCGGTAGCGATATCGCAGGCAGCAAGAACAAGCAGTAAACAAGCAAGGCCCTGTAGCGCAGTTGGTTAGCGCGCCGCCCTGTCACGGCGGAGGTCGCGGGTTCAAGTCCCGTCAGGGTCGCTCTGATTGCCGGAAGAAGTTCCGGCCTTCAAGGTGACATGTCACCTAGGCTCTGTAGCTCAGTTGGTAGAGCGTTCGACTGAAAATCGAAAGGTCACCGGATCGACGCCGGTCGGAGCCACCACTGGGAAGCATCAGTTCTTTGAGAACTGGTGCTTTTCTTCTTTAACACCCATCTGGTGCTCCGCTTTATCGACGGGGGAGGCGGGCGGCGGCCGACGGCGGCGACCGTTTGGGGGCCGTCCAGCCGGCCGGGCTAGACTCGCACGCTGGGGAAAGAACACCAAGGCCGCCGGCAGCCCGGTCCGGGCAGGCGGCGTAATCTCAACCGAAAAGTGATTCTGCACCGTGACTTCGAAGAATATTGCCCGTCCTCTCGCCGCAACCGCCCTCCTCGCAGCCCTGGCGCTTACCGGGTGTTCGGCCCCGCAAGCCGGCAGCGCGCCTTCGTCCGCCGCGGGCACGTCCGCCGGTGGCGAGTCCACCGCTTCCACGTCCGCCACGCCGAGCCCCAGCGGGACCTCGGGACCGTTCGGCGGCTTCACCAGCGCAGCCGAGGCGTGCTCCAAGATCTCGGAGCAGGCAACCGGCGCCACGCTCCTTCCGCTGTCGGCCGCCCAAGGCAAGACGGCGGAACTGGAACAGTTCAAAACGGAGCTGGCCGAGACGGCCGAACGCGTCCCGGACAGCCTCAAGGCCGACTTCGCCAACCTCAAGGAGGTGGCCGTTGCCGGAGTCACCGACCAGACGGTCTTCTCCAGCGGAAAGCTCCAGGCCGCCATGGCGCCGGTCACGACCTGGATCGCCACCAACTGCAAGTAGGGGGTTCGGCCAGGCCAACGCCCGCGTCGGCCCCCGGCTGACATCCCGCGGCGGACAGACGGCTGGCCTTGTCCCCGATGCAGGCCGCCCGTTCCCGCCCCCACCTGCATGGACTGTGGGAACGGGCGCCGCAAGATTCCCCCACGCGCCCCAAGGCAGGGACTAGGGTTGTGTCAAAGAGAAGGGGGAGTGCGTTATGGAATACCAGAATTCTCAACCCGTCGCCGGTCCTGCGGCCGGTCAACACGTTGCCGGGCTCGCAGCCGGTCAGCCCGGTCCCGATGCCCTGGTCAGTCCTACAGACGGTCTGTCCGCGCCGGCCGGCACCGGCCGCACGGTCATAGCGGAAACTGCCGTCGCCAAGGTAGCGGGCATCGCCGCCCGATCGGTGCCCGGCGTCTATTCGTTGGGATCAGGACCCTCACGCGCCCTCGGGGCCATCCGCGACGCCGTCGGCAACGCTGATCACGCAGCAGGCGTCCGCGTGGAAGTCGGCGAAACGCAGGTCGCCGTGGACATCGATCTTGTTGCGGTGTACGGCACCCCCCTGCAGACCCTCGCGGACCAGGTCCGCGCCGTCGTCTACGCCGCCGTCGGGGAACTGGTGGGTCTCGAAGTGATCGAGGTCAATATCGAGATCAACGACGTTTATGTGCCCGGCCCGGCCAAACCGGCCGCGTCCGCCGAGGCCCGGCCAGTCAGGGAGGCAATCCAATGAGTCTGACGGTAGTGGGAATCGCCATGGGCGCCTTCGTGGCCTTCATGTCCTTCCAGTTCGGTGTCTGGGGCTTCCTCGGCTCCCTGTTCTTCATGGCCATTGGCGCCCTCCTGGGCCGGGCCGCAGAGGGGAAGCTGGACCTGCGAAGCGTGTTTGACGCCCTCACGGGCCGGCGTTCCTCCTCATGAGCATCACGGCAGAAGCGCCGATCCCCGGCGCCGCGGTGGCCGGGCACAACCGCATCAGCACCCAGGCCCTGACGAGCGTGGCCCGGGCGGCCGCGGGGGAGGCCCTCGGTGTCCCGGCGCACGACGTCCGCGCCGACTGGTCGGACGATGACGGGCTGCTCGCCCTGTCGCTTGTCATGCCCGTCGCGGTCCCGAATCTCACCGCTGTGGTCCGGGACCCCGGCCGCGTCGCCGGATTCGGCGGTTCCATCTGGGAGCGTGCCGTCGCCGCCAAGGCCGAGATTCTGCGCCGCGTGACGGAACTGACCGGAGCGCAGCTGAGCCGGGTGGACATCCGCATCAGCGGGGCCGCCGTGCGCGGGGGAGGCCGGGTACATTGAGCCAGGACACCCAGAACGCCGGGATCGACTCCGCCGGGCACGACGCCGATGCGGTGCAGGGGAGCGCGCCGTTGGGTTCCGGCGCCGCGGGCATGGGCCGGATAGTGAAACGGGAGACGCACACATCGCGCGCTGTTGTGTCCGTGATCGCGGCCGGCCTGGTCATGGTCGTGTTCGGCTATGCGCTGCTTGAGACCGGGGTCCGTGCGATCGGGCAGCCGCCGTGGCTCGTGGATCCGCAGACCGCGGCCGAGCGGGTAGTCGCGCTCCCGGCGGGAATCCCGCCGCTTCTGCTCGGTGTCACGGGCGCTGTGATCGCGATGGCCGGATTGTTCTTCTTCCTCAATGCCGTGCTGCCCGGCCGGCGGGCACGCCACCTGCTCCCGGACCGCCGGGCCGCCGTCGTGGTGGACGATGAGGTGATCGCCGCTGCCCTGGCGCGCCGGGCCCGGCTGGCCGCCAACGTGGCCAAGGAACAGGTGATGGTGGTCGTGTCGCGGAATCGGATCACGGTCAACGTCCGGCCGACCTCCGGTGTGCCGCTGCGCCCGGACGCCGTCCTGGATGCTGTGCGCCGGGAAGTGGAGGAAATGGGCCCCTGGCCGATGCCGGAAGTGCGGATCCAGGTATCCACAGCCGGGGTGGTGGGGGCATGAACAACACCCCCCGGGCGCTGAACCGCGTACTGATTGGCATCCTTGGCATCCTGCTCCTCGCCGTCGGCGTCCTCCTGATACTGCTTGCAAGCGTCCCGGCCGTGGGCGTGTGGTGGCATGAGTGGGCCGGCGGCGTCCTGAGCTTCTGGCTCGATTTGTTCGAACGGACGCAATTCCCCCGCCGCCAGGGGAGCTGGCTGTGGCTTGCCATCTGCGTGGCGCTGCTGGTGGTGATTGGCCTGATGATCGCCTGGATTGCCCAACAGGGTACGGGCCGGACCAGCCTGCTCGTGGCAGAGGAGGACCCGGGTGAGGTGCCCGGCAACGTCGGAATCAGCGGCGGCGTGGCGGAGCAGACTCTCCGCGCGGCGCTGGCGGACCGGCCCGACCTGGCCGGCGTCACGGTCGCCGCCTACAAGATCAGCGGTGAGCCGGCCCTCAAGATCCGGGTGGAACCGCGCCAGGGCGTCGCCCCGCACCGGCTCGCCGCCGAAGTTTCCGCCCTGGTAGAGGCGCTCGACGCGGTGATCGGCAAACGCACCCCGGTGCTGATCCACATCGGATCCGGCGCGCGGTCGCGGTTCGGCCGTTCCGAGCGGGTCCGCTGAGGTGGCCGGCCGGCGGGCGGGCCACGGAATCTCCTTTGCATAAAGGTTTCATGTAAACGCTTGCATTCCGGACTGCCTGTTGATTACTGTGATGGTCGGCACACCATCAGTACGGCCGTTTTTCACCGGTACTCAGCGAGGAGCACTCCAGTATGAAAACCCGCAATTTCCTACTTCCCGTCGCCACGGCAGGCATTTTGGCTATCACCCTTTCGGCGTGTGGCGGCGGAGGTGGCGGCACTACCAGCGGCAGCGACGCCGCCTCGCAGGGCCTGGACGGGCGCGGCCCCATTACTTACGTTCAGGGCAAGGACAACAGCAACGTGGTCCGCCCGCTGATCGACAAGTGGAACGCCGCCCACCCGAACGAAAAGGTCACCTTCAAGGAGCAGACCGACCAGGCCGACCAGCAGCACGACGACCTCGTCCAGCACTTCCAGGCCAAGGACCCCGGCTACGACGTCGCGAGCGTCGACGTCGTCTGGACCGCCGAATTCGCCGCCAAGGGCTGGCTGCAGCCGCTCAAGGACAAGATGGCGCTGGATACCTCGGCCATGCTGAAGCCGACCGTTGATGCCGCTTCCTACAAGGGCACGCTGTACGCGGCACCGGAATCATCCGACGGCGGCATCCTGTACTACCGCAAGGACCTGGTCCCCACGCCCCCGAAGACCTGGGACGAGATGATGAGCATGTGCTCCATCGCCAAGACCAACAACATCGGCTGCTACTCCGGCCAGTTCAAGAAGTATGAGGGGCTGACCGTCAACGCCTCCGAGGCAATCAACTCCGCCGGCGGAGCCGTGCTGGACGAGAACGGCAAGCCCAACCTGCTCACCGCGGAGGCAAAGGCCGGCATGGCCAACCTGACCAAGGCCTACGCAGACGGCTCGATCCCGAAGGAAGCCATCACGTTCCAGGAAGAGGAAAGCCGCCAGGCATTCCAGGACGGCAAGCTGCTGTTCCTGCGCAACTGGCCCTACGTCTACAACCTGGCCACCACCGAAGGCTCCTCCAAGGTCAAGGACGTCCTGGGCATGACCGCACTCCCCGGCAAGACCGGTCCGGGCGCCTCGTCCCTCGGCGGCCACAGCGCCGCGATCAGCGTCTACTCCAAGAACAAGGCCACCGCGGTGGACTTCCTGAAGTTCCTCACCACCGAAGAGACCCAGAAGTTCTTCGCCACGCAGGGTTCGCTCGCACCGGTGCTCGGCAAGCTCTACGACGACAAGGAGCTCGTCGCCAAGCTGCCGTACCTGCCGGTCCTGAAGACCTCGATCGAGAACGCCGTGCCGCGCCCGGTCACCCCGTTCTACCCGGCCGTCACCAAGGCCATCCAGGAAAACGCGTACTCGGCCATCAAGGGCGAGAAGACTGTAGACGCGGCCCTGTCCGACATGCAGAAGTCCATCGAGTCCGCTAGCGCGGGACAGTAGGTCCATCATGGCAACTGAAGTAGGCCCGACGTCGGTCAAGGCACCGGCGTCGGGCGGGGCACCGATCCACCACGCACCCAAGGGTGTTGGGGAGGACAACCGCATCGCGACGCAGGGGCGCTGGGCAGCTTGGCTGCTGGCGCCGACCATCCTCGCATTGTCGGTAGTGATCGTGTATCCGATCATCACCGCCATTGTGATGTCATTCCAGAAGGATGCCGGTCTGGACCCCGCTACGGGTCTCTTCGTTGAGGGTGGCCCGGCCGGCTTCTCGAACTACTACAACTGGATTTTCCAGCAATGCCCGGCACCGTCCGGCGGAACCGTTGACTGCCCGCCGGGAACCCTCGGCGCGCAGTTCTGGTCCGCCACCGGCACCACGTTCTTCTTCACCATCGTGACGGTGGCACTGGAGACCGTGCTCGGCTTCTGGATGGCCGTCATCATGGCACGGGCCTTCAAGGGCCGCAGCCTGGTCCGTGCAGCCGTCCTGGTGCCGTGGGCCATCCCCACCGCCGTGACGGCCAAGCTGTGGCTGTTCATCTTCGCCTTCGAAGGCATCGGCAACAAGCTCTTCAACACCACCGTCCTATGGACCGGCAGCGAATGGCCGGCCAGGTGGGCCGTGATCATCGCGGACGTCTGGAAGACCACGCCGTTCATGGCGCTGTTGATTCTTGCCGGCCTGCAGATGATTCCCGCGGAAGTGTACGAGGCGGCCAAGGTCGACGGCGCCTCAGCCTGGCAGCGGTTCCGGATGATCACCCTGCCGCTGGTGAAACCGGCGCTCATGGTGGCCATCCTGTTCCGCACCCTGGACGCGCTGCGCATGTTCGACCTCCCCTACATCCTGACCGGCGGAGCGAACAACACCACCACGCTCTCCATCCTGGTGATCAACCAGATCAGGCAGGGCTTCAACGCGGCGGCGGCTTTGTCCACCATCACGTTCATCATCATCTTTCTGGTGGCTTTCATCTTCGTGCGCTTCCTCGGAGCGAACGTGGTGGAGCAGCAGACCGGCGCAGGTAAGGGGAAGAAATGACCGCCGCGACGAGCGCCGCAACCGAGCTGCGCGCAGAGCAGGACCGGGGGCGGAAGGCCGCGCAGAACCGCGAGAAGTGGGCCCAGAGCCGGACCTACATCAGTGCGGTCGTGATCCTCTTCTGGTGCCTGGCTCCGGCCTACTGGATGGTGGTGACGGCGTTCCGCGACGTCGGCTACACCTACGACACCTCGATCCTGCCGACTCACATCACGCTGGACAACTTCAAGACGGCGTTCGACACGTCCTTCGGCAACCACTTTGGCCAGGCACTGCTGAACAGCTTGTTCATCGGCACCGTCGTCACCCTGGTGTCGCTGGTGATCGGCGTGTTTGCCGCCTACGCACTGGCCCGCTTGAACTTCAAGTTCAAGTACCTTGTGCTGGGCTTCATCCTGGGCGCTTCCATGTTCCCCGGCGTCGCCCTCATCACCCCGCTGTTCCAGCTCTTCACGAACATCGGCTGGATGGGCACCTACCAGGCCCTGATCATCCCGAACATCTCGTTCGTGCTGCCGCTGACGGTCTACACCATGACCTCCTTCTTCCGGGAGATGCCGTGGGAGCTCGAGGAATCGGCCCGGGTGGACGGCTGCACGCAGGGACAGGCCTTCCGGAAGGTCATCATGCCGCTGGCCGCACCGGCCATCTTCACAACCGCCATCCTGGCCTTCATCTCATCGTGGAATGAATTCCTGATCGCCAGCCAGCTTTCGTCCGACGCAACGCAGCCGGTCACCGTGGCCATTGCGAGCTTCGCCGGTGCGCAGCCGAACCAGATTCCGTACACCGCCATCATGGCTGCGGGCACTATTGTGACCATTCCCTTGGTCATCCTGGTGCTGGTGTTCCAGCGTAAGATTGTCGCGGGCCTCACGGCCGGCGCGGTTAAGTGACTGAGGCGTGATGACTGACGAGCAGAACCAGGGTCACGTGCCGGCGACGCGTCGAAAGGTGCGCTCCGGCGAGGACTTCGACATCATCATCGGGTTCCTCGGCTTTTGGGCCGTGGTGCTGCTGGTGGTCACTGTCTGGATGGAAGTGACCGCCCAGCCAGCCCTCTTCTGGGCCCTGGGTCTGCTCGCCATGTTGCTGGCCCTCTACGGGATGATCCGGCTGCGCCGGCGTTTGCCGCGCCGGACGGCCAGCCGGCACTCCTAGCAGGGGGACAGCAGCCGGGCAGGAGCCGGGCAGCAGCCGGGCAGGATTATTCAGCCGCCGGGGGGAGGCGGACGCAACACGTCTGCGGGCAGCCGCCAGGCTTCCACGGACCGTTAATTAGGGGGCACAGGTGGCACGGACGGAACGGGCGCAGCGCGGCGGCCACTCGGGCGTCAGCATTGAGGATGTCGCCGCCGCTGCGGGCGTGTCAACGGCCACCGTATCCCGTGCCGTCCGGGGACTGCCCCGTGTTTCCCCGGCAACCCGCGAGAAGATCCTCGGCATCGCCGAATCCTTGGGCTACGTCGCGTCGTCCTCGGCGTCCGGCCTGGCGACGGGCCGGACCAAAACCATCGGCGTCCTGGCCCCGTTCGTCAGCCGCTGGTTCTTCTCCAAGGCCATCGAGGGAGCCGACCGGGAACTCCACTCCCGGCAGTACAACCTTTCCCTCTTCAACCTCGGCGGCCACGGCAGCCACCGTGAGCGGCTCTTCAGCAAGACCATGGTCTACAAGCAGATCGACGCCCTGCTGGTCCTCTGCATGGCGCTCACCCACGAGGAAATCGAGCATCTCCAGAAAATCGACATCCCGCTGGTGGTGGTGGGAGGCCACGTCGAGGAGTGCCCCTACATCGGCATCGACGACTACGCCGCGGCCGCCACCGCAGTGCGCCACCTGATCGGGCTGGGCCACACGGACATCGCGCTCCTGCACGGCGACGACGAAACCGACCTCAACTTCGACGTCCCCAGGGTCCGGATCCAGGCTTTCCACGACATCATGGGCGAGTCGCGGCTGCCCGTCCGGGCCGAATGGGACCTCTGGGGGGACTTCACCGTCCGCAGCGGTCAGGAGGCATTCCGCCGCCTCTGGGCCACCGGCGGTGCCAAGCCCACAGCAATCTTCTGCGCCTCCGATGAGATGGCCATGGGCGTCATCTTCGAGGCCAACAAAGCCGGTGTGCGCGTCCCGGAGGACCTCTCGGTCATCGGCATCGACGACCACGACTTCGCCGAGGCCATGGGCCTGACCACAGTCGGGCAGCGCCCGGACCAGCAGGCCGAACTCGGCACCAAAATGCTGCTGGACGAGCTCGACGGCATTTCCGGCTCCGTGCAGTCCGCTGTGGCGCCGCACCGGCTGATTATCCGGACGACGACGGCGCCGCCGCTGCGCCAGTCCACGCGGCTCAGCTAGCGGAGTTCGGGCCGCGCTAGGACGCGCGGGCCAGCTGGCGGATCGGCACCCAACGCGAGGCCAGCCGGCGGTAGGCCGCGGCGGCGCCGGTCATGTCCCCCTCCGCCAGGCACTCGATGCCGAGGCGTACGTCCAGCGGCGAATCATCCGGATAGACCTTGTCTGCCACCCCGCCGTAGTCGAGTTCCACCGCCGAGTCCGGGTGGAAGAGCTCAAGCCATTCCGTTAACTGGGTCAGGTCCTCAAGCATGTCGAGATCGGGCGCGGCGAGGGCCAGGTGCGCCACCGCATAGCTCACCCGCTCCAGCGCGTTGCTGATGCCGGCGCGGATGCGGACCGTCACAATGTGGCCGTCGGCTTCGACGACGTCGGTGGGATCCGATTCCTGGAAAAGGCAGAACCAGCTGAACGGAATGCCCCACGTGGACGCCCTGGTGTGGACCCGGCTCAGGCCATCGTGGGCGCGCACCTCATCAATGCGTTCCTGGTGTTTGTCCCGCTGTTCTTCCGGGATCAGCAGCTGGGCCAGGGGCCCGTGGATGCCTTCCATCAGGGCATTGGCGGCCAGCCCGGCGCGGAGGACCAGCTGGCTGGGGCAGTACAGCAACCGGTCGGGCTGCGGGGCGGCCGCAGTCCCGGACCCGGCGGCGTCGTGCGCTGCGCCGGACGGGGCCCGCCTGGCCGGAGCCGCGACAACGCGCACCAGATCGGTCCGGCCGGTGGGAAACGGATCCCCGTCGGGCCGGGTGATGCGGCCCAGGGACGCCAGGAGCTCGGCGTTCTCCACAGCCGCGCGGGACGCCTGGCCGGCGCCGGCGGCCTCCAGGGTCTTCCGTTGCTGTTCGGGGAACGCCTCGAGGGGCTCGTAGATCCGGAGCGCGGAAGAGAACGGCAGCCCGGACTGTCCGTGGTAGATGCTCCCCGTCATTGGATCACGACGCTTCCCTGGCCGGCAGCCATTAGTCCGCCAGTTCCGCAATCACCGGGGCGTGGTCCGAGGCGCCCTTGCCCTTGCGCTCCTCGCGGTCGATCATCGCACCGGTGACCCGTGCCGCCAGGGCCGGGGAGGCGAGGATGAAGTCGATCCGCATGCCCTCCTTTTTCGGGAAGCGGAGCTGCGTGTAATCCCAGTAGGTGTAGACGCCGGGCCCCGGGGTGTGCGGGCGGACGACATCCTGGAAGCCGGCCTCCTCGAAGGCATGGAAGGCGGCCCGCTCAGGTTCACTGACGTGGGTGAGGCCCTCGGAGCGGAAGTAGTCGATGTCCCAGACGTCATCATCCAGGGGGGCGATATTGAAATCGCCCATCAGCGCAATCTGCGCCTCGGGGTCCTCCTTGACCCAGGTGCCGGCGTGGTTTTTCAGGATGTCCAGCCAGTTGAGCTTGTAGGGCATGTGCTCATCGTCGAGGGCGCGGCCGTTCGGGACATAGAGGCTCCAGACCCGGACGCCGCCGCACGTGGCGCCGATGGCGCGGGCCTCCTGCACGGCGTCCTTGCCGCTCTTGCCGAACACGGGCTGGTCCAGGAAGGTGCGTTCGACGTCGTCGAGTCCCACCCGGGAGGCGATCGCGACGCCGTTCCACTGGCTCAGGCCGAAGTGCGCCACCTCGTAGCCCATGTTCTCGAAGAGCTCCCAGGGGAAGTTCTCGTCCTTGCATTTGGTTTCCTGGATGGCCAGGACGTCGCAGTCCGTGCGCTGAAGCCAGGACTCCACACGGTCGGCGCGGGCACGGAGCGAGTTCACATTCCAGGTAGCAATCTTCACAGTCCCTAACTTACCGAACTTGGCCCCCGGACGAAGCCGCCGGCCGGCTCCGTCCTCTGGAAATTAGTAGGAAGTCCGAGTATATTCGGCTGCAGAGATGATCTAGGTCACATGCAAAGGAGCATTCGGTCATGGTTCGAAAACTATCCCATTACATTGACGGGCAGCGGGTTGAGGGAACCTCCGGCCGGTTCAGCGACGTCTATGATCCCTGCACCGGCGAGGTCCAGGCCCGGCTGCCGCTGGCCAGCACCGAGGAGGTGCGCAACGTCATCGCCAGCGCCGAAAAGGGGCAGGTGGAATGGGCCGCGATGAATCCGCAGCGCCGCGGCCGGATCCTGCTCAAGTTCGTGGACCTGGTCAACGAGCACATGGACGAACTCGCCACCCTGCTGTCCTCCGAGCACGGCAAGACCTTCCCGGACGCCAAGGGCGACATCCAGCGCGGCATCGAAGTGGTCGAGTTCGCCGCCGGCGCCCCGCACCTGCTCAAGGGCGAGTTCTCGGACAACGCCGGAACCGGCGTCGACGTGCACTCGATGCGCCAGCCCCTCGGCGTCGTAGCCGGCATCACGCCGTTCAACTTCCCGGCCATGATCCCGCTGTGGAAGTCCGGGCCGGCGCTCGCCGCCGGCAACGCCTTTATCCTCAAGCCCTCCGAACGGGATCCCTCCGTGCCGCTGCGGCTGGCCGAGCTCTTCACCGAAGCGGGCCTCCCCGATGGCGTCTTCAACGTCGTCAACGGGGACAAGGAAGCGGTGGACGCGCTGCTGGAGGATCCCCGGGTCCAGGCCATCGGGTTCGTCGGCTCCACGCCCATTGCCCAGTACATCTACGCCACCGCCGCGGCGAACGGCAAGCGCGCGCAGTGCTTCGGCGGCGCCAAGAACCACATGGTGATCATGCCCGACGCGGACCTGGACATGGCCGCGGACGCCCTGATCGGGGCAGGCTTCGGCTCCGCGGGCGAGCGCTGCATGGCGATTTCGGTGGCCGTTCCGGTGGGCCAGAAGACCGCGGACGTCCTCGTGGAGAAGCTTCAGGAGCGGATCGCCGGCCTCAAGGTCGGCCACAGCCTCGCCAAGGACTCCGATTTCGGCCCGGTGGTGGCGGCCTCCGCGAAGGACCGGATCGAAGGCTACATCGCCTCCGGCGTCGAAGAAGGCGCGAGCCTGGTGACCGATGGCCGCGGCCTGAAGGTGGAAGGCTACGACGGCGGCTTCTGGATCGGACCCACGCTGTTCGACAACGTCACGAAGGACATGAAGATCTACAAGGAGGAAATCTTCGGCCCGGTCCTCAGCGTGCTCCGCGCCGAAGACTACGACGAGGCCCTCCGGCTCTGCAGCGAACACGAGTTCGGCAACGGCGTGGCCATCTTCACCCGCGACGGCGACGCCGCCCGGGACTTCGCCAGCCGGGTCCAGGTGGGCATGGTGGGCATCAACGTCCCCATCCCCGTGCCGATTGCTTACTACACCTTTGGCGGCTGGAAGGCGTCCGGATTCGGCGACCTCAACCAGCACGGGGCCGACGCCTTCCGCTTCTACACGAAGACCAAGACGGTCACCAGCCGCTGGCCGTCCGGTATCCGCCAGGGCGCCAGCTTCATCATGCCGGAAGGCAGCTGATGGGGGCGGACGTTGCGCGGGTAGCGGACAGTGGAGCAGCGGCAGGCGAACCCTTGGCCGGGGAAGCAGGGGAAGTGACGTTTGAACGGCGCGGCCACCTCGGCGTCGTGACCCTCAACCGGCCCGCGGCCGTCAACGCCCTGACGGCCGGCATGGCCGCCGCGATGCTCGAACAGCTCACGCTCTGGGCCGACGACGACGCCGTGGCTGCGGTGCTGGTCCGCGGCGCCGGGGACCGGGGCCTCTGCGCCGGCGGTGACATCGTGGCCATCTACCGGGACATGCTCGACGGCGGGGACGCCACCGCAGACTTCTGGGCCGTCGAGTACCGGCTGAACCTGGTCATCTCCGAATACCCCAAGCCGTACGTCGCGTTCATGGACGGGCTGGTGTTGGGCGGCGGCGTGGGGATCTCGGCCCACGGCTCCGTACGGATCGTCACCGAACGCACCCGCACGGGCATGCCCGAAACGACGATCGGGTTTGTACCCGACGTCGGCGGCACCCTGCTGCTCTCCGGCTCGCCGGGGGAGACCGGCACCCATGCGGCCCTGACCGGAGCCCACCTGAGCGGCGCGGACGCACTGTTCCTGGGCCTCGCCGACTGCTTCGTGCCCTCCGGCCGTTTGCCGGACCTGGCGGCAGCGCTCGAAACCGAGGCGGCCGAGGCCGCTGTGGCCCGATTCGCCGAACCGGCACCGGCTTCAGTCCTGGCCGCACAGCAGGAATGGATCGACGCCTGCTACTCCAGCGACGACGCCGAGGAAATCCTGCGCCGGCTGCGGGCCTTCGGTGGAGAGGCGGGCGGGGAGGCCGCCGCAGCCGGTGACACCATCGAGGCCAAGTCGCCGACGGCGGTCAAGGTGGCGCTGGAATCCCTGCGCCGGGTCCGCGGCCTGAGCCTGGAGCAGGCGCTGGAGCAGGAGTACCGCGTCGGCCTGCGCTTCCTTGACGGCCCGGACTTCCGCGAAGGCATCCGCGCCCAGGTGGTGGACAAGGACCGCAATCCCCGCTGGAAGCCCGCCACCCTTGCCGAGGTCACCGGGACGGACGTCGCGGCCTACTTCGCCCCGCTGGGCGGGCGCGAACTGAAACTCTCTCCGAAAGAGAACAACGCGGAGAACAACAAGGAGAAGAACCATGTCTGACGCAGGAGCCCCGGTTACCGGCACCATCGCCTTCCTCGGCCTGGGCCACATGGGAGGCCCCATGGCCGTCAACCTGGTCAAGGCCGGCTACCGGGTGACCGGCTTCGACGTCGTGCCGGCGGCCCTGGACGCCGCCCGGGAGCACGGCATTCCCACTGCCGGGACGGCTGTCGAGGCGGCGGCGGGCGCCGCCGTCGTGCTGACCATGCTGCCCAGCGGCAAGCACCTCCTTGACGCCTACCGCGGCACGGGCGGTACGCCCGGCCTGCTCGAAGCCGCCGCCCCGGGCACCATGTTCCTGGATTGCTCAACCATCAACGTGGACGAGGCCCGCGAGGCCGCAGAACTCGCGGTCGCAGCCGGCCACCGCGCCGTCGACGCCCCCGTGTCCGGAGGCGTGGTGGGCGCCGAGGCCGGCACGCTCACATTCATGGTCGGTGCCCTCCCGGAGGACTTCGAGGCCGTCAATCCGCTGCTGGAAGTCATGGGCAAGCGGGTGGTCCACTGCGGCGCGCACGGTGCCGGCCAGGCGGCCAAGATCTGCAACAACATGATCCTGGGCGTCTCGATGATCGCCGTCAGTGAGGCCTTTGTGCTGGGCGAGAAGCTCGGCCTGACCCACCAGGCGCTGTTCGACGTCGCTTCCGCCGCCTCGGGACAGTGCTGGGCGCTGACCACTAATTGCCCCGTGCCCGGTCCGGTCCCGACGAGCCCCGCCAACCGGGACTACCAGCCTGGCTTCGCCGGGGCGCTCATGGCCAAGGACCTCAACCTGGCCCTCAACGCGTTGCAGAGCACCGGCGTCGCGGCCCGGCTAGGGCCGCTCGCGGCCGAAATTTACGATACGTTTGCCGCGGAAGGCGGTGCCGGCCGGGACTTCTCGGGCATCATCACCGACATCCGGGAAAAGTCGGAAGCAGGCAAATCCGAGGCAGGCACGGCCGGGCACTAGTCCCGGACCGAAGCCAACGCGCAACATCAGAACCAGAACCAGACCAGCACCACCGAAGGGGACCACCCATGACGGAACAGTACGCAAACATCCTGGTGGAGCGCCGCGGCCGCGTGGGCCTCGTGACGCTCAACCGGCCCGAGGCCCTCAATGCCCTGAACAAGGCCACGATGGACGAGCTGGTGAAGGCAGTCGCCGGGATGGACGCGGACCCGGGGGTCGGTGCCGTGGTGGTGACCGGTTCGGCGAAGGCCTTTGCTGCCGGCGCGGACATCAAGGAAATGCAGTCCAAGGGCTACATGGACATGTACGCGGCGGACTGGTTCCGCGGCTGGGAGGACTTCACCCGGCTCCGCATCCCCGTCGTGGCAGCCGTGTCCGGCTTCGCGCTCGGCGGCGGCTGCGAGCTGGCGATGATGTGCGACTTCATCATCGCAGGGGACAACGCCAAGTTCGGCCAGCCGGAAATCAACCTTGGCGTGCTCCCCGGCATGGGCGGCTCGCAGCGCCTGACCCGCGCAGTGGGCAAGTCCAAGGCGATGGACATGATCCTGACCGGCCGCTTCATGGACGCCGAGGAGGCCGAACGCGCGGGCCTGGTGTCCCGGGTGGTCCCCGCCGCGGACGTCGTCGAGGAGGCGCTGAAGGCGGCCGAGGTGATTGCGTCCAAATCCAAGCCGGTGGCGATGGTGGCCAAGGAAGCGGTGAACGCCGCGTTTGAGACCGGGCTTGCCCAGGGCGTGCTGTTTGAACGGCGCGTGTTCCACTCGCTGTTCGCCACCGAGGACCAGAAGGAAGGCATGGCCGCCTTCACCGAGAAGCGGCAGCCGGAGTTCAACCACCGCTAGGCGGCACCGGCCGGCCGTGGGAGCGGCGGGGCGGCCTCAGGTGAAGATGTCGGCCACGTACCTGCCGTGGGTGCGCTCCACCTCATCCATCCAGGCCTCGGCCTCCGCCTTGGAGGCGCCGGTCGCTTCCTGGTAAATGAGGGCGCACGTGTCCCGGACCTGCGGCGCCATGTGCTTGCCGTCGCCGCAGACATAGACCGTGGCGCCCTGCCGGACCAGCTCGACGACGTCGGCCCGGTCTGCCCAGAGCCTGTCCTGGACGTATTTCAGGCCGTCCTCCGGTGCGGTGGAAAAGACCGGCCGCAGATCGAGGTTGGCTTGGTCCGCCCATGACGCGAGTTCCGAGCGGTAGAGGAAGTCGGTGTCCGGGGCGCGGCAGCCGAAGAACAGCAGGGCAGGTGCCGGCGTCGTCTCCTCGGCCTCGGCCCGCAGCGCCCGGTCCTGGACGAACCCGCGGAAGGGGGCCAGTCCCGTCCCCGCGCAGACCATGATGAGCGGGACCGCCAGGGACGGCGGCGGGTGGAAGGCCGCGTTCGAGGGGCGGACAGTAACCGCGACCCTTGACCCGGGCCTGGCCTGGGCGAGGTAGGTGGACGAGGCCCCTTCGAAGACCCCGCGGCCGGACCACGCCGGAGCCTGGATGACGGCGAAGGTCAGGGTCACGTGGTCGGGGCTCCAGAGCGGGGACGAGGAGATGGAGTACCGCCGGGGGGTCAGCTGGGTCAGCAGTTGCAGGAACGAGGTGAACGACAGCTGGCATGACGGATACGTCTCCAGCAGGTCAAGGATGGAAACGCGTTTGTCGAGGATCTCGGCCGCGTACCGCCCGCGGTCCTGGGCCAGGGCCTCAAGTTCGGCGCGGTGGGCAGGATCGGCCGCGACATCCGCCAGGTCCTCGAGCTGGGTGCGGGTGGCAGGGACTGCGAGCTCCACGTAGCTGCTCAGCAGTTCGCCCACGGCCACCGGCGCGCCCGTGGGCAGGAAGGTGTCCCCGCGCTCCATGGTCAGCTGGACGTGCGAGTCGTAGTCGAGGTTGAAACGGGCCAGGGCCCGCTGCACGAGTTCGCTGGGATTCAGGGGCAGCACGGCCAGATAATCCCCGGTCCGGTAGCTCATCCCCTCGGGCAGGGCGATCTCGACATGCCGCTTGGACCGGGCGCCGGGCTTGGCCAGATCGACCAGTTCCCGGTTCGCGACGACGGTGCCCAGCGCCAGCCCGTTCTGGCGCAGCATCGGGTCCCGGACGTTGCCGACGAACTGCAGTTCCAGCTCGGGTTGAGCTGTCGGCTGGCTGGTCCGCTGCCCCAGGGCGGCGTCCACCGCGGGCCAGAATCCCGCGTACCACTCTTCGAAATCGCCGAAGAAGTCGCCGCGGGCGTTGGCTTCGCCCCGGACATAGATCCGCGTGGCACCGGCTGCCTCGAGCCGGGCGTCGATGGCCTTGGGCACCTCCTGGTACGTCCTCGCCCAGTCCTTGTTGCCGTTGCCGAAGACCGTGTACCGGACCCCGGCGAGGGCGCCCGGCCGCAGGCCCTCGGTCCAGGCCACGAATTTTCGGGCGTTGTCCGGCGGCTGCCCCTCGTAGGAGGACGTCACGATCGCGACGAGCCCCTCCGTGGGCAACCCGCCGGCCGCCTCGTCGAGCGGACCGATGGTGGGGCTGTAGCCGCGCCGTCCGGCGTCGTTGGCGAGGCGCTGGGCGAAGTCCTTGGACGTGCCTGCATTGGAACCGTAGAGCACCCGGATCGGGACGCCGTTGGGCGCGGCGGCCGCCGCTGCGGCTTCGGCCTGCCGTGCCTGTTCGACGTCGGCCCGGGGGCTGGCCGCGATGGTGACGTCCCGCCTGCGCACGTGGATGAACAGCCCTTCAGGCTTCATGGTCAGCGTGTGTTTGATCTGCAGCTCATAGCCCGGGTCCGCCGCCGTGACCTCGAAGCGCTGCAGGAGCTTGGCCAGGAAGAGCATGGCCTCCTGCAGGGCAAATCCCCGGCCGATGCAGGAGCGCTGCCCGTTGCCGAAGGGCTTCCAGGCATTAGCGGGGATTTCGGCGGCCCGTTCCGGGGAGAACCGCTCCGGGTCAAAGAGGCCGGCGTCCTCGCCCCAGGCCGCCTTGTCCCGATGCAGTTGCGGGATCAGGACCATGATGGGCTGGCCCGCGGGGACTTCGTAGCGGCCGCCGAGCATCGTGTCCTCGTAAGGAGTCACGTTGAACGCCGGAGCGGTGGGCCACAGCCGTAGCGTTTCCTTAAGGATCTGGTCCAGGTATCCCAGCCGGGGCAGGTGCTCGAACCTGGCGCTTTCGGTACCAAGGACCTCGTCCACTTGTGCACGCGCCTTGGCCAGGACGCCCGGATGGCGCAGCAGTTCGTAGAGTGTAAAGGACAGCAAGCCGCTGGTAGTCTCGTGCCCGGCGATCAGGAACGTGACCATCTGATAGCGGATGTTTTCATCGGATAGACGCTCACCGGTCACCGGGTCCGCCGCGCTGAGCATGGTGTCCAGGATGTCTTCGCTGCCGGGCGGGCTGGGGTTGCGCCGCCGGTCACTGATGATCTGTTCGGCGACCTCGAACATCAGGGCATGGTCTTCTTCGAGCTGGTGCCGCCTGCGCAGCATGATCTTGTTCTGCACCGGGAGCCTGCGCGCCCGGTCCCCGGATTCAACCAGGGCGCGGACCATGGCGCCGACGAACGGGTGCATCTCCTCCCGGTAGAGGCTGTTGAACCGGTAGCTGAACGAGCACAGGGCGATGGTGTCCAGCGTCAGGCGGGTGGTGCTGTCCGGAATGTCGATCCGCGCCGTGGGGCCCAGCCTCTCCCACTTGAGCAGCAGCTGCTCAACGATGTCGTCCATGCCGGCGAACATCCGCTTCAGCGCTGCAGGCCCGAACGCCGGCATCAGGATCCGGTGTGCCTTTTGCCAGTTGGGTTCCTGTGTATCTGCGGTGAACAGGCCGTCGCCGGCGAACTGCCTCACCTGCCGAAGGGCAACGCCCAGCACTTTGCCGAACCGGGACTCGTCGCACACCTCGTTGACGAGCTGCTGGGAAGAGATGGCGACGATACTGCGGTTGAAGAACTGGATGCGGACTATGGGGCCGTACCGCTCGGCCAGCTCGACTATTCCCAGGATTCCCTTGCTGGAGTCGATGTCCGGCAAATTGCCGACTACCGGCCTCGTGGGAGGCTGCGGTATGGGGACGCTGGGCGAAGTCATGGCCACTCCTAGGCGATCGCCAATGGACGCGCTGTGAGCACTGCTTACTGCCTGGCCGGACGGAACCGTCCTGCCGGAACCACGATACTCCGGTCCGATCCCGCACAAAATAGCTCCTGCCCGGCTTCGCGGGCCATCGTCCCTGACGGCCGAACGCCAAGAAGCGAAGGGTCGGAGACTGTTTTCTTCGTGCTGTCTGCCGGGACGCCCTTCTTGTCAGCGGGCGGGGTCAGCGGGCGGGGCGTTCCTTAGCCGGCGGCCGTCGCTGAGGTTCGCAGCCCGTGGACGAACTCAAGCTTGTCGATAACTGCGGCGGAAAGGACGAAGGGGTAAAGATCATCTTTCCCCATGCTGCGGTTGACCTGGTTCAGGGCAAGGGAGAGCGGCAGCCATTCGGTTTCCACAACTTCCTGGAAAGAGGTCCCCCGGGGAGTGCTTGGGATGAGTCCGAATTCCCGGGCGGTGTCGAGGGTGTCGCAGATGTGGAGGTAATGGGCGAACGACTCCGCAAAGTCCTCGTAGGGGTGCATGGTTGCGTACTTTGAGATGAACCGTTCATTCCAGTCCGCCGGGGCGCCTTCGCTGTAGTGGCGGTCTATCTCTGCCTGGTAATCCTTGGTGTCGTCGCCAAAGAGATTACGCGCCTCGCGCGTTCGTCCGTCATCGCTGAATACCAGCACCGTCTCAAAATAGTGCCCAACTTCATGCCGGAAATGCCCGAGCATCGTCCGGTACGGTTCATCGAGTTGGGTACGCATTCGTTCCCGATAGGCATCGTCGCTTTCGGCCAGATTGATGGTGATCACACCGTCAGCATGACCAATCACCACATTTTCCTTGACACTGGACAACAGGTCGAAAGCAAGTCCCCCATCAGGGTCTTCTGCGCGCGTGATGATCGGCAGGCCCAGCCCATCGAGCTCAGCAATGAGATGACGCTTGGCCCGCTCAGCCGCAATGAACTGCGATAGGCCTTTGGCGTCGCTGTCGTTCGGTCGAGTCCGCGTGAGCTCACAGCTGAAGCATTGACTGCCGCCCTCCGGGGCAAGCCAAGTGCAACCGGAAAGCAAAAAATTAGCGCACCGGTGCCAAGTGGCTCCCGACTCATCGGTGTACTGTCCCTGACTGCCGGTTGCGACTATGGCGCGGGCGTTCCGCAGGTATGCCAAGTTAGTTCCGCAGTGCAGGCAGACCGAATTTTCAAAGTACACGCTCGAACCGCAGACACCGCAGGATTGTTTTTTCACTTCATGATCTTAGCCGCGGCCACCGGGCTTCACCCGGTGCCCGGCGCCCGGGTCTCAGCCGCTGAAATCACCGGCGTTCCGGCGGAATGTGCCCAGGATCCGGATCAGCTGGTCCACGTCCTGGTCCGCGAAGCCGGACTGGCCAAAGACCTCGGAGTTCAGCACCGCCGTCGCCCGTTTGGCCAGGGTGCGGCCTTCCGGGGTGAGTTCGATCAGGGTGGTGCGGCCGTCTGTGGGGTGCGGCGAGCGGATCACCAGCCCGGCCTCCTGGAGCCGGTCCACGGCATTGGTGACTGAGGTGGGGTGGACCTGCAGCAGCGCGCTCGCCTTGTTCATGGGCAGCGCCCCGCTGCGGGCGAAGCTGAGCAACGCGAGCAGCTCGTACCGGGCAAAGGTGAGCCCGAACGGCTTGAGCACCGTCTCGATCCGGCCGAGCAGGATCTGCTGGGTCCGCATGATGGCGGTGATGGCGGCCATCGGGGCGGCGACGTCGGACCAGCCGTGGCGCTCCCAGTTCAGCCGGGCGTCGGCAATCGGATCTCGCGGCAGCGGTGTTCCCATGTTCAGCCCTGACCCTTGAGCCCGGGGAAATCGGAGTCGGAGTACTCGACGCCGAGGCCTTCCGGGACGGGCCCGCCGCCGTGGCGCACTTCCTCGCTGTGCCGCAGCTCCACGCGCCGGATCTTGCCGGAGATCGTCTTGGGGAGCTCGGCAAACTCCAGCCGGCGGATCCTTTTGAACGGTGCCAGGTGCTCCCGGCAGTACCGCAGGATGTCCTCGGCCAGCTCCGGGCCCGGCTGGTGTCCGGCCGCAAGAACCACAAAGGCCTTCGGCACCGACAGCTTGAGCGGGTCGGGAGAGGGGACGACGGCGGCCTCCGCCACCGCGGGGTGCTCAATCAGCACGCTCTCCAGTTCGAACGGGGACAGCCGGTAGTCGGAGGACTTGAAGACGTCGTCGCCGCGGCCCACATACGTGATGATGCCGCGCTCGTCCCGGCTCGCCATGTCCCCCGTGTGGTAGTAGCCGTCACGGAAAGCCTCCGCCGTCTTGTCCGGGTCGCCGTAGTACGCCTTCATGAGCCCCACGGGGCGGGGGTCGAGGCGCAGGCAGAGCTCGCCGTCGTCAGCCTCCTCACCAGTAGCGGGGTCCACAAGCACGACGTCGTAGCCAGGCAGCGGCTTGCCCATGGCGCCGATCTTGATCGGCTGGCCCGGGGTGTTCGCGATCTGCACGGTCGATTCGGTCTGGCCGAAGCCGTCCCGGATGGTTTGGCCCCAGGCGCGGTGGACCTGGTCGATCACTTCGGCGTTGAGCGGTTCGCCGGCGGACACCACCTTGGTGGGCGGATTCTTGAGCAGTGTGAGATCGGCCTGGATCAGCATCCGCCAGACCGTGGGCGGGGCGCAGAAGCTGGTCACGGATTCGCGGTCCATCTGCTCCATGAGCGCCCTGGCGTCGAAGCGTTCGTAGTTGTAGATGAACACACACGCCTCGGCGATCCAGGGGGTGAACACATTGGACCAGGCGTGCTTGGCCCAGCCCGGAGAAGCCACGTTGAGGTGCACGTCGCCCGGTTCCATGCCGATCCAGAACATCGTGGACAGGTGTCCCACCGGGTAGGACGTGTGCGTGTGTTCGACGAGTTTGGCCTTGGACGTGGTGCCCGAGGTGAAGTACAGCAGGAGCGTCTCGTCGGCCAGGGTGGGGGTGTCGGGGGTGAAATCCGTACCGGCCGCGGCAGCATCCGCGCCGTAGTACTGCAGGGCATTGGCCTGGGCAGCGGCGGGGTCCCCGGCGCTGGCGCCGACCTCAATCAGCGTGTACTGGCCGGCGACGTCGGCGAACTTCGCGATGTTGGCACTGCCGACGGCGGCCCAGGCCGCACCGCCGCGCTCCACCCGGTCCTGGAGGTCGGCCGGTCCCATCAGCGTGGTGGTGGGAATCATGACGATCCCCAGCTTGATGCCGGCCAGCATCAGTTCCCAGAGCTCCACCTGGTTGCCGAGCATGATGATCATCCGGTCCCCGCGCCGCACACCTGCCCCGCGCAGCCAGTTGGCCACCTGGGACGAGCGCCGGGAGAGGTCCGCGAAGCTGCGCCGGGTCGCGGACCCGTCCTGTTCAACGATCACCAGCGCGGGCTTGTCCGCCTTGGCCGGGTCCGCGGCGAGCTGGTCGAACCAGTCCAGGGCGAAGTTGAACTCCTCGAAGCGGGGCCACTGGAATTCGTTGCGGGCGCCGTCGTAGTCCCCGCGCAGGGCCAGCAGCCGGTCCCTTGCGGCCCGGAATTCCTCAGTCACGGTCATGGTGCACCTTTCGAAGTCCTCGGGCGCTGCCGTTCCGGGCGGTCGGTGGCACGGCGCCGTTGCCTGGGATCCACCGGCCCGGCACGGCGCCTGCCTAGTGATCCCCGTCACTGTGCAATATACTAGGACATCCAAGGGTTTGGAAGGGCGGCGCTGCTCTGCAGGCGTTGCATGACGAAGGGATACGTGCCCGTGCAGCCACAAGGACGTGCCAGCGGACCGGCCGCGAGAGCGGAAGACAGAGCCGAATCAAATACAGCGGAAAACACAGCGGAAAACACAGCGGGATCAGACACGGCGGAATCCGCTACCGCCGTCGCCGCATCCGAAGCCGCGGCGGAGCCGCCGTTTCCCGACGCCGACCTCATGTACATCGTGGACCTGCTGCCGCCGGACGAACAGCTCCGCTACCAGGAGGTCCGGGAATTCCTGCAGTCCCGGATCCGGGCCGCATCAATCGACTACTGGAACCGCGAGGAGTTTCCCTTTGGGCTGCTCGCCGAACTCGGCAAATACGGTTTGGGCGGGCTGCAGACGGACGGCACGTCCAAGCTCTTCAAGGGGCTCATGTATGTCGAGGTGGCGCGCGCCGACGTGTCCCTCTCGGCGCTCGTCGGGATCCACAACGAGCTGATCGTCGGCATGATCGACGAGCTCGGCTCGGAGGAACAGAAGTCGCGCTGGCTCCCTGGCCTCACCGCGTTCACCCAGCTCGGGGCGTTCGCCCTGACGGAGCCGGACCACGGCTCGGACATCGCCGGCGGCCTGGAAACCACCGCGCGGCTGGACGGCGACGAGTGGGTCCTCAACGGCGCCAAGCGTTGGATCGGCGCCGGCACCATCGCGGACTTCGCCCTCGTGTGGGCCCGGGACGTCGCTGACCAGCACATCAAGGGCTTCATCGTGGAGACGGACCGTCCGGGCTACACCGCAACCAAGATCGCCAACAAGATCGGCCTGCGCATCATGCAGAACGCGGACATCGTCCTCGACGAGGTCCGGATCCCGGCGGCCAACCTGCTGCCCGGCGCCACCAGCTTCTCCAAGGCCAACGAGCTCCTGCGCGATTCGCGGGCCTGGGTGGGCTGGCAGGGTGCCGGCATCCAGCTGGCCGCGTTCGACGTCGCGCGCGCCTATTCGCTGAAGCGCCGCCAGTTCGGCAAGGAACTGGCCCGCTTTCAGCTCATCCAGCAGCAGCTCGCCGAGATCCTGGGCAACGCGACCGCCTCCCTGGCCCTGATGGCCCAGCTGGCGCGCATCCAGGAAGAGGGCAAGCTCGAGATGGTCCAGGCCGCCATGGCCAAAGCGACCACCACGCGGCTGGCGCGTGCCTCGGTGGCGATGGGACGGTCCCTCATGGGCGGCAACGGCATCAGCAGCGACTATGAGATGGGCAAGCTCTTCGGCGACGCTGAGATTCTCTATACCTATGAGGGCAGCTACGAAATCAATTCACTGATCGTGGCGCGGGCCGTGACGGGAAAGTCCGCTTTCGTCTAGGCTCCCCGCGGGATCTAGACGATATGAGGTGTGGTGGTCGTCTGACGTAGGACTGGAACCCCGGGTTCAAAGAGGTTCGTGGGTTGCTGGTCCACGGTCTGTTCCGCAATCTGGTGCGGGGTGTGGACTGGTAGAGCCACATTTGAACGTCTGGAGGTTCCAG